>JBLFYM010000006.1:0-85135 GCA_047608975.1 Limisphaerales bacterium | reverse complement strand
TCCAGCAACCGCGCGGGGGCGTCAATGACCCGCGTGGGCATCTGCTCGCTCACGCTTGCGGCTACATTCGGGGATGCCGTGGCAAAACACTTTGATCCCGGCTGGCGTTGTCGGCATTCTGCGCGCGTGCCGATACTTCGCATCTTGGTTGATGGATACAGCCTGCTACACGCCTGGCCCCGCCTGGCGTCGCATGCGGAGCGGCATACGGCTGAGGCGCGGGATGCGTTGGTGCATGTGTTGACGCAATACCGTGATTCCGTGGGAACGCCGGTGACCGTATTCTTTGATGGAGGGGGAGCGCCACCCGGGACTCCGAAGACGCCGAGTGATCCGGAAATGGAGATCATCTATTCTCCTTCGGGCAAGACTGCCGATGACCTGATCGAACGCGTGGCCTACAAGCTGGCCCAGCTCGGCGAGGTGCTCGTTGTCACCGATGATCACGCTGAACGGGACATGATCACGTCTTTCGGCGGGATGCCGCGCGGTTGTGAGGAATTTATTCTGGATGTGAATGCGGCTTTGCAGGATTTGACAGACGCGGTAAAACTCCACAATCGACGGGAGAAATCCCGCTATCACAAATCTGATTTCTGATGATCAAGCGCTTCACATTGGCCCTGCTAAGCCTGTTCGCCGCCGCCCGTCTGCCGGCGGCGGAGATGATGACGCCGGCCGTCCCCCTCACTCCGGACTGTCGCTATCTGATTATCGTCGATACCTCGCTCTCCATGGCGCGGATGGCCGATGCTACCGCGAGCTCGCTGTATCAGCTGGTGAGCAGCGGTCTCTACGGCCAGATGAAGGAGGGCGAAGTTTTCACGATCTGGACCTTCAACGAGACCATCCAGCAGCGAGAATTTCCGCTCAACGCGTGGATTCCCGGAATGAACCAGTCGATTGGCCACCGGGTTGTGCAATTCATGGAACGACAGAAGTATCGGCGCACGCCCAACATGGGGGCGTTGATGAATGCGCTCACCCGTGCTCGGCGGATTTGTCCGAAACTCGCCGTGCTGCTTATCACCGATGGGTCACGGGTGATTGTCGGGACGCCATTTGATCGCACGATCAACAACGCCTATGGATGGCGCGCTGAGGAACTCCGGGCGGCGAAGGTGCCGTTCGTGACGGTGCTGTTGAGCGATCAGGGCAATTTCGTTGCATCGGCAGTGCATGCTGCGAATGAACCTTTCAGATTGCCGCCCGGTCCGGACGGCCGCCCGGTGGTGGGGCAATCTAACGAGCCGGCTCCCCCTCCGATCAATCCGGTCATTGTTTCGACAATTCCCAAGCCGTCCCCGACCGCTGGATTCAAGCCCGTGGTGACACCGGCGCAACCGCGAGAGATTGAGAAGCCGCCGGTAATTCCTCCGGCCCCACGGGATGTGATCGGGCGCCCGAATGCGGCCCCAATGAGGCCCCGGACCGTGCGGCCCACGATTGAGATCTCACCGAAAGCAAACACCAACCCAAACGTGGTGTTTGCCACCGACATCAAACCCCGGGTCAAAACGCCGGTGCCCACATCATTCAGCAAGAAGCCGAAAGATTCGGAGAACGCCAACACCAATGTCGTAATCGTGCGGGGGACCAACTCGTTACCGCGGAGCAAGTACATCACGAACGGGACAAATGCAGCCGTCCGCGTGAAATTGAGTCGCTCGAAGCCGGTGGCGATCGTCACGACCGCCAACGCGGTTGCTGCACCTGTCAGAACCAACCGGTCTTTGCCTACGCAGCCACCCCCCGGCGTCATTCGCACGGCGGTCATTGCGCCAATCGGGACCAACGCGGCGCAACAGGTTCCGCAGATTCACATTATTACCCAGCTCGTAAACGTTCCCGTGCCGCGGGTGGTGGTTGAGATTCCGGAGCAGCGAGCGGAGCAGAATCGGGTCGTAACGAATTCAGCAGTGATTGCGGGTGCCAGCAGTTCGACCGTGAGCGGGGCGGTCGCTCCAGACGCCGCTCCGCGAGTAAAACTTGTTTCGGTGGGAGGTGCCGCACCGGGTCGCGTGAGCACCGATTCGAAACCCGAACCCGCCAAAGTGCCGAATCCAACCCCCGCTTTGTTGGTGGGTGGCCCCGGTGAATCCAAGCAACCGACGCTGGGCGGTGGTGCCCGTCCAGGCTCTTCGGCATGGATCTATTTAATCGTCGCTGTCGGCGTTCTCACGATCGCTTTGCTCTGTTCGAAGAAACTTTTGCAGCGACCTGGAGATCCGAGCCTGATCAGTCAGTCGATGGAAGAGCGGCAGTTCGTGGGAACCCCGCCGGCGCGATGCTCACTGCGGGATCAGCAGGTTCAATAAGGGTGAGCCAATTGCATTGGTGGAGATACTGAAGGTCTGGCGTAGTTGCTCACTGGTGACCTGCTGCACGCTGCCGTCCGCCAGCGCGATGTTGCCTTCCAAACCATGGCGACGGTAGTGGCCCTGCTGACGCCCCGACACAAAAGACAGATTCTCACCGGCTTGCCCCGTGATGACCTGCAAACCGGCGCGCATCGGATTTCGCTGATCCAGATCACCTCCCAGCCCCGGAGAAATCCAGCTGACATTCGCGTCGCCGCAGAGAATGCCCGCCGGAATCGATTCATCGGCATCGAGGTTCAAGAAATACGAGATCGAGGTGTCGTAGCCCACCTCGCGGTTGTAGCTGATCAGATCCATGCCGTGATGCACGCGATGCATCCGGTCAAATCCCCGCTTTGCAAAGAATCCCCGGAATTCTGAGGTAGACCAGTCCGTCGCGATGGAGTTTTTCTTCAACCGGTTACCTGAACAAAGGAGGATCTTTGGGGAACCCAGTTCATTGGACAGGCACCCCCACTGCGCCCACGCCGCACAGTCGGCGATGGAATTTGTCGTGCGGTCGGCCAGATTCATCGTCGCAAGTGGTGTGCTGAAGGAGATATCGGGTTCGACCTGCCACGCGTAGTGATCGTTATGGTCGCTGGCGTAGATTTTGAGCGAGAGCGCAGCAATCTTGAGGTTGCTTACACATTTTATTCGCGTCGATATCCCTTTGGCCCGTCGTATGTTGATCGCCCAGATGGTTCCAAGAATTGCGATGCAGGCCAGCACCACAGTTGCCTCGATCAGAGTGAAACCGGTGGGCCTATTTTTGCGAGTCAGAGTCATGGCTTTGTTCAATTGGGCGTCTCTATCTGGGAATGACGAGATATGAGGGAGGCCAGTTTGGTCAGTGCGAATCGGCGGCAGTATTGGTGAGAATTCGTGGACACCAAGTTGACCTGTGTCGTGGGGTGGTAGTGATAGCTTTTGAGTGATCTCCTGGAGCTTTTTTAAAATCAAAGGCAATGCAGATCAGTTACGGATACTATCATATGCTAACATTTGCAATACTCCTTCTGGATGCGTAGTTGGTATCCGTTGGTGTTGTGATCCCGGAAACCTCACCTTTGACCCCAAGCAACTGGAATAGCGCGATTTTTGGCGTTCGCGCCGCGATGCAGTAACTCCTTTGAGAAGGTTTACGACTTTGCCCGCTCAAGAATCGCGGTGGTCGAGCGACCTTCCACACCTGGGAGAATCACGATTCTTCCGCCCTGACCTTCCACGAGTCTCCGTTCGGGTTGATTGATCGTGTCGATCGTGTAGTCGCCCCCTTTCACGTAAACGTCCGGTTTGGTGAGTTCCAGCAATCTGAGGGCATCGAGTTCGGCGAAGACCGTGACGGCGGCTACGGCCGTCAAACCTGCGAGCACGGTTGCGCGATCGGCCCCGGGATTTACGGGGCGCCCCGCTCCCTTCAGTTCCCGGACCGAAGCATCGCCATTCAGCCCGACCAACAGGACGTCGCCTTCCGAACTGGCCGCGTCGAGATAGACTACATGGCCCGCGTGGAGGATATCGAAACAGCCGTTGGTGACGACCAACGTTCGTCCTTCCTTACGAAGCGATTCCCGCCACTCAGCCACGTCTTCGAGCGGAAGAATTTTTTGCTGCAATTCCACGGGGAGAGTCTGTGTTTCGGAACTCCGGTTTTGAAGCGAATTCGAACTGCGCCGATCAGGGCTCAAAACCTTCGATTTCGACTCGCTCGGAAGCGGTTTACCTCGCCCACTTCTCAACCCACACTTGTATTTTGACCTCTCCCACTTACAATTTCCCGATGAGCAACGAAGTGGTGTCAGTCCAGATTCGCGGAATACTTCCCGCCAATAGTGGGTGTGCCATCTTTATAGGGAATGAGGAGAAGGTGTTCGTGATTCAGGTCGAACATAACCTCGGGGTGGTGATTGGAATGTTTCTGCGGGACACGACGAAGGAACGGCCGCTGACTCATGACCTGATTGTCAATGTTTTCAAGGGATTTGGCGTGGATGTGGAGCGGGTGGTGATCAATCAGCTCAAAAATTCCACCTATTACGCCCGACTCATCCTCAAGCAGGAAAACGAGCTGGGAACGAAGATTGTGGAGCTCGATGCCCGGCCCAGCGATTGCCTGGCCTTGGCCGCCGCCCACAAGAAACCGATTTACGTCGCGAAGGAACTGTTCGATCAGGTCGAAGACATGACCGAATATCTGGAACGACTGAACGAGGACAACGCGGCTGATTCGGAATTGGACGCGGATTCCGACGACTGAGATGGCGCGCGCCGCAAAGAAGAACGTCGATGCGCCGGTTTTGCTGGTCTGTGGTGAGGAGGATTTCGCCGTCAAGGCCTGCGCGCGGGAGGCCTACGAGAAGTGGAGCGAGGAACTGGGTGGCATCGACCATGAGATTGTTGATGCCACGGCTGCCAGTAGCGGGGAAGCCCAGAAGACGATTTCCAAACTTCACGAAGCCCTGAATACACTTCCGTTCTTCGGGGGCGGCAAGGCGATCTGGTTCAAGGACTGCAATTTTCTGGGAGATGATCGCACTGCCAGTTCCAAGGGGGTGACTGAATCCCTCGCTGAGCTGGGCAAGGTGCTCAAGGATTTTCAATGGGGAGATGTGCGGCTGATCATCAGCGCCGGGAAGGTCGACAAGCGAAAGAGCTTTTATAAATCCGTGAGCAAGATCGGCAACGTGGAGACGTTTGCAGGATTGTCGATCGACGACCGCGACTGGGCGGACAAGGCGGAATCTCTGGCCTTTGGCCACATCAAGGAACTTGGCAAAGCGATTGATGCCGAGGCGCTGGCCACGTTGGTGGCCAACGTCGGACCCAACGCGGCGCAGCTTGCGAGCGAGGTCGAAAAACTTTGCGTCTACATCGGCGATCGTCCGCAGGCGAATGTGGACGATGTGGAGACGATCTGCGTGAAGAACAAGCAGGCCAAGGCGTTTGCGCTGGGTGATGCGTTGGGGGATCGCGATCTGCCCCGACTTCTGCGCACGCTGGATGGTGAACTCTGGGAGATGCAGTTCGACCGCAAAAAATCCGAGATCGGCATGTTGTACGGGTTGATCTCCAAGGTGCGGGTGATGTTGTTCATCAACGAAATGCTCAGAGCCGGGATGTTAAAACCGGAGCAAAACTACGCCCGCTTCAAGTCGCAGCTCGAACGTGTTCCCGCCGACGTGTTGCCGGAGGATCGTCGCATCAATCCCTTGGCGATGAATCCCTACGTCCTTTTCCGCGCCCTGCCACAGGCGCGTCGTTATTCGCGCGCTGAACTGATCAACGCGATGGACCTTTTGCTCCAATGCAATCGCAGACTCGTCTCCACTGCCAGTGAAGGCGCGCTGGTGATGCAACAGACCCTGACTGAAATTGTCCGCGGCAAAGGTGAACGCGCCCCGCAGGGTGCCCGCCGTTGACCGCCAAAACTGAGAGCCATCAGATGGGAAGCCCAGCCGATTCCATACTTTTTACCGTAATGAACGACACTGTCTGTGTCCGGATTTCAGGCCGCGCCAATTTTTCCTCCAGCGGCGACTTCAAAAAACTCGTCCTTCGGATGATGAAGGAGGGGCGAAAACGCTTCATCGTCGAACTTTCGGAGTGCCTGACCATGGACAGCACCTTTCTCGGAATGCTCGCCGGCCTGGGGATGAGCCATGGCGATCCTTCGATGCCTCCAGGTGAACGTCCAATCGAGTTGCTCAATCCGACCGAGCGGGTCACCGACTCGATCGACAATCTCGGTGTCCTGGATTGCTTCCACGTGGTGAGCGGTGAGATGTCGGACGATGTGCAGTGCGATCAGAAGATGGAGCACGAAGAGTCCAGCAAGCGGGAAACCGCCCGTGAATGCCTGGCAGCACACGAACTCCTCATGGAAATCAATCCGGAGAACGAAGCGAAGTTCAAGGATGTCGTGAAGTACTTCGCCGAGGAGGCAAATCGTCCGGACGAGGAAAAATGAACAGGGCGTCAGCCTCAAAGGGCATCGCTGCCCATTGAAGATTCGCCGTTGGGATCCGGTTAACCTGACTTGGTCAGAAAGACGGTGTTCCCATCTTCATCCTTAGCTTGGCCTCCGAAGAATTTCTCCAAGGCAGCTGCGCCGATCGGGCGTTCGCCGTAAGACCAGCGCTTCGCGGATCGATGATAGCCGAAGCGCTCGAAGATTCCTTCGCCGTTGTCCGCAAAGACACTGGCCCACTCGCCCTTATCCCAGGATACAAAATATTTCAGATCCGCGCCCTGCAATCCGCGCCAGTTCGCTTCCGCCACGCCGCCCAATCCGTAGGTTGACAACAGCCTCGCCAGGTCGATGAAATGCGCACCCCAACTTTCGGCTTCGCCCGGCTTGGCGTTGATTGCCAGTTCGAACGCCGTGGCCATGCAACGGCACATGCGGGCAATCGAGCCGGCCGGCCGGCTTTGTCGTTTGTTCAACCAGTCGCTGCAGGTGCAGGTGTGGGCGTTGAGATCCACTTTACTGGCCGGCTTGTTGGGGACCTGGGATTCGATATCTGTCTGGAGATCCACTTGGGGCAAGGTGACCGCACTCGCGGTCAATTCGGGTGCCGCTTCAACCTCCGTAGGGGCCGGGGTGCGATTGTGGCATACGAGTTCGATGGCATGGATTTCATTCTCCAGATGCGCGACCTCGTCGGCATCGACGGCGTCATCAGCAAAGATCTCTTCGAGCGTGCCCCACAAGGAATCTCCCGGCCACGAATTGCGGGCGGCTTCGTTCTCCTTGAGAAATAGTCCGAGATCCCAAACTTCCTCGCGGTCGATGACACCGTCGGAGGTGATTTGCCGCAGAAACCGCAGCATGTCCTGATTCAATTCGCGCTCTTCCATGTCACCAAATGGGCGGAAGCTAGATGAATTGGCTGAGAAAGCAATCCAACAGGGCTGTGGCCCAACAGTCCTCGCATGAATCCAGTCTCGTAGCCGCGAACGCGAGTTCGCTCAAACCAATCCAATGAATCGCGTCGCTCAAACCCGTCCCGCATCAACCGGTGTAGGTCGATGTGGAACGGAGGGATAAAAGCAGGAATGCTCTTACGCCACCCATCCGCTCCTAAAGTTCTTCAGGTTGAATCTCGTCGCACAATTATCGCAGTAAGACCGGACTGCCTAACACGATGTGGAGCGCAGCGGAACATGGTGCGGCTCGCATCGAGGCAAGGACAGGGGAACTCACGCTCTCAACCATCCGGACGCCTCGTATTTGCAGGGAGCCATCGCACACCAGCAAGACATACCTCGATCGTCGTAAAGCGTGACGTCGCGGTCGATGCGAAGTTACGCCCAGGTGGCGGTGTTGAATGTTGAGACCCGACCCTCAACGCGGTTTCCAAGTGTTCAGGGTCTTCATGCGCCCCGCGTAATCGTAGCTGTACTCCACCGGATATTTGCCGCTGCCCCAGGATTTCTTTAGTGCACCGGAGTCATAAAAGGTCGCGTAAGTGGCGCCGCCATCGGGAAGGTCGGTTTGAACGATGCGTCCGGCAGCATCATGAGCGAAGGTGGTAACCAATGCCTTGAGTCCGAACCGATGAGGTGCCTGTCCCTGTATCAAGGCGGATTTCTCATGATCGTCGCCTGGGGAGGCCTCGCGTTTCTGCTGATCGCGATCGGATTCGGGTTGCGCGAGAGTGAGTATCGTCGACTGGGCATCTTTGTGCTGGCGTTAGCGATGGGTCGTGTCTTCATGATCGATATATGGGAGTTGACGCTTGGATTTCGCGTGCTGAGCTTCATGGGGCTGGGCCTTGTGTTGATTGCGCTTGGCTACATCTACAATCGCTATCAATCAAAGATCCGCGAATGGATATGAGAACGGTCAGTGACGACATAAAATTTTCGGATGGCGACGACGTGAGTCGCTGTGTTGCCGCCGAGTCGTGGTCGACGGAAGGCCAGGCTGCGCCCGTCTCGTCGGAGTTCGCGCCGTGTTTTCATGGCGGCGCATTCTTTGACGGGATCGGGGATGGATTCGAAACGCTCGACCGCCGTCGGGAGGTTATCAACGCCGATGTGCTCGATGCCTGGTTTCCCCCGTCGCCGTTGGTTGAGGAAGCCTTGCGTGAGCATTTGCCGTGGCTGTTGCGAACCTCGCCGCCGACCGGCTGCGAGGGAATGCTGCGCGCGATTGCGAAGGCGCGTGGCGTGAATATCGCGTCGCTGCTGCCGGGAGCCGGATCTTCGGATTTGATCTTTCGCGCATTTCGTCAGTGGTTGGATCCCGACTCGCGCGTCCTGCTGCTGGATCCGACCTATGGCGAGTATGCGCACGTGTTGGAGAATGTCATTGGGTGTCGCGTGGATCGATTCACGCTATCGCCGGAAGAGGATTTTGACTTGCCGGTCGATCGCTTCGAGGAGGTTGCAGGGCGGGGCTACGATTTGATTGTGCTGGTGAATCCCAACAGCCCCACGGGGCGCCATGTTCCGAGAGTCGAGTTGGCTCCGTTGTTCGGTCGGCTGCCGGTGGCGACCCGCGTTTGGATTGACGAAACCTACATCGACTACGTGGGCGCGGATGAGTCCTTCGAGACGACGGCCGCCAATTCGAGCAACATCTTGGTGTGCAAATCGATGTCCAAGGGCTATGCGCTGAGCGGCGCGCGTGTCGCCTATCTTTGCGGACCCGAGGAGGTGATCGACGATCTGAGATTGATCACGCCGCCGTGGGTTGTCGGACTTCCGGCGCAAGTGGCGGCGGTCAAGGCGCTGGAAGATCGAGCTTACTATGAACGTCGCCACCGGGAGACGCACGAACTGCGGGATGAGCTTGCGTCTGGATTGAGCGGCCTGGGTTGGACGGTTGTGCCGGGCTGCGCGAATTTTCTGCTATGTCGATTGCCCGATTCGGGACCGGACGCGGCGACCCTGGTGGAACGTTGTCGGGCGAAAGGGCTTTTCCTTCGCGACGCCAGCAACATGGGCGCTCAGATGGGCGACCGGCGCATCAGGATCGCCGTGAAGGGCGCCGCTGAAAACCGACGCGCGATGGCCATTCTGCGCGAGGCGTTGCGAGGCTGATCAAATCGAGTTCAGGGGGCGCATCGAATCCTTCTCCGGGGTTTTCTTATGATTCGAGGCGCTGTTTGGGACTGGCTCGTTGTGAGGATTGCAAAAATAAAGGAAATAAAGGGACATGTGATAAAGGGACAGGCACGTAGTTATTGACACTCGCACGTTGTTGGGGGCAATGTTTGGGGACGTTGGTTCGATTGAAGGAAATGAAGATATGAGGATGCCTCGATTGAAGATTTCAGGGCGGAGTGCGGTGTATCACTGCATTGCGCGGGTGGTTGGTGGTCAGTTTCTGCTGCAGGATGAGGAAAAGGAGAAGTTGCGGCTGCTTTTGTGGGAGTATGCGGAGTTTTGTGGGGTGGAGATCGTCACGTATTGCGTGATGTCCAATCACTTTCATGTGCTGGTGCGGGTGCCGGAAGAGGTGGTGCTGTCAGATGTTGAGCTGGTGGAGAAGGCGAGGCGGTTTTATGGGAAGAAGAGCCCGTTGGTTCAGTCGATGCAGAAGCATTTTGAGAAGCACGGTCAAGTGCCGGACGACTTGCGGGAGTCGTTGATGGGGCGGATGGCGGATGTTTCCACCTTTATGAAGGAGGTGAAGCAGCGTTTTTCCAAGTGGTACAACAAACAGACGAATCGGTTCGGGACGATGTGGGCGGAACGGTTCAAGAGTGTGTTGGTGGAGGACACTGTCGATACTGTGAGCACGGTGGCGATGTATGTGGATTTGAACCCGGTGCGGGCGGGTTTGGTGAAGGATCCGAAGGATTATCGGTTCTGTGGGTATGCTGAGGCAGTTGCAGGGAACCAGCTCGCACGTGCAGGAATCATCGGTTTTCACCAGGCGGACGATTGGCGAAAGGTTGCGATCGCGTATCGGAAGGCCTTGATCGTCGTCTCAGCGACAGCGAATCACTCAGACAAGGTCCCGGTGGATCGGGAGGCAATTCAGGCGGAGTTGGATCGCGGCGCAGAGTTGAGTCGAGGGCAGGTTCTGCGACTCCGCGTCCGGTATATGACGGATGGCATGGTTTTGGGATCGAAGAACTACGTAAACGGGATTTTCGCAGAATATCGTGATCGTTTTGGTCCGAAGCGGAAGACCGGTGCGCGTAAGCTCCGGGAGGTGGGGGACTCGTTGGGCTTGCTCACCTCCGCGCGCGATCTTCGCAAGAGCGTCGTTTCTTAGTTGCAGGATTGCAGTGGGAAAACCGCGGACTGCCGGTTGCACGGATGGAGATCGAGTCCGTGTTTGCGCGGGAACGGTGCCAAGACTTCGTTCCTCGCGGGTAAGTGATTCACAGCACTGCGCACTGTATTTCCCCCATCGACACATATTTGAGCCGTCGCTATGTTTCCCCGGACCCAGTTTGGGATCATTTTCAGACCAACTTTTTATGTCTACCGAAGTTCAGGAAGAAGCACAGGAAACCAGCGATGCGGATGTCGCGGCGATCGACGAATTGCGTGAGTTGTATCAACAGCTACGCACGGAAATTGCCAAAGTCATTGTCGGGCAGGACGCGGTGATCGAGCAGTTGCTGATCGCGGTTCTGTCAAAGGGGCATGCGCTCCTGATGGGCGTTCCCGGTCTCGCCAAAACGACGATGGTCAATGCGCTGGCGGAGGTCATGGCGTTGGACTTCAATCGCATCCAGTTCACGCCGGATCTGATGCCGAGTGACATTACCGGGACGGATATTCTGCAGGACACCGATCAGCCGGGAAAACGGGAGTTCCAGTTCCTGAAGGGACCGCTCTTCTCGAACATCGTGTTGGCTGACGAAATCAACCGGACGCCACCGAAAACACAGTCAGCGTTGCTGGAGGCGATGCAGGAACACAAGGTCACCGCGAGTGGCAAGGTCTTCAACTTGCCGAGTCCGTTCTTCGTGCTCGCCACCCAGAATCCGATCGAGCAGGAAGGCACCTATCAGTTGCCGGAAGCGCAGTTGGATCGCTTCATGTTTTTCATTCAGGTGGGGTATCCGAGTGCGGAAGAGGAAAAGCAGATTGCGCGGACGACCACCGGGGAAGCACCGGCGGCGCTTTCCAAACTGATCTCTGGCGAGAAGGTTTTGGAATTCCAGAAGCTCATTCAGCGCGTGCCGGTGCCGGATCACATCTATGATGCGGCGGTGGAACTTGTTCGCCGCACACGGCCGGATTCCGAAGAGGCTCCTGAATGGATCAAGCGATGGGTGACCTGGGGCGCGGGGCCTCGCGCGGTGCAGTACCTGATTCGCGGTGCCAAGGCGCACGCGGTGTTGCATGGCAGCTATCTGGTGCGCATGGAGGATATTGAGGCGGTGGCCCAGCCGGTGCTGATGCATCGCGTGCTGACGAATTTCCAGGCGCAGACCGAGGGTGTGACCAGTCCTAACATCGTCGATCGTCTGGTGGAAGAGTTGCGCAAGGAAGAGCTTCGTGGCTGAGGAAAAGGCCAGAGAATTTCTCGACCCGCAGGTGCTCGCGCGGTTGAGGCACCTGCCGCTGGTGTCGCGTTTTGCGATGGAGGGCAGCGTGTCGGGGCAGCACAAGAGTCCTCATCGTGGTTCGAGTGTGGAATTCGCCGAGTATCGCGGCTACGTGCCCGGCGACGATTTGCGGCGGCTCGATTGGCGCGTTCTCGGTCGCACCGATCGATATTTCATCAAGGAATTTGAGGCGGATACCAATCTGCGCCTGCATGTGATCCTGGATTGCAGTGCGTCAATGGCCTTCGCCGGGCAGGAACAAAGCCGTTTCGACTACGCCCGCAAGATCGCGGCGACCCTGGGATATCTGGCCGCGCATCAGGGGGATGCCGTGGGACTGCATTGCGTCCGCGATAAGGATCCCATCGATCTTCCGCCGAAACGAAACCCCGCCCATCTTCAGACCTTTTTCGATTTGCTCGAACAGACCGAACCGAAGGGCCCGACGAATCTGGTTCAGTCGTTGCACGATCTCGCGGAGAAGATTCGGCGGCGTGCGTTGGTCATTGTCATCTCTGACTTTTTCTGTCCGGTGACGGAGTTGATGGAATGCCTCCAGCATCTCCGCTTTCAGAAACACGATCTGGCGATTATCCGACTGCTCGATCCGCAGGAGACGAACTTTGAATTCGATCGCCCCATGCGTTTTCAGGACATGGAGGGGCCCGCCAGCCTGGTGACGGAACCGGCCGTGATTCGCGATGCGTATCTGGATCAGTTGAACAAGCATCGCGCCGCGCTCAAACAGGGTTGCTTGGAGTTCAACGTCGATTTTCGGGAAGTCATCACCAACGAGCCCTACGAGGAAATGCTCGGCGATTTTCTCACGGAACGAACCTTTGCTGCGGGGAAACGAGGATGAGATCCGTAGTCACGAAGAACCGAGCTGAATGACCTTCCTTCAGCCATTCATCCTATGGGGACTCCCCCTATTGTTGCTCCCGGTGATCATTCATCTGATCAACCGCATGCGGCATCGTCCACAGCCCTGGGCGGCGATGATGTTTCTGGTGGCGGCGACGAAAGCGGCGACAAGTCACGCCAAGCTGCGCCAATATCTCGTGCTCTTCTTTCGCGTATTGGCCGTGGCCGCATTGATCTTCTTTCTCTCGCGTCCGCTGGGTGGCGGTTGGCTTGGATGGGCGGTCAACAGTGCTCCAGATGTAATCATGGTGGTGCTCGATCGGTCAGCGAGCATGGAGACGAAACTCCCGGGCCAGACCATTACCCGTCGCGAACAAGCGTTAAAGATGGTGGCCGAAGCGGCTGAGAAATTTGCCGAGACATCCCACCTGGTTCTGCTCGACAGCGCCACCCGGGAGCCGCAACAGCTGGCGGATGCATCTGCTCTTTTGGAACCTTCCCTCACTGGCCCCACGGATACGGCGGCGGATTTGCCATCCCTTTTGCAGATTGGCCGACAGTGGCTCGTTGAGAATCAAAGCGGGGCAGCCGAGATCTGGATCGCGTCCGATCTGCAGGCATCGAACTGGGCCGCGGAGGATGAACGCTGGGAAGCGCTCACCGCTCAGTTTGAGGAGATGTTGCAGCCGGTTCGATTTCGTCTACTTTCGTTCGACACGGATTCCGAGCCGAACCGTTCGGTGTCGCTGGCACGCCTCGGAAGGGATGCCGACAAGCTCACGGAATTGCAGTTTGGACTGGATCTGGCCACCACCCATCCGACGGAGGAAACGTTTCCGCTCAAGTTACGGGTCGCCGACAATGAGATTCCGACTGACTTGGCGATGCCTTCCCCGAGTCTTCGCTGGCAGAAGACTGTTTCTCTCGCGAAGGAGAACGGAACGGTTTGGGGGCAGGCTGAACTGCCGGCGGATGCGAACGCCCGCGACAATTCGATCTACTTTGTGGCGAGCGATACCGATGTCACCACCGCGTTGGTGGTTTCCGCGAAGCAAAAGGCGATGACGTTCGTGCGTTTCGCCGCGATGACCCAGAGCTCGGCTGAGCCCGCCGCAATTGTGGCTCCCGGTTCTTTCGCGGAACAGTCGTTGTCGGGAGTTTCAATGATCGTGTGGCAGGCGCCGATTCCAGCCGATACCGCGCGGCTCGAATCATTTGTCGACGAGGGCGGTGCGTTGATTTTCTTTCCGCCGGGTGGGACCAACGAATCCAGCTTCCGCGGCAACAGTTGGGGTGGGGTTGCTGACGCTCCCGAAGGCAAGGTGCACAAGGTTGGTAACTGGAATGAGCGTGATGGTCCCTGGTCCCGGACGGAGGAAGGTCTGAGCCTGCCGGTAAACCTGTTGGAGGTTCGTCGCCGGCAGTCCCTGGAGACGAGTGATACCGTGCTCGCAAGCTTTGATGATGAGACTCCGCTGCTGACCCGTGGACGGCACGGCAAGGGTTCCTATTTTTTCTGCACCACTTCGCCCGAGCAGGATTGGTCGTTGCTTGCAGAAGGTGGGGTGTTGGTCCCGATGCTTCAGCGCCTGCTCTCCTTGGGGGAACAACGGATCGGGCAGGAGAGCATGATTGCCTGTGGGGAGTTCTCACCCCTCGATCGCTCCAAGAGCTGGCAGACGATTGACTCGGAAGAGTATCGCGACGCGCGGATTCACGCCGGCATCTATCGATCCGGCGACCGCGTGATTGCCGTGAATCGTCCGGATGCCGAAGACCTGGCCGGGGCTCTCACCACCGAAGCGGTGACTGTCCTCTTCGGCGAACTCCCGCTGCAGGTCGCCGAACAGACCGGTGCCCAGGACAACTCGTTGCAGGGAGAAGTCTGGCGAATATTTCTTTTTGGAATGCTCGCGTTTCTCATCGTGGAAAGTTGGCTGGTTCTGCCACCGCAATCCAAAGATCTGCCGGATATGAACCCGATGGGAGCAGCGAGATGAGCCGGCGGGAAGATTGGAAATTCGGGCTTTCGCGATCGGAGGTCTGTTCATGACCTGGTCCTTCGCCACCAGTTGGTTTCTCATACTTGCCGGTATCGTCATCTGGGTGGTGGCTGCCGGATTGTCCTGGCAAAACGCGGAGCGGCGTGGATCGCGCGCGGCGGCGGCTCTGGAAACTCTGCGGATGGTGATCGTCACCATGTTGGTCGTGACCCTGTTTCGTCCGGAGATGGTGCAGACGATTGAGCGCAAGGATTTTCCCGAGATCGCGATTCTGACGGATGGGTCAGGGAGCATGATTACCCGCGATGTCCGAGGGAAATCCAATGTTCTTTCCCGTGCCGACTGGTTGACCGATCGGAGAACGAATGGATTTGATGCGCCTTTGACGGCGAAGGGCAAGGTGTTCTACGAGGTGTTTTCTCCCTCACCTACAAACAGCAATCCAGAGGCCGGAACCGACATCGCAGGTGCGCTCGAGAGCACTCTTCGCCGCTACAATCAGCTTCGCGCCGTACTGATTCTCTCGGATGGTGATTGGAATCTGGGCGGCTCGCCCTCCGCGATTGCCACGCGGTTCAGGGATCAGGATATTCCTGTCTTCGGCGTGGGTGTCGGTTCTGAAACCGCGCTGCCCGATCTTCTCTTGGAACGTGTTTCCGCGCCGGCCTATGGCCTGATTGGCGAACAGATCGCGATCCCATTCAAGGTTCGAAGTCAGCTCGATCGGGAGATTGAGACGAGCGTGATCGTCCGGGCGGGAGAACGGATTGCCTCCCGGAAACAGATCCTGATTCCGGCGTTCGGTGAATTGCACGACACCGTACTGTGGTCGCCGCGTGACGTCGGCGAGACCGTGCTGAACCTGAGCATACCGGTTCAGGAGGGCGAGACTTTCACGGATAACAATGAGCTGGATCTGAAGATCAGCGTCCGCGCCGAGTCGCTGAAAGTACTGGTAGTCGATTCACTGCCGCGTTGGGAATTTCGTTATCTGCGCAACGCGCTCATGCGCGATCCGGGCGTGGAGATGAATGCGGTGTTGTTGCATCCTGAACTCGGACCGGGTGGCGGCGAAAACTACCTGGACGCTTTTCCGGGTGCGAAGGATCTGCTGGGTCACTACGACGTGGTCTTTCTTGGCGATATCGGGCTCGGCGATGGGGAACTCAAACGGGAAGATCTTACGTTGCTCAAAGGCTTGGTTGAGCAGCAGGCCAGTGGGTTGGTGTTTCTTCCCGGTCGCACGGGGCGCCAGCACACGCTGCTGGATTCGCCGCTGGGTGATTTGTTTCCCGTTATTCTCAACCGCGAAAAGCCGCGCGGAATCGGTCTTCAGAATGAGGTCCCGCTATTGCTTTCCTCCACTGGTAAGGGTCATCTGCTGACCCGCTTCGAAACCGACGAGAATCGGAATGCCGAGATTTGGAAGAACCTGCCGGGCTTCTTCTGGAGTGCCGCCGTAGACAAGAGTCGACCGGGTTCGGAGGTGCTGGGAGTGCATGCCTCGATGCGCAATGCGTGGGGGCGGATTCCGCTCCTGGTTACGCGCTCGGCCGGAGCCGGGAAAGTTTTGTTCATGGGCACGGACAGCGCCTGGCGTTGGCGACGGGGAGTGGAGGACAAATACCATTATCGGTTTTGGAGTCAGGTGGTGCGATGGATGGCGCATCAACGCCATTTGTCCGAGCGAGAGGGGATTCGTCTGACCTACAGTCCGGAATCGCCAAATGCCGGCGAGACTGTGTTTTTACAGGCATCGATCTTGAATCAGTCCGGATTTCCCCTGAACGAGGGTAAGGTGGTTGCCCGCGTGGAAGGGCCGGGAGGCCGATTGGAAGATCTCGATTTCAAGCCGATTGAGGGTGGTTGGGGCGTTTACAAAACTCGCTTCACACCCCGCAAAGGTGGCGCGTTCAAATTGGATATCAGTGCGCCGGAAGCGGATCGCCAGTTGGAGACTTCGATCGAAGTGACCCAGCCCTTGCGTGAACGTGTCGGTCAGTCGGCGAACTTCAATGTGTTGCGGGAACTGGCTGCGATTACCGGCGGGCAGAGTGGGGCAATGGAGCAATTGAACAGCGTGGTCGAGGCGATCACCCTGTTGCCGGAACCCAAGCCGATCGAGAAACGGATGCGGATCTGGAGCCATCCCTGGTGGGGCGGATTGCTGCTCCTTTTGCTCGCGATTTACTGGACGGGCCGCAAACTCGCGGGAATGTTGTAGGATCTTAATGGACGAGCCGGACGAACAATCAAACTTACCGGAAAGTCTGGAAGGCCAGTTTGAAGACTTGGAACTGGCCCTGTTCCGCAAGGAAACTTCGCTGGTGGTGATGGGCGCGATCTGCACGGTGCTTGTTTCTATTGCGATTCTTTTCGTCTCGGATCGGTTTTGGGATTCACCGACCGGGCTCCGTGGTGCTTTGCTGATTGCGGCCGCGCTGGGTGTTGCCGGTTGCGCGGTGGTCTGGCTACGGAACTGGCGCTGGGATCCGCGCGGGCTGGGTTCGCTCGCAAAGATGATCCAGTTTCATCATCGTCGCTTTGGCGATCGCCTGCGTGGGGCCGTGGAATTGGCCGCTGGTGATGTCAATCAGCCACGCATGTCGCCCGCCTTGCGCCGCGCCGCGATTCAGCAGGTGGCAGAGGGCGCGCGGGAGTTCGATTTCACAAGCGTTATCGACGACACGTTGGTACGACGCCTGAAAGTATTTTTCCTCATCCTGCTCGTTGCCACCATTGGAACCTCGTTGGCCGCTCCCCCGGCAGCCTGGAATTCGTTTGTGCGCTGGCTGATGCCGACTTCAGAGATTGAACGCTTCACCTTTGTTTCGATTTCGGATCTGCCGGAAGAAATGATCGTTCTGCATGGCGGGGAGTTTTCGGCCCGAGCCGGGGTGAAGTATCGGGGGCTGTGGAAACCTGATCGCGCGACGATTCAATTTGAAGAACAGCCCCCCATTGAGGTCACGGTGAATGCCGGGATGATTCGGGTTGATCTGCCGGGGCAAACCCGCGCCGGAACGTTGAAGGTGAAACTCGGGGATGCGCAGGCGTCGGCGATGATTCTACCGACTCATCCGCCCGCTGTACAAAAACTCGAAGCGGTCGTCACCCTCCCCAAATATCTGCAGTATCCCGTGACCAATCTGACCTTTTCCGGCCCGGGGCTGACCGTGGTTGAAGAAAGCACCATGAAGCTTCGCGCGGAGGCAAACCGGGAACTGGCTTCCGTCCGATTCTGGTCGGAAGGAACCGAAGCCTTGGATCTGCCAATCTCCGGAAACGTTTTTGAAACGCCCGAACTTCAGCCCTTTGGTGAATTGCAGGGGCTCTTCAGCATCGGAGATCAGCTTGGGCTGACGAACACTGCGCCCCGTCCTTTCTTTATCCGCACCCGACCCGATGAGCAGCCCGTGGTTGAGTTGCTGGATCTCGCGCCTTCGCTGTCGATTCTCGAAACGGATGTGCTCGAGCTGCGCTTGTTTGCCTCGGATGATTTCGGAATCAAACTCGCCGGGATTGCCTGGAAACTGGTGGAGGGCGAAACCAATACGCTGGGGCTTCGCGAGATGAAATCGGAGCTGACCAATACGACCACGATCGAGTTTACGAACAGCTACATCTTCAGTCCGACCGTGCTGGGCATTCCGGCCGACACAACCATTGAGCTGCGGGCCGCCGCGCTGGACTACTATCCGGATCGGGAACCGGCACAGTCATCCAGTTATCGCATCCGGGTCATCGGTAATGTTCGGCACGCCATGATGGTGAAGGAACAGCTGGAAGCTTTGTTCGCCGAAGTCGAGGAAATCACCCGCACGGAGGAGGCGATCGCGCAGGCCACCAGTGAGTTGAAGAACAAGCCCGGTGAGCAGGCCGATGGCGACGCAGATTCGAAAGAAGCGCAGAAGCTTGCGGAACAACAGGAACAGAACAATCGCCATCTCGAATCGATCGCCCGCACGGGACAACGAATTCTGGAGGAGGCAATTCGCAATCCGGTGATCAGTGAAAAGGCCTTGAAGGAGTGGACGGAGAACATCTCGGCGATGCAGCGACTCGCCAAGCAGGAGATGAAGAAGTCGGCGGAATCGTTGCGTGATGCTCAGGAGGCAGAGGCACAGGCAGCTCCGAGCAAATCGTCTTCTCAGCAGGCCTCGCAGCAAGCGTCGCCGTCACCCCAATCGCCTCAGTCACCGAAGTCTCCCCAAGCCCCCTCGCAACCTCAGTCCCAGCAGAAGCAGGAATTGGCGAAAGCGGAGGATGCCCAGCAGAAGGCGCTTGAGCAGTTGCAACAAATGCAGAAACGGATCAATGAGGGCCTGGACAATCTTGAAGCGCTTACCTTGGCGGAGCGGCTCCGCGGTCTGGCAATGAAGGAGGATGTCGTTGTGAGTCAGGTTCGCAGTGTGATCGTTGAGACGCTCGGTCTCCGTCCGCATGAATTGAAGGAACGGCATCATCTGATGAACGGTCGTCTCGCGAACGATCAACGGAAAATCGGCAAAGATTCCGGTGAGGTGCAGGATGAAATCGGCCGGTTCTTTGATCGCACGCGCAAGCCGGTCTACGGCGAGGTCAATCGTGAGATGAAGGAGGCGAAGACGGCGACCGAATTGGACGAAGTCGGAAATCTCATCGGTGGCAATATCGCCATGGAAACGATTCAGGATCTGGGTCGCTGGATGCGGCGTCTGAATTCCTGGGCGGAAATGTTGGAACCGCCGGCTGAGGATTCCAAGAGTGGGTCGGGCAAGGCGGGGGAACAGCAGAAACAGCAGAAACTGATCAAGATGCTTTTGGCCTTCATCCGCATTCGCATGAACGAGGTGAGTCTCCATCAGCACACCCGAATGCTGGACGAAGATCGCACGCAGAAGACCTTCGCACAGGCGGCGGAAAAGTTGTCGGAGCAGCAACGTGATATCCGGCAGGATTTTTTCAAGGTCCAGATGGAGAACGAGCATGAGGTCATGAAGGAGCTTTTCCTCGACGGCCAGACGGCCTTGATGGATTCAGAATATGGACTGCGCGAGCCGGAAACCGGCAAGCCGACGCAGGATGCCCAGATCGCCTCCATTCGGAACCTCTCAGATCTCATCAACCTGATCAACGAAGAGGCCAAGCGAGGCAAGAAGAAGCCACAAAACCAGAGCCCGCAGCAACAGCAGGCGATGGAAGAAATGCAGATGCTCTTGAAACTGGCGCAGCAGCAGATGAAAACTGCGTTCAGCCGCATGCCAGGAATGAAACCGGGATCCAGTCCGGGAACGGGTGAGAACGGCGGTGGAACCGGCACTGCCGGGAATATCCCTGGTGGGCGCAATGAGAACGGTGGCCCGGGCGATGGTTCCGGGAATCGTGCCAGCGGTCGGACGCGGCAGATCCCGGCGGAATTCCGACAGATCATGGAACGCTATTTCAAGGCAGTGGAGAAGGAGTTGTGATGGACGCGCGCTTGGGCCGGTTGATGTTTTGGGATGGAAAATTTGCGGAAGCTTCAAGCTGCAAACTCCAATCTTCAAATAAGCTTCAAACTCCAAACTTCAATGTGTTGCTCATCGTAGGGCTCCTGCTTTTCACCTCCCTGAACTCCCTCCGCGCCCAAGAGCTATTCATCGAGGAATCCGCGATGAGTCCGGCGGTGATCGATAACATGTATCTGAAAGGCATGCGCTTTCTCGCCGAGACGCAGCACGCCGGTGGATATTGGGATGACAATTATGGTCGGCAACCGGGGGTGGTTGGTCTGGCGATTGTTTCGCTGCTGGCTCATGGCGATGACCCGAACCATGGACCATTCTCGAAAACCGTTCATCAGGGACTGAAGTTCATCCTCTCGCAGCAGAACAAGGAAACCGGTTACATCGGCAGCACGATGTACAATCACGGGTTTGCCACGCTCGCCTTGGCGGAGGCCTATGGCACGGTCGAATACGAAGGACTGGGACGCGCGCTACAGAAAGCAGTGGCATTGATTCTCGTATCACAGAAACAGAATCCCAAAGGCGGCTGGCGTTACTCGCCCGAGAGCAAGGATGCGGATACCACGGTGAGTGGTGCGCAGATGGTGGCTTTGTTCGCGGCCCGAAACGCGGGGCTCTACGTTCCCGATGCGGCGATCGATCGGGGACTGAAATACTTTGCGAGCTGCCAGACTCCGGATGGCGGATATGGCTACACCAGCGCGGCCGGTCCGAACGCAGCCCGCACGGCGATCGGCACGCTGGTGCTCGCGCTGGCGAAACGGAAATCAAAGCCGGAGTTCAAATCCGCCTTTGCGTTTCTCAAGGGTGCGCCGGCGGAGAATCACTACTACCACTACTATCTCTATTACGCGTCGCAGGCATTCTTTCACGCTTCACCCGCGGAGTGGCGGAAGTGGAACCTGCAGAACATTGCGTCACTGGGAAAGACCCAGGATCGCACCGGCAGTTGGGACGGGCCTTTTGGGACGGCTTTTTGCACCAGTTCGTCATTGCTGTCGCTGGCTCTGAACTATCGGTATCTGCCGATCTATGAACGCTGATTCCATCCGGTTGTTTCTGGTCGCCGGGATGCTTGCCTGGCAGTCGGATGCGTCCGCCGCTCCGGACGCATCGGTCTCCCTCCGTTTTGAAGATGGCAGCCGATCCGCCGGCTCGCTGACCGGGTTTATGTCGGATCGGGTTGTTCTCAAACCACCGGGCGAACCGGAGCGGAGTATTCCCCTCGCCGAGTTGCAGGCGATCCTGAACACGTCGATCTCCACAAATCGTTCGGAGCGGCCGGAGAACCGTCTTGAACTGGCGGGTGGTCAACTGTTGAGCGGCAAACTCGTCGCCATGGATCGCGAGCGCGTGACTCTCGCGACGACCATCGCCGGTGAATTGTCGGTCCCACGGGGTTCGGTGAAATCCATCCGCTGGACCGGTAAACGAAGCGATGTGCAATACGAAGGACCGTTCTCGACCAACGAATGGTTCATCAGCGATCTGCCGGGGGACAAGGATAAGAACGAGGAACGCCGACCTTCGTGGGAGTTCCGCGAAGGAATTTTTCTTTCGCAAGGGAAGGGGACACTGAGCGTTGATTGCAACCTGCCGATCGTGGCCCGGGTGGAGTTCGATCTGCACTGGCGTAAGACACCCCAAATCCGCATCGCCTGCTACGTTCGTGACGTCATGAACTACGTGGACGGTGAGGGATATCATTTCTACAGCTCGGGCAAGGGCGCGATCTATGCACTGTCGCGGGGAAGAAACCCCGGTCGCGCTGTTACTGTTCCCCGCGGGTTGGTCAGCGAGTTTACGAACGCCAATCAGGTACACCTGGATTTCCGGTTGAATTCACAGAAGGGCGAGGGCTGGCTGTTTGCGAATGGACGTGAGATCAAGCGCTGGACTGATCTGGGCTATTCCGGTGCCGGTATGGGGATGATGTTCTACAGCTTCCGATCAGAAGCTCGGCTGGGTGTGGCAAACCTCCGGGTTTCCGAATGGGACGGTCGCACGACGGTGGTTGAGGAGCCGCCGGTGAAATCCACCGCGGTGCTGTTTCGCAATGGTGACCGGATGGAATCTGCCTCGCTCCGCTGTGGCGGTGGGTTGCTGAGTTTCAACTACGAAGGTGACGAGATCAAAATCCCGCTCGAACGAGTGGCTGAGATTCATCAGGCCGGGACGGCAGAATCACCGCATGCTCTGGGGCTGCAGAGCTGGATTCAATTTGCCAGCGGTGACTGGTTACGGGCAGAGGTTCTGGCTTGGACAGCGGAACTGATCGAATGGCGCAGTCCGTTGACCGGCCGAAAGAAATCGCCCATGACCCTCGTTCGCAGTGTGCATTTCACCCGGGAAAAACCTGTATTGGACTTATCCTGGTATTTGCCGAAGAGTTCCCAGGAATCACGCGAATGAACCGGCGGTTGCTGATTATTTTACTTCTTTTTTGCGCCTGCCTTTCCAAGGGGCAGGATGAGGTGGGTTTTCTCGACGGCTCCCGTTTGCGCGGTCAGTTGATGTCGTTTGGGGGTAAGGATGGAATCCTCTGGAACTCCCCGATGGCCGATTCGCCAATTGGGGTGGCACCGGACGCAGTGACTTCGATTCGGTTTCAACAGGAATCGGTGAGGCAGCAGGCTTCCGGTTACTCCTGCCGTTTCAGCTTCTTCAACGGGGATACTCTCTATGGTGATCTCATCTCGCTCGGAAAACGTGAACTCAAGTTCCGATCCTGGTTTGCCGGTGAATTGACGGCGCCACGTGAGGCGCTGAAATCCCTTTCGTTCTTTCATGGTTCCGCGTCCATTTATGAAGGGCCGAATTCGTTGGCTGAGTGGAATGTCGGTGTTCCCAATACCTGGTGGTTTCGCAACGGCGCACTGGTCGGGGGACAGAACGCGTTCATCGCCAAGAAGTTTAAACTGCCCCCGCGTGTGAAGGTGAAACTGCGACTGACCTGGCTGAACAGCCTGAATCTCAAGGTCGGGATCTTCACTGACAGTTTCGAACGCTACAACTACGCGCACAAAGGATATGAATTCACCATTGGCGGCTCCTACGTGAACGTGACCCGTGGCAACGGAATCGGACCGTCTGTGATCGGAACTTCCACCCGTCTGCCGCTGATGAATGGGAGCCGACCCTTGGATGTGGAGTTGCGAATCGATCGGGTTTCGTCGGTGCTCGCGATCCTGGTCAACGGTCGCCTGATCCAGAAGTGGAATGATCCGGGCACACTGGAAGGGGATCAAAGTGGGATCTCCTTCAATTCGCATACCTACTCGGTGAATATCGGTGAAATCCGCGTCTCTGAATGGGATGGTGGCTTTGAGGACACTGGATCAACCGTCGTCACGAACGCCATCAAGCCCGTGATTCGGTTGGTGAATCGAGATACCTTCGCGGGGACGGTGGGTGAAATCGCGGGCGACAAACTGAGCTTCAATGCCGAGAAACTTGACCTGTCATTGCCCGTCCAGCGTGTGCAGCAGATCAATTTCCCCACCCCGCTGTTCTCGATCTACGGATCAGCGACTCCTGGCGTCCAGGCAGCGCTCTCGACCGACGAACGCCTCACTCTACAGATGAAAGATCTGGATTGGCCGGAGCGCGGCGGCACAAACCGACGCGCAAGTGGTCATACCGTTCTCTTTGGCCCCATTCGATTTGCAGCGGATTGGGTGACGGAAATGAAATTTGACGGTAAGGCTCGCGCCGGAGCGCTGCTGCTTCCCGGGGGAGGTTTACAAAAGAGGTGGATCTTTGACTAAGATGTTTCCAAAACGATTTGCAGCTTTAGCCACGGTCGCACTGCTCACGCTGGCCGCGTCAACCGGGACCACCGCCGGGGCTGAGGAGGACGGGCCGAGTATCCATTTTCGCAATGGGGATACGTTGCGCGGGGTGTTTCACGAATTCGATGGCTCCAAAGGTGTGAAGTGGCGACACCCGTCGTTCAAGGCAGCGGCGTGGTTTGGGAAGACCAATGTGATGGGGATCTACCTTGGCCCGGGCGAATCCAAGCTGGCGAGGGCAGGTCGCAGTGTGATTCAGATGGCCAATGGCGACGAGTTGACCGGCCGGTTGATATCGATCACCACCAACGGTTTTGAAATGGAAACCGCCGCGGTGGGTAAGCTGATGATCCCGCGCGATCGCGTGCGTTCGGTGTGGCCTCGGGGTACGAATGCGACGGATCTGTATGAAGGCCCTCAGGACGACAGCCTCTGGACGCATGGTGACATGACGGCAATCAAGGGAATTGCGGTGGGTAAGTGGCTGCTGAGCAACGGTGCGTTCGTCTCCACGACCGCTTCGTCAGTCGCGCGGAATCTGAATCTGCCGAATGAGGTGCGTATCGATTTCCGGCTGCAATGGGCTGGCTTCTTCTCTTTGGCGATTGGGCTCCACACCGATTCGCTCGAACCGATCAGCCTCAATGCCCGTCATTTGGAACCCGACTTTGCCCCTTTCTACAGCCTCTGGATCAGCAATCATCAGACGGAATTGCGGGTGGTGCCAAAGGAAGGCGAAATCAGGCAGCTCGAGCGCGTCTCACAGAACTTCCCGCCGAGCCGAACCAACTCCGTGTATTCCATCTTCTGCAGCGAAAAAGGGAAGTCGGTCAGCATCATGGCGGACGGCCGTCTGATTAAGAAGTGGATCGATCCCAAAGGATGGAGCGCGGGTGGCAAAGGAATTCGATTTGTGCACCAGGGTCAGGGCGCGATGCGGATCAGCGATTTGCGGGTGAGTCGATGGGATGGAGCCTCCTTTACTCCGATGACGGTGGTGAGTCACCCGACGTTTGATCTCGTTTTGCACAATCGGGTCCAGGGCGGGCGCCTGGATGTCATGACGAACGGCGTGTTCCGTTTTCAATCGGACAAGCAATGGCTGAACCTCCCCTTCGCCAGCGTTCGCCAGATGAATTTTGCGGGGAGCAGTCTGAATAAGGCGATCGCGACCAACGCCACGCGAATCTACCTGAGCGGTCGCGGCCGATTGTCCGGTGAACTGAATGTGTTGAACTCGACCAACGCGATCATGGATCTGCCCGGAGTTGGAAAAGTGAGCATCAAACCCGACTCGATCGTCCGCCTGAAGTTCTCTCGCTGAACGGCGCTTGTCGCGGTTTTCAATTTCGGTTGCCAACCCCGGGCCGATTACACAACGTTCGCGCATGGACCGAATCGTTTTGTTCATTTTTGGCGCTGTATGTCTGCTCGCGTTGGGCTGTAGCCAACCTCCCGCCGGGGCATCCGGCGGCGCGGGACCCGCAGCCAGGCCGGCCGCCCAGGAGGCGGCAAAATCCGCAGGCCCGGAATCCAAGGCGCAGTCGAAACTCCCCATGATCAAACTTTGGGTGGGACCACACGTGATCGATTCCGAAATTGCCGCCACGCCAAATCAGCGCCAAATGGGCATGATGTATCGCACCAGCATGGGTGAAATGGAGGGGATGATCTTCATCTTCAACTCCGTAAGTCAACAGGCCTTCTGGATGCGGAATACCACGGTTCCCTTGGATGTCGCTTACATCGATCCGGACGGAAAAATCCGTGAGATCTATCCGCTTGAGCCATTGAATGAGAATACCGTCCCCTCAAAGTCCTTTCAGATTCAGTACGTGCTGGAGATGAACCAGGGCTGGTTTGAGAAATACGGCGTGAAGGCGGGCATGACGATTCGCACTGAAAAAGGCACCTTCAGTGACACGTTCTTTGGCCGTCGTTAAAACAATGAAACTGCTGCACTCACTTCTCTCGGCCCTGGCTCTGGCACTCTTCGTTCCGTTGCAGGCAGCTGAGATTCGGCCACCAAATGTCATATTCGTTTTCGCCGATGATCTTGGATTCGGTGATCTGGGTTGCTACGGCCATCCCTACGCGCGCACACCCGCGATCGATAAACTCGCGGCTGAAGGGACTTCGTTCCGGCAGTTCTATGTGACCGGAGTCACCTGTTGTCCAAGTCGCACGGGATTCATGACTTCCCGGCATCCGGCAAGTTTCCCGAAATACATGGCCGACTACGGATTCGCCGGAAAGACGACCGTCACCGAGTTGCTGAAGAAGCGGGGCTATCGAACCGGTCACTTTGGCAAATGGCACATGGGACCCGATGAAGCGGACGGCACTTACGGACTCGATACTGTCAAAGTGATCGGAGCGAACAAGACGAGCGAGGGCGGACGGGATGAGGGGCTGTTCGAAGCCGCTACCCGTTGGATCGAGAAGAACAGGGATGTGCCGTTCTATGTGAACATCTGGGGACACATTACCCACTTCCCGGTCGGACCCGTACCCTCGTTGGCCAATCGCTTCAAGGACGTTGAATTCAAACGCTCGGACTTCGGGCGACACATGCAGGACAAGTTTGACAACGCGCTTGCCATCGAAGGCGATCTTGCAGCTGGGATGAGGAATTATCTCGGCGATGTCTACTCCCTCGACCTGCAGGTCGGGCGGTTATTGAAAAAATTGGATGATTTGGGACTTCGCGAGAACACCATCGTGGTCTTCTCCAGCGATCACGGCCCGGCACCGGTCAAGCTTGCCGGTGACGCGTATAAGGATTCATCACGCGTCGAATACTCCCGCAATATGCTCGGTTACGCCGGTGGATTACGGGGCGGTAAACATAACCAGTTTGAAGGCGGCGTGCGTGCGCCCTTCATCATCCGTTGGCCCGGACAGGTTCCGGCTGGCAAGGTCAACGAGACCTCCATCTTCTCCGGCTTCGATTGGTTGCCCACGCTCTGCAACATCGCCGGGATCACACTCGATCCGAAAGCGGCTGGAATGATCGGAGAGAATGTCAATGACATCTGGAAAGGTGCCGATCGATCTCGCGAGGAGCCGCTGCTCTGGCGCGTCAGCAGCGAGAACGGCAAACCCTCCATCCGCGACGGGAAGTGGAAATTGCACGCCAGCGGAAACCCTCGTGGACCGGTGACGCTCTACGATCTGTCCCAAGATCCATCGGAGCTGAATGACGTCTCCAAAGAGAATCCAAGAGTCGTGGCGAATCTGCGAGCCAAGATCGGTGCCTGGGTCGCTACTCTTCCGAAGAGCTACGCCAAGAACAAGAAGACGGCGAAGAAGAACCGTCGAAGGAAAAAGTAGTCGTACCAGAGCCCCTTTGGAGGACAGCAATTGGCCTTTGGCAGTGGTTTCCAAGCGAGCTTTGTTCTTCCGGATGCCTTTATTTTGCCTTGTGGCAGTTGTTTTTCAGGGCAATGCTCGACGAAGTTCTCCCCCCCATGAGCGCCGAACCATCTGAAAGAATCCGGGTCCTATTGGCTGACGATCACCGATTGGTGCGCGCCGGCATCAAGTCGTTGCTGGAGGATATTCCGGGCGTGGATGTCGTGGCGGAGGCGGGTGATGGTCGCGAAACCCTCGAGTTGGTGAAGCAGCACAACCCGAATGTCGCCATCATCGATGTGGTGATGAAAGGCCTCAACGGCTTGGAGGTCGCTGAGCGTATTTCCAAGGATCACTCGCATATCAAGGTGTTGATTCTCTCGATGCATACCAATGAAGAGTATGTGATCAAGGCCTTGAAAGCCGGGGCGGCGGGTTACCTCATCAAGGACGCCGCGACGGTGGAATTGAAGCTCGCACTAGATGCAGTGTGCAAGGGAGAGACTTATTTGAGCCCGGTGATCAGCAAGGGTGTGATCGACAATCTGATCGCGTTGTCCAGTGGCCAGAGCAACGCGAAGGAAGTGCTGACTCCGCGCCAGCGGGAAATTTTGCAGCTGATTGCTGAAGGCAAGAGCACGAAAGAGATAGCCGCGATGCTGAACGTCAGCGTGAAAACGGTGGAAACCCACCGCACCC
Organism: Limisphaerales bacterium; assembly: GCA_047608975.1. Lineage (GTDB taxonomy): Bacteria > Verrucomicrobiota > Verrucomicrobiia > Limisphaerales > JAYPXF01. The sequence continues at coordinate 57,054 of JBLFYM010000006.1, read as the reverse complement.
AGTTGATGGGGCGTCTGGGGATTCATGACATTGCCGGATTGGTGCGCTATGCGGTTCGCACCGGGTTGGTTTCGGTGGACTAATCGCACCGGTTCAGTGCTTTTCCGGCGGTGAGAATTCAGGTCTTGGCCCGATGGACAATCTCGTCGGATACGATTCTTTTTATCGAAGACCGAACAGTTTACGGCGGGTTCCGAACTCAGCCCCCAAACGTCATGAGCACAGCGGAAGAAAACACCGGCAAGATGAGAGTCCTGATTGTGGACGACAACGCGGACTTCCGGGAGGCGATGCGAATGTTGCTTCCACGTCGATTCAATGTGGATGTCGTGGACGTACTGGAGGCGGCGGATCAAGCCTTGGCCTACGAAGACATTGCTTCCATTGATCTGGTGCTGGTGGACTTCAAAATGCCCGGGATCAACGGACTCGCCTTTACGCAGGCGATGACGCAGCGGGAGAATCATCCCAAGATTCTGCTGGCATCATTCAATCCCATGCCGGCGCTTCAGGAAGCGGCGGTGAAGGCGGGGGCATTGGATCTGATCTGTAAGTCCGAAATTCAGGCACGTTTGGGGCAGTATCTCCCGGCGCTGTGACGGTTTGGCTCCGGCTTGGAGTCCGGCGACTGGTTGTCCGCTTGCAAGCTGGAGTGCCCCTCTGTTCTTCCGTTGACGTAATTTGACAATTCGGGCTTGTCCCGCTTGGTAACCGGTTTTAAGTTACCGCTCCTTTCGGTTCAGGCCGAAGCCCGGAGCCAGCGTAGCTCAGTTGGTAGAGCAGTTCATTCGTAATGAACGGGTCATCAGTTCGAATCTGATCGCTGGCTCCATTTTTCATGTTTTTTGCCTTCTTTGTCATTTCTTCATTGTCTGTTAACCGCACCAAATCGCACCAAGCTGGCCACTAATAGTAAGGAATTGTAGAATCGTCGTCGACGGACTGAGCGGCAACACGACGGCGCGAAGAGAGTATCATTCTCCAGATTTGAACGGTTGCACGTTCGAATTTCCACCACTCCCCCAATCCAGCCGCTCAGCCGTGATTCAGGCCCACCAGTGGCGGTGGGCTGCGATCAATAGAGCGTGGGGAAACTGAGCCATCAGACATGGCGTAACCCCCTATCATTGGCGTTTTTGGGAATCGTCTCCTTCTGGCGGGTGGCCTTGATGATTCGCGTTCTGTAGGTGCTCTGTAAAACGCCGGTTTGGGTTGCCTCGCTCTGGGTTCTAACTGCGGCTTTGGGTGAAGTTTTGGCCGTGACGTTCTTTGGAGGGACGCTTGCGAAGGCGATCGTCGCGGGGATGGGTGGGATGCGGAATTCGCTGGAAGAGGAGGAGGTCCTTTCCGTGTTGGGTACTGCCTTCATGGTGTCCTTGTGGGGTTTTCCGATTCTTGCTGTGGCGAGTGCGGTGCTGAGTTCCCAGTTCGACATGCGCTGTCAACTCGCCGATCTGCCTCCGCGAAACGAGGATCGCGTTCGGTGGCGTTGGCTGCTGGTCGTCGCTCTCTTTTGGATCGCTGTCGCGGTCTACCCGCAGCAACAGGTTCGTCTTAATGCGGAAGTCGATCGACGCGTTGAGGCGGAGGACTACTGTGGGGCGATCGAGTTCTTGTCCATTCACACTCCCGATGAATTTGCGCCTGCGCGTCAGCTTCCACCAAAACCGTTCGAACATGAAATCTTCGAACAATTGCCTCGATTCTTCGATCAGCTCAGTCCTGAGCATCCCGCGTGGGTGCGTGCGCATTTCATGCAACGGTTGGACGAGTTTTCCACGCACTTTCAGCCGAGGCGGGAAGGGGCAGAGTCAAATCGGATACAGAGGATTGCCAACCGGATCAGTTGGCTTGGGCAAAAGAACTCCCCAAGGTTCAAACTCCTATTCGAAGGGATGGCGCGACTGCCCGAGGGGCGGGAATGGGTGCGGACCAACAATTCCTTTGTTCCCGGACTGCAATCTTATGTCGCCGAATTGGAGGGGCGAACAAACAAAGCTTCGTTGCCAACGCTGCAAGTTCGAAATGCGTGGCGAGCGGTCACGCAGACGATTGATCGAATTAAGGAATCGAGTGAGTAGGACGAAGGAACTCGTAGAGTGAAGATCGGCCTGATTGCCATGAGTGGCGTTCGGGTTTTCGATCCGGAGTTGGCGAAGCTGGGTGTCACGCTGCCGGGATTCGTCAGGCGGGGCGAAGTGATAGCGTCACTGCCTAGCCTCGGTCTCCTTACGGTTGGCGGTCTCACACCGGGCGAACACGAGATCGAGTATCTGGAAGTGGATCGTCTCGAGGAGGTGTCGGATTGGCCGCAGTTCGACCTGGTGGGGATCTCTTCGCTGACGGCGCGAATTGAGGATGCTTATCGCGTCGCCAATCAATACCGTAGGGCAGGGGTAAAGGTGGTCATGGGAGGATTGCACGTTTCCCAGCTCCCGGACGAAGCGCGGCAACATTGTGACACCGTGGTGATAAATGGCGCAGAAGGCATCTGGCCACAGGTCGTGAGTGACGCCGCGGCCGGTAGATTGCTTCCGAGATACCAAGGCGCGACGGATCGAGTTTTTGAGCCGGATCAGTATGTGCGGCCGCGATTCGATTTGTTGGCAAATCGTTCCTACAACCGCATCACGATTCAGACTTCGAGAGGCTATCCGCGAGCATGTGAGTTCTGCGGTGCAAGTCTGATGATAACCCGTCGGTTCAATCAGAAACCCGTAGCTCGCGTGATGGAGGAGATTCGGGAAGCGCGTCGTCGGTTCGATCATCCCTTCGTCGAGTTCGCCGGCGACAACACCGGTGCGTTTCTGAATCAATCCCCCACTGAGGTCATTGATTCAGAAACGCACCGAGGGACTGAGTCCAAGGGCGGCAAGCGGAGGCGACAATGGATTTTGCAAGCGGGTGCCGCTAGTCATCCCAATCTGTGGTGAACTGAATCTGTGGAATGATGAGTTTTCAAACGCACGGATTTGGATACCCACGCGAACGATGGTCAATCAAGGGCGACGCCGCTTCCCAGACGTCTCCAGAGGAATCCGGTGGTATGGACCACGACAAAGAGGAGTCCGAGTAGGCCTACGGCGGCCGGGCCTGTGTCAGCGATCCAAATCAACCGTGCCTCGGTTCTGTGCGGACGCTCAAGGTTGGTCGGATATGGCAAGGACCCGCGTGAGTCGATCCAGGTACTCGGCGACGTTTGGCTTGGGATCGATCGCCTGTGCGTTCTTCAGGAGCAGCACTGCTTTCTCGAACTGATTGCGGCGGACGAGCATGATCGCTTGCTTTACCATGGCGCGGGCGGCGAAGCCATCGATGCGGGAGGCGCGTTCGTAGAGGAGCGCAGCGCGTTCTTGTTTTTCTTTCTCTTCGTGGACGGCGTAGTGGTCGCCCAAGAGGATCAGGGTTTCGCCGTCGGTAGGGTTTTGCTCGAGGAGGGATTCGAGCGTGGCCGTGGCGGCAGTGGAATCTCCTTGGCTAAAGGCAATGCGAGATTTCAAACGTAGAAGATCTTCGGTTTTGGACGGATAGGATTGCTCCAAGGCCGTGACCAAGCGACTGGAAGCTTTTGGGTGTTGTTGCTCGAGAATGACCCGTGCGACGCGGATCATACGGTGGAGGTCGGGGAGCGGCGGGTTGGACAAGGCTTCAACGTAGGTGTCCACGGCGGTCTTTGGAAGGCCTTGGTTGACGTAGATGTCGCCCAGATTCAGGAGGCTGCCAGCGCTGGCTTTGCCCATGCGACGGAGCAGTTCATAGTTGGCAGCAGCTCGATCGATATCTTCACGACCGAGATAGGTGTCGGCTTGGGCGAGCCAGAGGTCGGGGCGATCGGGCTTGAGCACAAGGAGTTCCTCCAGCCAGGTCGCCGCTTCGGCGTAACGGCGTTGTTCGATCAGGGTGCTGGCGAGGCCTTGTTTCCAATTTTCGTTGTTGGGACCAAATATCAGAGCGCGGCGGTAGGCGGATTCGGCGGAGGCATTGTGTCCGAGGCGGAAGTGGCAATGCCCGATCAGTCCATAGGTCATTTCGTCGACTTCGCCGAGAGCGAGTGACTTGAGGAGGGAGGCCAGTGAATTCTTGTAATCAGCTTGTTGGAATTGGATGAGTGCGAGGTTTTTGTGGGCTCGCAGGAAGTCGGGCATCTTCTTCAATGCGATACGGTATTGAGCGGCTGCATCTTCCAGCTTGTTCTGTTGGAAGAGGAAGTTGCCGAGGGTGAAGTCCAGGGCGGCGCTTGAATTGGCGGTGGTGGCTTTGAGCAGCCGGATACTGGCTACTGGCATGTTCGTCGCCAAGATGCCTGCGACTTCTTCGAGGAGCTGCTTTTCTTCCTGCGTGATGGTCGGTTCGACGGAGGAGTTGAATCCGTAGCTGGCAGCGAAGCGGGCTTTGAATTCCGGAGTTCGAAATACCTGGCTCAAATCGAGATCGATTGCCTTGGCGGGGAGGGCGATCAGTGCGATCAGGAGGATGTGACGGAGGATTCTCATTTCCCTGGAGCTTCGAAGCGGAATGGAATTTGTGCGTGCGAGGCGACGGCTCTCCCGCCCTTGGTGGCGGCTTGGAAACGGGCCTTGTTGATGGCATTCAAGGCCGCTGCGTTGAAGGCTCGATGGGTCGATTGGTAAATGCTGAGATCTCGCGGACTGCCCTCGGAATCGATGATGCATTGAATAATGACCCGCCCGGAGATGCCGGACTTGCGGAGCGAAACGGGATAGGTCGGACGCGGAACAAAGAGCGCTCGGGGCTGGTCGTCGACTTCACTGAGATCGAAGACTTCGAAATTGGATACACCTGGCCCAACGGATTGGAAATTCAGGTCGAAGTTTCCGGCGAGCCTGGTGTTGAAGTCAGGAACGAGCTTTACGTTGAGCTGGTTGAGCTTGAGTGGCGGAACCGGTACCTGCAGATCGGGTTTGACCTGAACCTGGAGCGTGTCTTCGACCCGTTGATCCTTTTTCGGCGGCGGCGGTTGCTTGACGGGCGGAGGTGGATTCTCGACGACCGCGAAGAGCCGGGCCTTTTCCTGAACTTCGGGTTCAACCGGCTGAACCTGGAAGACGGCAAACGCAATGAAGATGCCGCCAGCAAACGCGGTCGCGACCAAAGCCGAGGCCAATGGCAGACCACGCTGGGGTGGTGCGTGATACACCGCGTTCGCTTCAGTTGCTGGGGAATTCGCGGTCATGGTTCAACTTCCCGGAGAGTCCGTGGAGAGACTGATCTGGTTGGCTCCACCGGCTTTGGCTTCGTCCATCACGGAAACGATGAGGTCGGCGTGAACGCTTTTGTCGGCCTGGAGGATTACCGGCATGGCCTGCTTTTCGCAAAGACGGGTGACGACGGCGCGCACGCCTTGAATACCGATTTCGCGTCCGCCGTAGACGATCTGTCCGCTGGCACTGAGCGCGATCAGGATGGACTTTTTCTCCAATTGCCGCGCGGTATTGGCAACCGGTTTGTCGACGTCGATACCGGTTTCTTCCACGAAGACCGTCGTGACGATGAAGAAGATCAACAGGATAAAAACCATGTCGATCAACGGCGAGATGTTGACCTCGTTGCGTTCCTCCTCTTCTTCGAGATAACGACGGCTTTGCATGGTCAGCTTTGCTGGCAGTGCTGCAGTGTGAGGTTTTCGAGGTGGTAGAGGAATTCGCGGAAACGATTTCGTTGGCGGCGCACCAGGTAGAGTCCGAAGAAGCCGGTGACCGCGATGATCAATCCGACTTCGGTGGTGATCAGGGCTTCGGAGATTCCGTGCGACATCCGGTCCAAAGTGTTGCCGCTGGTTTCACCGATGGCTTCGAATGTTTCCAACATTCCGAGTACCGTGCCGAGCAAACCCAGCAGTGGCGCCGCGGTGACGGCAACACTCAACATGACGAGCCGCTGATTGAGGCGTGGAAGTCGGGCGGAGCGCACGGCGAGAAATCGTTCACGCACGGACCAGGCATTCTGCGGGCCTGCTTGAGAGTAACGGATGATTTCGCCCCCTTCTCCCTGGGCTTGATCGGGTTGTTTGATCCAGTCGTTCCACTTCGTATTCTCCGAGTCTTTGCAGTCACTGCGTGCAAAGTAGATGAGCATCTCGGAAACGTGATAGCCGATGAAGAGCGCCAGCAAGAAAAGCGGGATCAACACACAGCCGCCGTCATGCCAGGCGTGCAAAAGGCCATGTTGATGAAAGTCATTGATCATCGCGGCTTAGGGCGAGGCCGTTGACGAATCCGACCGCGGCTTGTTCCAGACTGGTGATGAAGCCGCGAATTCGGCGGGTTAGAAAGGCGTGAATGAGCAGGGCCGTGACTGCGACGATGAGGCCGCACTCGGTCGTGACGAGCGCTTCGGAAATTCCGCTGGAGAGCGTTTTGGCGTCGCCGGTGCCGAACATGGTGATCAGCTTGAAGGTGTTGATCATGCCGGTGACGGTTCCAAGCAATCCGAGCAGCGGGGCGATCGCGGCAGTGAGGCCAATGAAAGGAAGCCAGCGTTCCAATCGCGGGCGGATGTGCAGGACGCGCTCGTAGAGCATTTCTTCCAACAACTCCTTCTTCTGGTTCGCGTTGTTGATGGCCGTTTCGAGGAGATTCCCAGCGGGCCCCTTCAGGGAGCGGGCATGATCGATGGCTTTCGCTTTTTGATCCGTCGCGAGTTGTTTGAGGATGAGCTCAACGTCTTGCGGTAGCGGTGCACGGAGCCAACCGACTTGCACCCATTTGATGATGCCCATCAAGCCCGCCAGCACGGCGAGCGCGAGGATTGGAATCATGACCACTCCGCCTTTTCGTAAGTGTTCCTCGAAGGTTTCCTGTCTTTCTTGGATCTGCAGCGCGCGGCCGCCGGATGCATCGATGGGAAACAGGCCTTTGCCGCTTTGGGCGAGTTCACGAAGTTGGTTGGTGTGGCCGCCGTTGATCGGAATGATCACGGCGTCGAGGGTGTTCACTTCCAACTGCGCGACACCGACATTGCCGTAGGCCTTTCCTGCGAAAACAGCAACCGGTCCGGCGAGCGCGAAGCGCCCTTGGTCCAACTCACCTTCGGCCGACAGCGCCTGACCCTCGAAGATCTGCCCCCCCATGAGTTCGCCGATGCGGTCGGCTGCCTTGTCGAGCAGCGCGAGTTGTTTGTCGAGGCGTTCACGATCGGAGAGGTTTACGTCGTCGGCCACCGACTCGGCTTGCTCGATGACTTCCTCATATTGACGGAGTTCGCTGATATGAATCTTGGTTTCGAGAAAGTGTCCGAATTCGGCGAGCGAACTGGTGACGAACTCGACTTCCTGATCGGCGGTGTCCTTTTCGGATTCCAAGCCGCTGATGCTTTCCTTCGCATCTCGGGCTTGGGCGCGGGCAGCCTCCAATTCCCCACGTTTGGTGGCGGTCGAAGATTCCAGCTCGGTCACCTTCCGGGCGAGTGGCAGCTTCTCGTTCGCAATCTTTCGATTGAGATCGGTGAGTTCTTTTTGGGCGGAGCGAAGGTCGGCTTGCACAGAGGCTGAGGCACCATCAAATGAAGCTTCCGCAGCGTGCCCAATCGACGCGAAAGTTCCGAGCGCGAGCAATAAAACCAAACTGATTTGCATGATCGGCTTCATTTCAACTCCACTGGCAGATTTACCACAGATGGAGCGGCTTGTTCTTTGAACACGCGGATCGCCCGTGAAATGTCAGCCGCGATCTTGTTGTTGGGTGTCCAGATCCATCCGTCTGCACCGGGGCGACCTACGCCCCCAAGCTTCCCGCTCTTGCTCACGTAAAAGGCTTGAGCCAAACCGAGATACAACACCTGCACCCTGACCTGCGTGCCATTCAAACCGTGCATCTCGGGAGTGACGGTGAACTGCGCATTGAACTTCTCGATTTCGTTGAAAACGGTGAGCAGGTTCTGCAGTCGCTGCGAAACCGGAATCTGTGATTGCGTGTCGGCCTTGGGGAATTTGCGCATTGAGGGAGCGACGAGTTCCTTCAGCACCGCCGGGAACATGTCGGTCATTCCGGCGATCTTCGTCTCGATCGAACTCAGACGCCTGGCAGCGTAGTCGAGCAATTGGCTTCGACTCCTGAGCTTGGATTCGAGTTCCTCGCGCGACGTCTGGCTTCCAGCGCTCGCATCCTTTGCCTGCTTGATCTGCTTATCGAGAACGTCGATCTCCTTGTTCAGCAGTTCGGTCGTCAGCTCCAAGGATTGTTTCTGATCCGCCCAATCGCGAATCGTCTTGTTGATCGCCTTGCGGGTCTGCATCCACTGAATCGTGGTCTGGCGCGCGGCCTCGAAACGCCCGGCATCATTCGCTTCTGCTGAATACGCGCGTCGAACCGTTCCCACCAGAGAGAGGCAGATTATCGTCAGAATTAGGATGTGTCTTCGAGACAGCATGCGACGGGTAGATTAACTCAACTTTCGCACTGGTAGTTCAACCTTGAATTTATTTTAGTCGACGAGTGTGGGACAGTCAGTTGAACGTCTTTCGGCGGTAAATCAGAATTGCCACCAAGATAAGAATCCCCGAATAGAGCGCGGCGTACGCGATGGCGATCAGGATCGCGGTGAAAGAGATCGGGGGCCAATTGTGGATGATTAGGAGGCGGGTGTCGTACCATTCCAGATGAGGGACCAAGTAATAGCTTCCATACAGAAGAGTCCGCGCAGGTTCCTCCATTCGTAGGGCTATCTTGTTCAGGTGCTGCGCGACGAAGAGCAGTCCCCCGGTGGTGATAAGGGCAATAACCGCGTTGGAAGAAGGCGCAGTGAATATCAGTGAGCCGAGCAATGCGCCCGAGATCACGATTGCAAGAAACAACCAGTGCAGGAAGAACGCCTGGAGGCAACCCACGGTGGAGATTTGCCCGCCTTTCAAGGAACTGGCCGATAAAAACAGAAAATACAGGATCAACAACGCCAAGCCGTTGGCCAGCCAACAGCCCACAAATTTACCGAGCAGTAGTTGGGCGCGGCTGATGGGTTTGGCAAGCAGCGGTTGGATAGTTTTGTTGGAGTGTTCGTTTGGCAATTGGCGGGCAATGGAAATCACGGCCAGCACCAGCGAGCCGATCCAAACCAGCGTGAGGCTGACTTCGCGAAGGTATCTTACGATTCGGTCATCGTTGAAGAAATTTACGGAAGCCGCCAGTACGGTGAGCACGGCAGCGAGGAGGATGACGACGTAAACATCCTTACGGCGTAGCATTTCCAACAATGCAATTCGCGCAATGGCCCAGATCTTTTTCATGTCAGCTTAGTCGCATCCACATTCAGTACCCACGCAACGATTGCCGGATGGCGGAGCCCACCCGCGTTGCAGCCGGAGATTGAAGAAGTGGGTAGCGGCGAGGAGAGTGCCACCGAACGCTGCACCCAGCGCATTTGGCCAACTCAGGTGTTCGGAACAACAGGTGGGAGGTGCGGTCACGTGTGCTCCTATCAGCGTCGTGGCACCTGCTCCGAGCAATCCCAATAGCCACCATTTCCCATGCGTCCGGCAACCTCCAACGGTGCATGCAGTCGCCAGCAGAATGGACGCAACGACGAAACCACGTTCGATTTCGCGATCGACCAGCCAAGTGCCGGCCAGCAATGGCAAAGCCAGGAGCAGCCACGGCATGCACACGCAATGAACTGCGCACAGCGATGATGCGAAGAAGCCAAGCCTGTCCCAACGCGAGCGGGGGGCGCTGGTGGGTGGCTCGCCAGGATCGGTTCCATTGGCTTGCAGTGTCGGTTCCAGGTTCATGGTTCTTGGCTTTTTGCTGGAGATGCGGTGTGGACGGGTTTCATTTCATTTGTTGTCGCGGGAGTTCCTTCGATTCCAAGCAGCGTCCTGAGGATGTGGTCGTGAATCCGGGCGCTGCGTGTTCCTGCATAGCGACGAAGCAGGTGATGATCGGAGTCGAGGAGGACGTGCACGGGAAGTTCGCTGCCTTCAAGTTGGGCGGTGGCCAAGCCGTTGGTATCGAACACGATTGGATAATTGTATTCGTTGATGATGACGTGTCGTTCGACGGTCTTGAAAATATTGGAGAGAGTGGCTGACCCGTGGTCGTGTTCGCACTCCTCCTCGTGATCGCAGTCGGTCTCGCAGTCGGTCTCGCAGTCGGTCTCGCAGTCGGTCTCGCAGTGATCATGGCGAATGCCGGGAACGCCATCAATATTCACACCTAAGATAATCAATTCGGAGGGGGCAATATTCCGGAGTTCGAGCAAGTCAGAAATTTCCTTAGTACACTCTGGCGACCAGGTGGCAAAGAAGTGTAGGAGGATCGGTCGTCCCTCAAACTGAGAGAGCGCGTACGGCTGGTGAGCGAAGTCGTTGAAGCCGAGATGGTCAAACTGCGAACCACGAACCTGATTCACGTGTGGATACTGTTTCACTGGGACCTCGATTTCGCTGTCGACGTCTTTCAGTACCGCGCGGGCGATGTCGTTTACCACTGGATCCGGATCATTCAGGGCCGCTTGAGCAATGCCTTGCCATTCCGGGTGATCGAGTACGCGAAGCAAGTTCAAGGCGGTGAGGCGCAGGGTCACATCGGGATCATTGGCAGCCTCCAAAACAAGGTTGCCAATGATCGGCACGAGCTCCGGTCGAGCTCCAAGATTGCGGTTGAGGTAATTGATAATCTCCCAGCGATGAGGGAGTTTCTCCGTCTCCCAGATACGGGCTATGAGCGGGCCAGGATTTGGTGCGTCGCCAAGAAGTTGATGCAGAATCTCAGGGTCCGGGCTATGGGATCGCAGGATGCCTTCGGTGACGGCGTACTGATTTAATCGTCCAAGTTGGGTAAGCGCCACAAGCCCAATCAGCAGGAGAATGGATACGCGAATGCGGAATGCCCGGGATCTAGGTTTTGCAGGTTGTTCGTCCATGGTCATAGCCCTTGCCGATTCCTGTCTTCTTCGACACAAGCACGTAGAATAGCTCGTAGGCTTTCTTCGCTTCGCTTGCCGGTGAAACGTCGAAGCATGTTCATGTTCGAATCGAACACCACGTGAACAGGGACTTGATACCCGTCCAGCACGTCAGCGCATTTGCCGTCGCGATCAAATAGAATCGGATAATCCACGCCGTTCTGTTTCACGAATTGATTCACTTCTACTGTGCGCGGGCCGGGTTCAAGTTTGGCCTCGCCCAACTGAAAATCCGGAATCAAGTCCAATGACACACCGACGATCTGAACGTCGTTCGACATGGCTTTGCTCGTGGCGGTGAGCATCGGTGCCATCGTTTCACATTGGTCACACCAGGTAGTGAAGAAGTGCAACATGATGGGGCCCTGATAGTCAGTGAGGTTGATCCGCTGACCTTTGCCATCTTCCAGGGGCAGGTTGCCATAGTCAGGCGGGCTCACCGGGAGTCCGGGCTTGCCTATCAGGTTCCAAAGAAACAGCACGAGCAAAGCGGAAGTGATCAGCGCCAGCGCAATCGTTGCGCCCGAGCTGGATTGAGTGGATTGAGGCTCAGGATTCATGGATTCGTGGTCGTCAGTTCAAGCACCCCAGAAGTAGTCGGCGAGGCAATCGTCCAATTGTTTGCGGAGTTGTTCTTCCTCAAGTTCCGTGCCGATGAAGACGAGTTCCTGGCGACGATCTCCGTGTGGCTCTTGCCAATGTGCCTCGATTAGGTCAGGCACATCCGAACGGTCGCATTCCTCGGCCTGAACGCGGTCAATCCACCAACGGCCGAGAATGTTTCGGCGCAGGATGTTTCCGGAGATGGAGAGCAGGTTGACATCGCGAGCGTGGTCATCGACCCAAAAGAATCCTTTCACGCGGATGACTCCGGGGAGCGGGGGCGAGATCAACTTCGTGAACGCGGCCGCACGGAAGGGCAGTCGGGCTCGATACACAAACGATGAGAGCCCATGTCGATTGTAGGCCGCTCCTCTTTGGTCCCGAGAACTGGACGGCCGATCTAGGGAGATGGAAATGGACGGCTTAGTTGTCTCTTTTTCCGCGCGCAGATCGGACATCCAGCGAGCGCCGCAAATTGTTGTCTGCAATTCAAAACGTTGTTGATCGAGCACGTCTTCCACCGCGAGTTCGCCTTCGCGGATGAATTTCAGTTCGGCACGTTCGTTCATCGAACCGACGAGCGTGCGCAGATCTTCGCGGTCGGTTTCGCTCAGACGGTCGTCCTTGTTGGCGAGTAACAGATCTGCGCATTCGATTTGTTGCACCATCAGTTCGAAGATGGGCTCGATGTTCGGGGATAGATGGGCACTCACCAACTTGTCCGCGCTCTGCATGCGTCGCCATTCTTCCAAGAGGAGCGGTGAATTTATGACCGTGACCAGCGATTGAATGTCAACGATCTCGCGCAGCCGGGGCATGAAAACCGCGGCGCGATCGACCGCAACTACAATTCCTTCCGGGTCTCCCACGCCGGAGGCTTCAACGATGATGTGATCGAACTGGGGCTCGCGACCTGCCAGATCCAGCAATCCGTGCACCAGATCTTCTTGGATGTTGCAGCAAAAGCATCCGTCAGTGATTTCCATCACCGCTTCGCCAGATCCGCTCCCCCCTTCTCGCAGGAGGGCACCGTCGATATTGACCTCGCCCAGGTCATTCACAATGACCGCAATTTTTCGTTCGCCGGCATGTTTTAACAACTGGTTCAGGAGGGTCGTCTTGCCCGCTCCCAGAAATCCGGAGAGAACGGTGACCGGGGTCATGCGGTGGATGTTGGCTCGCTGTTCAGCCACAGAGTCCACCGAAACCACCTCGGGTGTGGAATCCGACTCAGAGACAGTATTGCAAACCTTTTGCATTTGCGGTTGACGCTAGCGGGCTGATTCCGTTATTGCAATAGATTTGCAGTAAAAGATCAGAAAAACTTTAGGGCTCTGAATCGCTTATGAATAAAACCGTCATTGAAATCCGGAATCTATGCATCGAATACGGCCAACACACCGCGGTGCGAAACCTGAGTCTGAGCGTTCGCTGTGGCGAGGTGTACGGCTTCGTCGGCCCCAATGGCGCAGGCAAATCGAGCACCATCCGGGCTTTGCTCGGTTTCAACCGAATAGCAGGAGGCGAGATATCAATCCTTGGCGTTGATGCGCGGGACGAAGCCGCTCGGGCCCGACTTGGGTATCTCCCAGAGACGCCGACGTACTACGACTTTCTCACGCCGGTTGAATTGCTGGACAGCTATGCACGTTTGTTCGGAATGAGCGCGGACGATCGTCGGATTCGCATCGCCGAATTGCTCGCCCAAGTGGGATTGGCGGACCACGCGAAGAAACGCATTGGCAAGTTCTCGAAAGGGATGCAGCAGCGCTTGGGCTTGGCACAGGCGATGTTGAATGATCCTGAACTCCTCATTCTCGATGAACCGGCGAGCGGATTGGATCCCCTTGGACGACAGAAAATCCGGCAGTTGATCGAATCCATGAAGGCCCGTGGGCGCACGGTATTCTTCTCTTCGCACGAACTGAGCGAGATCGAGACGGTGTGCGATCGTGTGGGGATGTTGGTGGACGGCGAGCTCAAGGTGGAAGGCGAACCCGGTATGCTGAGCGGAAAACATGGAGTCAGCCTCGAACGCGTATTCATCAACCTGGCTCAAGGAACAAACGCTGAGGTCACCGAAAATGAACGATGAAAACAAGTCGCAGGTACGCGGCTTTGAGCGCGGATGGCGGAACGCAACAACGGTGGCGGGAATCGTATATCGCGAAGCACTGCGTAAGGAGGAGTGTGTTGCTGTGATATTCATCGCCGGGATCGTGCTCTGCATGCTAGTGGCGGCATCCATGGGTGGGCGGCCAGAGATGACACGGGTGGTCGGTGAGTTGTGCCTGGCAGTGATCTGGGTTGTCACGATCACAATGAGTCTCGCGCTAACGGCGCGCCAGTTGCCGCGCGGCCTTCAAAACCGAACCCTTCCCTTGTTGTTGTCCAAACCGATTCGTCGGTCGGAGTATCTATGGGGACTGGCCCTCGGCAGCGGCATCACTAACTGCGTAGCGCTCGCGATCTGCTATTCAGCAGTTGGCTTCGGTCTGTTTGCAGCAGGCGACTACAGCTGGGTGGGGTTGTTTCAAGGGCTGATGCTTCATTGGTGCGCGCTCACGCTCTTTTCTTCCCTTGCTTTGGCTTTGGCAGTCTGGCGAATGCCAGGCGGACTCAACGTGGGCCTTTGCCTCCTGGTCGGTGCTCTCATGTTGTTGGCTGCCCGACCGCTGCATGATTCGCTTGGCAACTTGTCCGGTTCACCCCTGCAGTCACCACTTGCAGCCATCTACTTCCTGATGCCCCATTTCGAACTGCTGGACGCCCGAGAGATTGCCAGCGGCAGTCGCGACGCTGCTTCAGGTGGAATTGTCATTGCCTCCATTGCTTATGCGCTGTGTGCGAGCGCTTCCCTCATCAAGCTCGCAGAATGGTGCTTTGACCGACAACCCCTACCTTCTGAATGATGCGCCATCCCTTGTTTCAAGCCATTGCTTTCGCCTTGGCAGCCTTTGCAATCTCGACAGCTTTGGTGCCCGATGTTGTAAGCGGATCCGGTGATCGGTCCCGCTCCGGAAACGTATTCGCGCTGGCGCTGGGTGAAGGTCGAAAGGTTTTGGCTTACGAGTTCTTCGTCAAAGCCGATGCGTATTTTCACAGTGGCTACTATCCGTCCTTCTTCGATCAGGCCGGGGGCTTCAAGTCCCCGCATATGGCTGCTGATGCGGGCGCGATTGCCGATGAGACTGACGAGCACGGCGAGGAGTTTGAAAGTGACTCCCGAGATTTTATCGAGCGCATCGGGCGTCACTTCCGGCCCGCCTCCCATACCCACCTGGACGAGGGTGGGGCTACGGCGGCTGCCGAAGGAGAAGGCCATGCGATTGAGTTGGGCGACAGTGGAGAAGTACGTGAGATCCTCCCTTGGTTGCGGCTTTCAGCGACCTTGGATCCCTCCCGCGAGGAAACCTACACTACTACGGCGTATTGGTTGCGCTCCCGCATGAATCGTGCGGACGCGGCGGAGAAGTTCCTTCGCGAAGGGCTTCGCCACAATCCCCAAAGCTATTCGATTCTGTTCGAGCTTGGGCGTATCGCCGACGAAAACAGAAACGACCAAGTGAAAGCCAAGCGACTCTGGGAATTGGCGCTGCTCCGTTGGAAAGAAGGGGAGGCTGAAAAGGAACAACCCGATCGCTTCGGCTTGAGTCAAATTGTCGGTAAGCTTGGCGTGCTGGCCGAACGTGAGGATAGATTCGCTGAAGCCATTCACTACTTCAGCGTGCTCGCAACCGTCAGCCCGAACCCCGCTCCGATTCAGCAGCGAATCGGTGATCTCAAAGCCAAATCAGCGTCGGCGCTTACGGATCGGAAGTTTCCTGACACGGTTCGCAAACCCCGTTGAGGCGCAGTTCGTGTGAGAGCTCTCCAAATTTCATTTTTTTGGCAACTCGTTCCTCCAGCTTCCGAATTTCAGCAGCCTCCTCTAGCCACACATAATGGCCACAGCGAACGCACACCAGCAGATCATTGCTTTCCCCCGGCAGGTGCACGACGTAGCCGGGCATGGACTGGCCGGGAACTTCGACCGCCTTTACGAGATCCAGACGTTGGAGCTCGTTCATCAGACGGTATTGGGTGCTGAGATCGCTGGAACCCCTGCGTACCACCTCTTCGTGCAGATCCTGAATCGACATGGGCGCGCTTGCTGAGCACAGCACACGAATGGCCTCACGGCGGGACTTGGTCAGCCGATTGCCCGCTTGTTGAAGTACGTTGGAGACGTATTCACAACGCTCATAAACCGATCGCTGAACTGAATTCTGCGTTCCCATAAGAACGCGGCAAAGCTATGTCCCTTCCCGTAATAATTGCGATAGGTTTGCAATAATAAATCCGTCTTACTTCAATTCGATCGGCCAGGTTGTATTCTGTTCACCACCAAAATCCTTGACGAACCACTTTCCTTACTCTCTTATTGCATATCGCTTGCAAATGGTAACGCGCACTCAACACGCACTCAAACTCCTGCTTGCCACCGCTTTGGCATTCAGCGTTTTGGCGGCTGGTACGCTTGTTCATCTGCCGGGGCTTCATGCCGAACTGCATTGTGAAGGGGCGTCATATTGTTGCTCCTCAGGCTGCCAAGCCGAAACCGGGCATGAGCAAGGATCCGGATTGCCCGATGGTCATCAGTGCCTGATCGAGCTTCTTGCTGCCGGGTGCGCGGATGTTCCGGTGGCAATCGGTTTCGTCCCACTTCAGTTCGTTGTGATATCGGAAGTGACACTGCTCGAACACGGCCAGGTTGCTTCCGGATTGTCTTCTTCTGCCATCCCCGGGCGCGCCCCTCCTGTCTCCTAGATTTCCTCGTCCTCCCGCAAACGGGATTCGACACCTTGTCGGATCGCGCCTTCCCACACTCACTCTTGGCGGCGGACTGCGTCGCTTAATCTGACCTTGAAAAACCTTTGGCCAACTGTGTTGGCGTACCCTGAAATGAAAAATAGACCGACAATTATGATTTGTTTGCTGACGATTTTGTCCGTCGTCGGCACCGCAAGTGCCCAGCCGTATCTCCTTACCGGCGGGCATGCCGATGTAAACCTAGAATTCGATGGTGCAAACCTGGAGATCGGTTTCCATACCGAATTCACCGGTGGTATGACTACCATCACCGGTGGCGCACCTCAGCAGAACGAGTTTGAAACCGCTGACCTGACTGTGAACGTGCCAATCGGCACCACCACGGCTCGTCCCGCTGTAACAGAGTTCGATGCGATTGGTGTTCCGGGTGGTCAGCGCATCAACGTGATGCCGCAAACTGAAGAGGCATCTGAAGTTGCTGGTGTGGTTCGTCTCGGGTGGGCTGCGGAAGAGTTGACAGCCGCCGATTGGACAGGCGACCTCACTTGGACTTTGACTGGCGTGACCGGCCCGGGAACGTTCTCGGTTTATGAATCCGGCCTGACACCGACATTCAGAATGGCTTCCTCAGACGGCATCAGCGCTGCAGATGCTTTCACGATCGAAGCCGGTCATCATGAGCATTTCAATCTCGGCTTCTCTACACCGGGAACCTACCAGGTTCAATTGAACGTTTCGGGAACGCACAACACGGCTGGTGCAGTCAACACGACTGGGACACTGACGTTCGACGTGGCTGCGACACCGTTCCGGATCAACGGTGGACATGCCGATGTGAATCTCGAATTCGATGGGGCAGAATTGGAAGTCGGCTTCCACACAGAGTTCACGGGTGGTATGACCGAAATCTCGGGAGGCGCGCCGCAGCAGAACGAATTCGAAGCAGCAGACATCATCATCAATGTGCCGACTGGCACGACCACGACGCGGCCGACAGACGCCGGGTTTGATCCAATCGGTGTTCCGGGCGGCCAACGCATCAACGTGATGCCCCAAACTGAAGAGGCGTCCGAAACCGCCGGTGTGGTTCGTTTGGGCTGGGCCGCTGAAGAACTGACTGCCGCCGATTGGTCAGGTGACCTCAACTGGACTTTGAGCGGCGTGACCGGTCCGGGAACATTTTCGGTTTATGAATCAGGGCTCACGCCGAACTTCCATATGGCTTCGGCCGATGGCTTGACCGCTGGTGATTCTTTCTCGATAGAGGCCGGTCATCACGAGCACTTCAATCTCGGCTTCTCCGCACCCGGCACTTACCAGATTCAGTTGAATGTGGCGGGAACGCACAACACGGCTGGTGCGGTCAATGGGACCAGTACTCTTACCTTCGATGTGGCAGCGACCCCCTTTCGACTTACTGGCGGACATGCCGATGTGAACCTGGAGTTCGATGGTTCCGAATTGGAAGTCGGATTCCATACTGAGTTCACCGGCGGACATACTGAAATCACGGGAGGTGCGCCGCAGCAAAACGAGTTCGCCGCGTCTGACATCATCATCAACGTTCCGACGGGTACGACTACGACGCGCCCCGCGGGAGCGGAGTTCGACCCGATCGGTATTCCTGCAGGGCAGCGCATGAACATAATGCCGCAGACGGAATCGGAATCCGAAGCCGCCGGCGTGGTTCGGCTGGGATGGGCCGCTGAGGAATTGATGGCGGGAGACTGGACCGGCGACCTTAACTGGACCTTGACCGGAGTAACCGGACCGGGGGCTTTCTCCGTTTACAAATCTGGGCTGACACCGACTTTTAACATGGCGTCATCCGATGGAGTCAGTGCAGCAGATGTCTTCACGGTTGAAGCCGGTCATCATGAGCATTTCAATCTCGGGTTTTCACAACCGGGCAAGTATCAGGTTCAGGTAGCTGTGGCAGGCACGCACAACACTGCGGGTGTCGTGAGCTCGACCAGCACCTTGACCTTCGATGTGGCAGCGGATCCGTTCCAACTGACCGGTGGACATGGCGACGTGAATCTTGAGTTGGATGGCAACCAGTTAGAAATCGGTTTCCACACCGAATTCACCGGTGGCATGACGACGATTACGGGCGGCGCGCCGCAACAGAATGAGTTCGAGGCAGAGGACCTTCATGTCGTGGTGCCGGCGTCGACCTTGATCGCACGACCGAGTGGCTCGGAGTGGGATCCGACTGGCGCAAGCTCTGGCGCAGCCGTCTTTGTTCTACCTCAGACAGAGAATGCTTCGGAAACGGCCGGAGCAGTGTTTCTCGGTTGGGCTGCGGAAGAATTGACGGCCGGTGATTGGAACGGAGACATTGCCTGGACATTGAACAGTGTGAGTGGGCCGGGTCACTTCTCGGTTTACCAAGCTGGTCTGACGCCCACCTTCCGCATGTCGAGTGCCGATGGGGTTTCGGCCGCAGACAACTTCACCGTCGAAGCTGGGCATCATGAGCACTTCAATCTGGGTTTCTCGGCACCGGGTAACTACCAGCTCAACCTGACAGCTGCCGGCATGCACAACACGCTCGGAGCCGTGAGTGGTTCGGGCACTCTGACATTCTTGGTTCAGGCTCCACCCGTGCCCGCGACTGTTAACGTCGCGACATTTACGTCTGCTCTGCCGGGTGCTGTGTTGGCGCCCGACGGCTCACTGATGTTGAGCATTCCCGCCGGTGCAGTGACGGGAGATGGATTGACTTACCAGTGGCAACTGGACGGCGTGGATATTCCAGGGGCAAGCGGCGCGACCCTGAGCGCCACCGGCGCTGTACCAGGGAATTATCGGTTTGTTGTCAACGGTTCAACCGGTCCGGCTGCGACGAGTCCGAACGTTCCGGTCTTGCGTGTGACGCAAGTCTTCGTAGCGGGGGTGAAGGTGGAAGGCCCGACCGGCGGATTGAATCTCATGCTGGAATCCAGCGAGGCAATCAATGCGCCGACGGTGTTCGCGCCGGTCAACGGAGCACAGGCAGTTCCTGATGGTAATATCCTCCGGCTCTTGGATGTGAACCGTGACCCAGCGACGATTGGATCACGCTTCTTCCGGATCGGAATTCAACAACCGCAACCCTAGTCAAATTTCCCGTCGGGTGACGGGATAGGCGGGCTCTGACCGTAAATGTGTGCCGGTCAGGGCTCGCCTCGTTTTTGTGCGGGGACTACGGTCTCCGCGTTTTCGTGTCATGGGTGACAAACGTTCTCAACAAGTCTACCGCCTCGCTCTGCTGTTGCTGCTGCTCAGCGGTGCCGCCGCATTGGGACATCAATTATTGTGGACGCGCCGGTTGACGGATCTTTTGGGAGCGAGCGCGGAATCCAGCGTGCGGGTGTTCAGTTGCTTCTTCTTTGGGCTGGGGCTCGGTTCCGCTCTGGCCGCCGTCTACGTGCATCGCATCAAACGTCCTTTCCTTGTATTGGCTCGCCTGGAAGTCGGCATCGTTCTTCTCACGCTGCCCATTCTATTCCTGCCGCAACTCACCGATTGGATCTGGCCACGGGTAGGCCCGGACTTGCTTGTTGCCTGGCCTGGCGGCCTGATCAAGTTCCTCCTGTCTGCACTGATGATCGTGCCCCCAGCCACGCTCATGGGCTTCGGTTTTCCAGTCATCGTTCGCGGGGTCATGGCGGGTGGATTCGAACTGGGACGGCAGGGCATCAATCTCTACGCCTTCAATACCGTTGGCGGGGTGGTGGGACTGCTGATTCTGGCCGGCTTCATCATTCCCGCTGCCGGTGCTTCCGCGTCCATGATCGCCATGATGACTATGAACGCCGGGCTTGGTTTTGCGTTTTGGCAACTGCATTTGCGCGAGACCCAACGCATCGAGAAACAACTCGCACGCGAATCGAACGAGTCCGAGAACCGACGATTGGATCCGGGCATTCTCGTCATCGCGGGCTTTTCAGGCGCCGGGGTAATGGCAGCCGAAGTGGCGGCCTTCAAGATGTATACCTTGGTTGCGACCATGTCTTTCCATACCCCGACCGCCTTGCTGGTCGCGGTGATTCTGCTCCTTGCCGTTTCGGCTTGGCTAATCGGACCGCTCACGAAGCTTTGCGGGAAGCTTTCGCATGCGATCGTCGTCTTTGCCGCTATAGCTGGACTCTGCCTCGCGCTTGCACCGGTGATCTACATGGCGATCGTCACTCGACATCATCCCTACGTATCCAACCCCAGCGTATTGATGTTCATGTTGAAGTTCGCCGGCGTCGCGCTCGCCACCATTGGCCCAGCCATCTTCTTCGCTGGCATGTTGTTTCCTGCCGCATTGAAATGGTTGAGCGAGGAGGGCAACGATGCCAAGGGCAGACAACTGGGCTGGTTGCTGGCCGTAAATGGACTGGGCGGATTGCTTGGTGCGGAGATCACCTATCGCTGGTTGCTCCCCAAGCTCGGGGTCTACCAGTCGCTTGGCGTTGTAGGGCTCGTTTACGTGGTATTTGCCGTTGGCTTTCTCCTCTGGAGGTCGGTCTCGCGAAGCGCCTTATCCATTGGGGTAACTGCTGTTTCTTTTGTCCTGGTTGCCGGTTTGCTATTCGGGAAGTTGCCAAACATTCCACACGTGAATGCGAACATGGGCTTCAAACTCCTGGAAGAGAAGAACGGTCGCGAAGGGCATCTTGCCGTGATCGAGCACGAAGGTATGGGGCGCGCGATCATGATGTCCAACCAGTACGTCTTGGGAAGTTCGCGGGCCAAATATATGCAGGAACGTCAAGCCCACCTGCCGCTGCTCTTGCATCCCGCTCCCAAGAGCGCTGGTTTCATTGGGCACGCGACTGGGATGACACCCGGCGCGGCAGTGCTTCACGATTCAGTCGAGGAGATTGTCTCCATCGAGATCGCCGAATCTGTGATTGATGCGGCCACTGAACACTTCGCCGAGATCAATCATGACGTCGCCAACGTTTCGCACGCCCGCGTTTTGAACGAAGACGGTCGCACCTACTTCGCCGCCTGTCGGGAGAGCTTTGACGTCATCGAGGCAGATCTCTTCCTGCCGTGGGGCGCAGGCGTCGGACGGCTCTATTCCCGTGAACACTTTGCGTCTGTTCGCGACGCTTTGCGACCGGGCGGGATTTTCTGCCAATGGCTGCCGATGTATCAGCTCACCGCCGATCAATTCACCGTCATCGCCAACACCTTCAAGGAAGCCTTCCCAACGACGCATCTCTTCCGTCTCACTTTCAAGACCCGTCATCCTGGTCTCGCTCTCGTGGGCTTCAAGGATTCTGATTTGGATTGGAACGTCGTCGCCCAACGCTGCTCACAAGTCCGCATTCACAACCAGATTGCAGACCCCAGCATGCGCCACCGCGAAGGCATCGCCATGCTCTACTTCGGGCGATACGAAGCCAAAAAGGAAACGCCGCTGAACACCTTGGACAACCTCTGGATCGAACTCGATGCGGCCCGCGAACGTCTGACCGGCAAACCCAATGCCAAATATCACATCGGCGGTCTCTGGTTGAAATGGATGCAACAATTTCCCCGCCTCTTTGATCGACCGAGTGGCGGCTTTGATCACGTTCGTATGGCGGGGCTGGGATTCACGCTTTCCAATTGGGAACAAGCCATTCTCCAAAAGGATCGACGCGCGCCCGCCTTCGAAGCACTTCTCAGCACAAATCTTCCGCCGGTCCTGATGAATGACACCAATGCCAACTGGCTTCATTGGCCTGGCACCAAGCGTCCGGTGCAGGGTGTCAATCCGTAGCAGTCGACGTAAGAACGCTCGGAAACGCAGCGAAGTTCGAGCCGCTGACGTTGGCTGCTATTTACTGTGGAGAAGAAATATCCAATCGATAGAAACGATTGGTGGGTGGGCCCTGGATCAGACCATTGCCGTCATCGAGGAAGGGAAGCAGTGCTCGCTGGCCAAGAATCTTTTCGCTGCCGGGTTTCCAAGTGGTGAGATCATCGGAATACATGAGGCGATATTGACGGCCTTCCACAGTGTTGACCTCCATCGAAATCGAATTCGCGGAGTTCATGATACGGAAGACGGGGGCGTTTGTGTCCGAAGTCTGCGGATCGCTGTCGAAGAGATATTCCTTCAGGTTGGTCTTGTTGTCGTTGTCCGGGTCGGCATTGGGATCCGCCGGAGTGGTAAAGCCGTGACGGGTTTCCCAATGATCGTCGATGCCGTTGCCATCGTCATCGTGGAATCCCGGAAGCGCGCCGATGCCGAACTGGGTTTCGTAGACCCGAGACGTGATGGGAGTGCCGGTGGTGTTCGTGGCGGCAAGTTGGAACGAGACGCGATAGCGGCCGGTCTTGGTGAAGGCCCAGAAGTAGTGATCGTGACCGTTGGCCCCGAAGACGTGTTTGTCCACGTTGGGATCCACTCCGTCGCCGGAGTCCATAAACAGATTCGCAGCGCCGAACGCATCGACTTGGAAGAAGCTGAAGTTGCCGTTGGTGGGACCATCCACGTCAATCAGTCGCATTTCCACCGCATCGTTCATCACTGCGCCATTGGTGATGCCCTCTGAACGGAGACCAAGAAAGATTGTGTTGGGATTATAGCTCTGCGGGAAGGCCCAGATGGTTTCTCCCGGGTTGCCAAGGAAATCGAATCCGGCGGCTGGGACGGTGAGCTGAATGTCAGAAGCTTTGTCGTAAAACAACGTTTCTTCCGGTGAACGGATCTTGTTGTCATAGGAGTTGGGAATGCCTTCGACTTCGCCGCCCACGTTCAACTCCACTGAATTGCTGGTGAATCCGAAGAGGAAAGAGGCATGGTCGCCGTCGAGGATGTGGAGATTGGTCATTCCGCCGGGAACGAAGAAAGTGAATGCGCCCGAGCCATTGGTTGCGCCACCCGTCCGATGATCGCCTTCCGCCTCAAAATTCACCTGATACTCTCCAGGCTTGGTGAAGGCCCAACTGTAGTGCGCATGTGCCCCCAACGGAACGGCAATCGCGTCGTTGTTGTCGAACCCGTCCGCCGAAGTGTATTGGAAAGTCGGAGTGCCCAAGCCAGTCTGATAGCCTGAAAAGAACCCTCCACGATCCGGGCCACTACCACGAACTTCGGTAACCTTCAGGCCAACGATCGGTGTGCCAAAAAGCGCAAAAAACTCGTTCGGATCCGCATCGGCCATGCGATAACCGAGGAAAGTGATATCCGGAGTCTGGGTTTGCGGCAGGATCCAGACGGGATCGCCCGGGCTTGCTCCGAGCGCCGAAAATCCGTTGCCTGGCACGGTTGTGCGAGCCGCCTCCATAACGGCTATGTCGATCAATGGGCTTGGGATTCGGGCTTCATTGTCGAAGTTGTACCAATTGAACGCCCAGCCAACGTTGTTGGAGAAGGTCACGTTGAGGTCGTAGTGCCCATTGGTGATCAATTCCGCACTACGGCCGCTTGGTGCGGAGAATACCAAGCCGGCGACAAGCAAGGCGAGAAACCCAGAATACAACTTCGATCCGTTCATCACAAAGGTGGGGCAACATATCGAATTGCAAACCATTTGCAATACTAAATCCCCAGTATTATGGTGCGCATCCGCTGAAATTGAGATCGCGGCTTGAACGAATGATTTTGGCTGGCATCGTTCGCGCCGCCAAGCTGGGAACGACGCTTTGCATACACAGAATCGTGAGCATGAATACCGCCCGTTGAGCAACTACTCGTTGCCCCGTTGCATTGTTGCGTTTGCAATTTTGTTTGGCGTCACTCACTCGTTCGCTCAGGAAACCGTTCCCGTATCAACCAACCTTTTTATCCTGGATGAAATCGTTGTCCGGGCGGATGAGAGCACTCCCCTCATCGACACGCGCATCATTCAATCCCGTACGCTTCTCGATGCCGCTGATTTGCAGCTCAAGATTGCTCCATCGCTTGGCGACACACTGATGTGGGAACCGGGCATCACTTCATCCTCCTTTGGTCCGGGATCTAGCCGCCCCGTCATTCGCGGGTTCAGCGGTGACCGCGTACGGATGCTTTCTGATGGCGTCGGCACCGGCGATATTTCTCAGACCAGCCCCGACCACGCAGTCACCGCGGAGAGCCTGCTCTCCGAAGAGATTGAAGTCCTGCGTGGTCCCTCCACTTTGGAGTTCGGCGGATCTGCCATCGGAGGGGTCGTGAACGTCAAATCGAAGAGCATTCCACGACGCGCACCGGCCAAGTCGTACGAAGGCGTCTCATCCCTTCGCTGGGAAAGCGCTTCTCGGGAACGAACCGGAGTGACTGCGCTTACTCTCGGAAATGAAAACCTCGCACTGCAATTCAATGTCCTTCGCAGCATTTCCCAAGACTACGATATCCCCGGCAAAGCACGTCTCAACCCACACGACCCCACAACCAACCCTGAAGGAACCCTACCCAACACCTGGACGGATCGACTGACCGCATCTGGTGGCATCGGAACGTTCTGGGAGAAGGGGCGTGTTGGCGCATCGATCACCCGTATCGAATCCGAATACGGCGTGCCTTTTCATGCGGACGCTCACAGCCACTTCGGTCCCGGTGTCAATCGGCAGATCAACGACGTTGCCGTTGACCTCGATCAGATCCGCTTTAACGGAGAATTCGAACTCTACAACCCGATCGCTGCGATTGACGAAATTGAACTTCGCGGGACTTGGTCCGACTACCAACACGCAGAAAGTGAAGCTGCTGCCACGTTGGACAACAACTTCGGCAACACCACCACCGAAACCAAACTCGACCTCACGCACGCACGATTTCGTGGACTCAGCGGACGCATCGGCGGAACGTGGAGAACAATCGACTTCGGCAGTCGCGGCCCTGAAGTGAACACGCCCGACAGCCAGACTGAAAACTTCGCCGGATACGTCATCGAGAACCTCGAACTCGGCCCGCTCAAACTTCAGGCAGGTGGGCGCTTCGAAACCCAGATCATGGACGTCAACTTCGCCAACATCCGGCAAGAACGACTTACCTACGATTCGCACAGCCTTTCCGCCGGACTCGAACTGCAGCTCTGGGACGGATTTGAAATCGCGGCCAATTGGTCTCGCGCCCGCCGTCCGCCAAACTCCACCGAGCTTTTCTCCAATGGCCCCCACCTGGCCGCCGGCACCTTTGAAGTCGGCGCCTGGTACCGCATTCCCTTCCTCAAACCAGCCGAGGGCGGAATCGATCTTGAACGTTCCGAGAACTACGAATTCAGCTTACGCAAAACCAAAGGCCGACTGACCGGTTCGGTCACCTACTTTACCTACAACTTCGACAACTACATCTTCGTCACTGGCATCGGTCCCGGTTGGGAAGTCAACGGTCTGCCCATCTTTCGCTACATCCAGACCCGCGCAAAATTCGAAGGTGCCGAATTGCAGCTCGAATACGAACTCCTCCCCGCTTCCACCAACTCCAGCCTCACCTACCACTTCAGCGCTGACTCCGTCCGCGCGACCGATCTCAATCAAGACACAGCCATCCCGCGTTTCCCTCCGGTCCGCGTGGGCAATCGCGTCGAATACAGCCAAGGCCCGTGGAAACTCGGAGCCGAGGTCCGTCACTCGTTCGCGCAGAATCGCCTCCAGCGAAATTTCGAAACGCCGACCAAATCTTACACCCTGCTCAACGCCGACCTCACTCACACCCGCAAATGGGGGAATCGAGACCTAAGTCTGTTCATCAAGGGAAACAATCTTCTGAACGCCGACGCCCGCAACCATGTCTCGGTGGCAAAAGACGTCGCTCCACTTCCGGGGCGAAGTGTCGGAATTGGCGCAACGCTTACGTTCTAGTGGATGACTGCTGAAGAGCGTGGCTGGTTCCAAAAATGCCCCCAGATCCTAGCTGAGACATTGCAGTCGAAAAACAAGCGATTGCACAACGAGAGCCCAAGTAGGAATGCCCATCCTACGGTTCTTTGCGTAATCCAGCCGAGCGACAGGGCTTAGTCGTAACGTTGCAATCCAGAACCCGGCGACTGCAAGGAACGCCAAGGTAGGATGGACCTGTGGTCCGTCCATGGACGCGCGGGATGCCAGCCCAATGGTGAGTAAGATTTCGGAGTCGTTTGCCAGCCCTGATGCCTGTCACACATCCAACTGGACCGACCACAGGTCCATCCTACTTCAATTCAACTCTAGCCATACGGCTTCGGTAGATCGGATGGCGCTGCAGAAGCAACGGGTTCCGGGCATGAAAACGCAGTGGATAGCGATTCACTCCCGTCGCCCCGATTGGCTGTTGTCATTCGAAGGGCGACCTCTTCGAGTGGAACTGGAAATGTCGATGGCCGCAACCAATGCAAGCGCGACTGCTCCGCCGAGGTAAGTGCACAAAATCGAAAGATGGACTGGATCTCCCGTTGACCAATCGTGACGAGTGACGATATTCCAAGCATAGATTGCGCCCAAAACGAAGATGACCAGAGCAACAAGAGTGCGTCTTTTTGGCGCGAGGAGACCTGGAAGCAACACTGTTAGGAATGCCGTTGCGCAACCCGCAATCGCTTCCTCTTGGATTTGGCCACGTGCCAAACAACACACAAATGATAAGCAGCGTCATCGGTGTGGCCGCACTCTGGTTCTTCGACTTTCATTGAGTTCATGAACCAGGGACTTTCACCCCATTACAACACGCCCATGCCGGGCAGACACAAGGCGAGGATACCAACCACCTGCCCTCGGGGAATCGATGTCTGAGGGTAGCTACCCCGCCGCTGTCACGGGGTGGAATCAAAGCTCGCCGCCGGCAGTCGGTGGCTGATGCAGGACGTTAGGCAGCCTACGCCCTCGGTCATGGCGAGAGCCACACAACAACAGCGCATGGAAATTTTTCTCATCATTGGCAGTACCTGGCTCGCAGTCCACATTTTCGGCTGGTGGCTGCAGCAGACTCCACCAAAGACGCCAGAGGAGCTTCTTCGGGAGCAGCAGGAGCGAGAGCAGCGTGAGCGCGAGTTACGGACCCGTTTGGAGCAGCAGCGTATCGAGAGAGAGCGGCAGGAGGCAGAGCGGCGCGAGGAGTGGCACAGCGCATACGGGGAGTATCTGCGGTCGGACAAGTGGAAGCAGGTGCATCACGTGCGTTACCCCAAGAGTTTCGGTCGCATGAGTTTCAAGCGAGAGAACATGAGTTACCTCAAGGCAATATGCCGGGACTGCCACCGGAAACAGCACGGGATTTAGTCAGGGACTACTTTTCTTTGATTGTGAGACGACCGGTTTGCCGCGCAGTCGCAATCTTTCAGTTCAGGATGTTGACGGGTGGCCGAGAATAGTTCAGCTCGGATGGGCGATTTACGATTCCTCGCGTTCCGTGTGCGACCCCCACAGTTTCATTGTCCGTCCGAGTGGTTTTACGATTCCGGCGGAGGCGTCACGAATTCACGGGATTACTCATGCACAGGCGGTAAGTGCGGGCGAAGATGTCGAGCGAGTGCTCACTCGTTTCACAGCCGCGATACAGCGCGGGCGCGTCACATTGGTCGCCCACAACCTCGAATACGACCGAGGCGTTGTCGGTGCCGAGCTTGTTCGTTCGAGGTGTCTCGGAGCGTTTCTCAGCTTACCGGCAGTCTGCACCATGAAGAGCACGACCGATCTCTGCCGGATACCCAAGCAGCCTGGCACAGGATACAAGTGGCCGACCTTGCAGGAGCTTCACGAGCACCTATTCGGTCAGGAGTATCATGGCGCACACGACGCCGAAGCTGACTTGGAGGCTTGTGCTCGGTGTTTCTTTGAGTTACGGCGGTCTGGACACATACACGATCACTGATGACGGAGCGGATATGGATTTGAGATTTTACCGGCTGCCTAATCGGGTCGCCGGGAGTGTTAACTCCGGCTCCCACACCACCCGGCATGCGGGTCGTCGCTCCAAGAGCGCCAGATCCGTGGACACAATTGATGACACCTGTGACACTACTTTTTCTATTTCAATGATAAGAAAGAGATAAAGGGAGAGAGAGAGACCGCCCCGCTCTGGGCCAAGCGCCCGTCCTCACTGGGGGTTGGGCTTCGCCCAAAGGGCCGTCACACCCGTCACACATCGAGTTAAACATGGAGTTAAACATAGTTACCCTCGGCGAATGGCGTGACGCCCCAAATTGAGCGGAGTCACAACTTCCAGACTACCCGCGAAAAAACACTGCAAACATTGACTATTGCGACACCGAGACGTGACACACCCCTCTGTCACGATGCGCCTCCCGTTGGAAAGAGTTCTCGAACCGCAGAGAAAAAGGGCGATTTTTCACCGAAAACGCCAATGATAGGGGGTTACGCCATGTCTGATGGCTCCATTTTCATTTCTCCCGACAGCTCTGATTTCTCCCGCAACGTTGATCTGTCGATCCGGATTTTGCAGGAATTTCTGGCGGGTCATTCTGACAGGCCCCAGAGTAATGTCTCACCGCTCGATCATTCGAAAAGTATCTCGGTGTTAAAAATAGATTGGTGAAAATGCGATTCTTAACTTTGTTTACGGTCTTCTTGTTTTCGACCCTCCACGCAGCGACGGGTCCACCGTCGAAAACTGGCAACGCTCAGATGCGGCCCAACATAGTTTTCATCCTCGCGGATGATCTGGGGATTGGTGATGTGAAGTGTTACGGCGGGGATCGTTGTCTGATTGACACGCCGAACATCGATGCTCTCGCTGCCGGCGGGGTCCGTTTCACGGACGCTCATCCGAGCGCTTCAGTCTGTGGGCCGACGCGACGTGCGGTCATGACCGGGCGCTACAATTGGCGCTATGGTGCCACGGTGAATACGGGGCCTTGGGGTTTTGTGGGACCGCGACCGAACACGGAAAAATCGACGCTCGGCAAGTTGCTCCGGCGATCAGGATACCGCACCGGCTATGTTGGGAAATGGCATTTGGGCACCACGATGCAAACGCTCGACGGCAAGAAGCAGGGATTGGCCAATGTTGATTTCACAAAACCGTTGACTTATGGACCCGTGCAGTTTGGGTTCGACTACAGCTTTATTCTGCCGGGCTCGCTCGACATGTATCCCTACGCCTACGCCCGTAACAACGCTTGGCAGGGCGAGATCACTGCGCAGAAAGGCTGGAGCGCATTCAATCGGGTCGGCCCCTCCGAGAAGGATTTTCAGGATCATGAGGTGTTGGAGACATTTTATGTCGAAGCGGAAAAATTTATTCGGAAGCAGCAGAAAGATCGTCCGTTTTTTCTGTTCCTTGCCTTGACGGCCCCGCATACGCCGACGAGCCCCGGGGTGAATTGGCGGGGCAAAAGTAAGCTGGGGGTCTATGGAGATTTTGTGATGGAGGTGGACCACTCCATTGAGCGCGTGATGAAGGCTTTGAAGGCGGGCGGACTAAGCGAAAATACCCTGGTTCTGTTTTCCTCGGATCATGGGCCGGCTCCCTATGCCGGCAATATCCTGGAAGCGACGCCGGGTCAGATCAAGAAGTTGGAGGCGGCTGGTCACTATCCCAGTGGACCGCATCGCGGCTACAAGTTTTCGGTGTATGAAGGCGGACTACGCGTTCCTCTGATCGCCCATTGGCCGGGTGTCATTCCGCCCGGGGAAACCTGCGACGCGCTGGTTGGCTTGAACGATTTTATGGCCACCTTTGCCGAACTCGCGAACGGGGAGCTTGCCGATCATGAAGCGCCGGACTCCATCAGCTTTGCCAAACTCCTGCGCGCGCCCTCGGCGAAAGGCACACGGAAAGATCTGACCATGCAATCCATCGGTCCGTTTGTGCTGCGTGATGGGGATTGGAAGCTCTGCCTGTGTCCGGGCAGCGGTACGAACGCCAGGTCTCCCAATGCGAAGGGCAACGATCCCACGCCCGAAGTCGGGTGGAAGAAGGCTTTGGGGAATTTCAGTGGCAAACCAAAGGACGCGGATCTGCTCAGCCCGCCCTTTGTTCAACTCTACAACCTCGCGAACGATCCCCACGAAGACCTCAATCTTGCGGCGAAACATCCTGAGCGCGTGGCGAAGATGGTCGCGCTTCTCCAAAAGCAGGTTGCCAACGGGCGTAGCACCCCCGGGCCCCAACTGAAGAACGACAAGAATGTGAAGATCGTCAATCTCCGAGACCGGCGACTACCTGATATCGTCCGCGAGCGGCTGCGATAGGGCGGAGTGCGCCTTGCGGTATGTGCCCGGCGCGACGGTGTGTTCTTCACTTCTGTAACGGGTAAAGCATTTGTTTCACATACCCGCTTGGCACGGGATGCCCACCGACACCGTAGCCCTCCGGCCAGCGATCGACAGGCAGGTGGTGTGTGCCGAACATTCTGTCATTGAGCAGGAAGCCACTTCAGGCGCCAGTCGATATTGGCATGGCTGAAGGTGGACCACAGATACACCATGAAAATGTAGGCCCCCACGGCGGTTGAGGTTCGAGGCGATGTTCATCATAGAGGAGTTGGGGAAGCGCCGGCGCGGAGGCGATCAAGGTGCGAAATCCCTGAAATTGAACCCTTTTAAACGTTTGAAAAGAGAAGAGCCTAAAGCGGTTTACGGCTGCTAATTTTTTGGTAATCTTGCGCAGCTATCCCGGCAGTAATTGCAAACTGATGATGTCCCGAGTTTTCTCGTTTTTTGTTCTTTGCGTAGTTGGAACGACCCTGGTTCCTGCGGCGGAACCGATTGAGGCGTTTCTGCAGACGCATTGTGTGCGCTGTCACGGGCCGAAAAAGGAGAAGGGTGATCTGCGGATCGACAAGCTGTCGCGCGATTTCAAGGCGGGAGGGGATGCTCATCTTTGGGCGGAGATCGTGGAACGGATCAATGCGGGGGAGATGCCGCCGGAAGAGGAACCTCAGCCGAGCGAAGGCGAGATTGCGAAGGTGATCGGGCAGCTCGATTCACGAATTCGTGAAGGGCGTGCGGCGCGAATGGCAGCGCGACCACCCGTGGCCCATTACCGGCTAAGCCGGAAGGAATATCAGAACACGGTCTACGATCTGCTGGGCGTGCGCTACGACCCGACGATGCCGGGCGAGTTGAATGCGGACCCACTGTGGCATGGCTTTGAGCGGATCGGGTCGCGGCTTTCGCTTTCTCCTTCGCATGTCGAGCGTTACTACCGCGCCGCGGAAATCGTGCTGGCACGCGCCTTTCCAGAGAAGCCGGTCGCGGCCAGGAAGGTCCGCAAGACTGCGGCCGAGATTCGATACCAAGGCGGTGAGAAGCAACAGGCTTACCTCGATCGCTTTGGGATCAAGCGGCCCCTGCGCGCCCTCATCTTTCCTGGCCGGGTGCAACCTGCATTGGCGCAACACTGGTTCGGAAGAACCGGGCCTGAGCACAGCGGCCTTTACCGTGCGCGGATGAAAGCCAGTGGTATCCGTCCGCCGGATGGACAACCGGCCCACCTTCGCATTGGCGCGCGAACGGGTGAAGAGAGCAACGAAGGGTTGATCGAACTGGATATTCTGGCTCCAGAGGATGAACCGGAGATCTACGAGTTCGAGGTGTTCCTGGAGATGCCGGCAACTCTCCATTTCAACGTCGTGGTGACCGACATCATCGACCGACAGAAGGGCGCGCACTACCGCAATGCCCTTTCCAAGTCATTCTACATGTTCACTCACACCAGTGAAACCCGCCTGCTGAATCCGACCGCGCCCAAGATGTTCGATGAGGACGGCAACGGGATCTTTTCGTCCGTGCTGCTGGATTGGATCGAGTGGGAGGGACCGATTGAAAGTGAGGCTGAGCGTGCGACCCGCAAAGGCTTGCTGCCGCCGGACGATGCGACGCCGGAAGTCGTCGCGAATCATCTCCAACGATTCGCTGAGCGCGCCTGGCGGCGGCCCGTGGTGGAAGATGACCTGAGTCACTACCTGCGCGCCTACGAATCCGAACGCGCCGCTGGCGAGAGTGTCTTTGCCGCCTACCAGGTTGCTTTGCTCGGGGCGCTGACTTCCCGCCACTTCACTTACCTCGTTGAGGGCGACATCGAACCACGCGCGCGCCTCACGGATTGGGAACTGGCCTCGCGTCTCTCGTATTTTCTCTGGAGCTCGATGCCGGACGATAAACTCATCGCAACCGTCCGCCAAGGTAGGCTGAGCGGCGAGGGGCTGAGCGCCGCAGTGGACCGCCTGCTGAGTGACGACAAGATCCATCGCTTCATCGACGACTTCCCCCGCCAGTGGCTGCAGTTGCATCGGCTTGGAATGTTCCCGCCCGACGGGAAGCTCTATCCGGACTACGACGTCTGGCTGGAGGCGAGCATGCGCGAAGAGGTTGGCCACTACTTCCGCGAAGTCTTCGCGAACAACCGGGGCATCGATGCGTTCATCAACTCCGACTGGACGATGGCCAACCCGCGCCTCTGCGAATTCTACGGCCTGCCCGAGCCAAAGACCTCCGGCTTTCAGCTCGTGTCGTTGCAACCCGCCGACCACCGCGGCGGGCTGCTGACGATGGGGGCGATCCTTGGCCTCACTTCAGACGGCACGCGGCATCGTCCGGTTCATCGCGGCGTCTGGATCAGTGAAGCCATCTTCGGCAAAACCCCGCCACCGCCACCGGCGAACGTGGATCCCATCGAACCCAATCCGCCGGATAGCCCCAAGGCGACGATCCGGCAAAAACTGGCGGCCCACACCCAGAACGCGAATTGCGCCGCCTGCCATCGCAGCATCGATCCGCTCGGATTGGCCTTCGACCAATTCGACGCCATCGGCCAGTGGCGCACCCACGAACGCGTCGAGAAAGGAACCGGCGCCAACCCGCTGGTCAATCCCACCGGCAGGCTGCCCGACGGCCGCGCCTTCGCCGACGCGGAGCAGTTCAAGCGGCTGCTCCGCGACGATCGCGAACATTTCCTCAGAGCCTTCGTTGAGCACCTTTCCACCTACGCCCTGCGCCGTGTGCTCACTGTGGATGATCGCGAAGACATCCAGTCCATCGTGGACGAAGCCAAGAAGAGACAATATGGATTGAAGGACACCGTCCGCGCCGTCGCCCTGTCCGACCTGATCCGGAAACGCTGATGCATCGACAGATTAAAAATTGTCCACTGGCTGAATTCTTGCTCTGAGAATTGAGACAAAGATGAAGAGCCTTAAGTCACGTCATTTAGAAGCAATACGCCAAATCTTATGAGCAACATCCAAAGCCAATCCTGGCTCATCGATCGTCGCCACGCCCTGCGGGCTCTCGGCAGCTTCATTGCCTTGCCGCTGCTGGACTGCATGAAACCTGCGCGAGCGGCCGAACCTGTCATCCCGACACGCAGTGTCTTCATCTACATTCCGAACGGGGTCAACACGCTCGACTACCAGATCACCACTCCCGGCAAAGACTACAAATTCTCACGCACTCTCCAGCCGCTGGAAAAACATCGCGGCGTCGTTACGCCCATCAGCGGTCTGCATCACCCGGGCGGTCTGGGACATCATCACAATTGCCAGAAAATCTGGCTGACCGGCGGCCGGCTCGGCCCTTCTGATCGCAATACCATTTCGGTCGATCAGCAGATGGCTGAAGTGACCGCGCCGCACACGCGCTATCATTCCCTGGAGATCGCGAACAAGGGCGAATCCCTGGCTTGGACGGCTGACGGAATCCGGCTTCCCGGCATGAGTCGGAGTACTGAGATATTTGCCCATCTGTTTGAGGAGCCGACGAACGGCACGGCAGCTCAACGACGTGCACTTCGCCGCAAAGGAAGCGTGCTGGATGCAAACCTCGCCGAAGTCCGCCGGCTCGAGAAAAAGATTGGCGTGGAAGACAAGGGACGCCTGACCCAATACCTCACCTCCGTCCGCGAGACCGAGATCCGCACGCAACGGGCCGATGCCTGGCTCGACATCCCTCGGCCGGGAATCTCGAAAGCCGATCGTAAGCGCACTGACCGCAACATCCCCCAGACCCAGGCCGGCGAGTATTTCCGAACCATGTATGACCTGATCGTGCTGGCCTTCCAGACTGACGCCACGCGCGTGGCCACGTTTAGCAGCGGCATCGAAGGTCAGGGCCTACCCATTCCCGAGTTGGGCATTTCACAGTCACGCCACGAACTCAGCCACCATAACGGCGATCCTGGCCACATGGAACGGCTCACGCAGAGCGACACCTTCGCCGTCGAACAGTTTGGCTATTTCCTGACCCGCCTGGCCACGACCCAGGATCTCAATGGCCGTCCGCTGCTCGACACGACCATGGCTCTGTTCGGCAGCGGCATGGCCTACGGGCACAGTCATGGCAATGCCAACCTGCCGCTGGTCCTCGCCGGCGGCACCGGCTGCGGACTCAAACACGGCCGCCACCTGGATCTGAACCAGGGCCACTTCGACGACTACCAGCTAGACGATCCCGGCCAGCACTATCGCCTCTGTGCCCGTCCGGCCAACGCCGACGCGCACCTGAGCAATCTCCTGCTGAACATGGCGCAAAAGATGGGCGTGGAGACCGATCGCTTCGCTGACAGCAACCGCAGGTTGGATCTGGGATGATTCGCTTTGGTTCGATGGGAACAGGCAAAAGTATGAAAAGAAGAACGGCGCAGCGGAATGTTTTTGCCATCACTTGGCCCCCAATCATCACCGCGTTCCTTCTCGTCGCCATCGGCCACGTTTCGGCCGCCGAACCTTTCCAACCCGAGCCCGGCAAGTTCCCATCGATTGCCAAGGCCAAGTCCCACCGCGGCGAACTCGTCTTCGTCGATCACGTGAACCGGCGCGGCAGCCTGCGCCTGCATGTGGACGGGTTCTTCAGGGAAGTGCAGTCGCACCGCTTCGCCATGCTGCCCTACGGCATGATCTATTACCGGGGCGCACCGGCCGAGTTGCGGGACATTCCCATCGGCACCGTTCTCTACGGCCGCTTCTACCTGCCGCCCGATCCGGTCACTTCTGCCGTCCCGGTCATAAAGCGAGCCCGCCTCGGTCAGCCCCGCGAAAACCACGCGATCCTCCTGGAAGACGGCCCCAGTCTCTGCCTGCGCGAAGGCAAAGCCTGGCAGCTGAAGGAAGTGGAAATCAAAGGCGAGGAAGGCCAACTCATTGCCAGCCTGGATCGCAAAGCAGGCGGAGAAGGACTCGGCGGCGAACACAAACTGACCATCGATCGCTCCACCCGCATCTGGCGCGGTCGGGAATTGCTCGGCCTCGATGACCTCATCGCCGAAGGAACCTGGCCAGCCGCCGGCAAAAAGAACTTCGAAGACCAACCCATCTCCATTCAGCTGGGACTCACCTGGCACGAGCGTCACCTCTATCAACAATTTCATGTCGCCGACCTATGGCTTGATGAAGTCGCGATGAAAGTCGCCGCTGAACGCCAACGTCAGCGTCATATCCGCCACATCCGCACCCGCTGGATGCCCGCCCTGATCGATGCTGCGAACCACGGCAAGTTCGGCAAAGCCACCATCACCGCGACCTTATTCGGAGGTATGGATGAATCGCTCTATGCCGACTTCAAGTCCGGGACCCGCGCCAAGATGGCCGCTGCCGAAAATACCCTCCGCACCTGGTGGCCCAACCACGACGGTATGGACGGCAATATCCTCGCCGTGCAAAAGGTCAAAGGCACACCCGAATTTGGCAGCAGCGGCATTCAGCTTCAATTCGAAGTTCCCCTCATTCTGGAAGGCTTCCGCCCCGGCCTCACTGTCCGCATCCGCGCCCAAAGCTGGCCCAATGTCAAACCCCCGCTCGAGGAGCAGGTCAACTCCTTCGAAGACCGTTGGCCCAGTCCGAATTTTTGAGTCGATCTCCGCGTCGACTAGTTGAGACTGGCTGAGATAAGCTGGCAGAAGTTCAGCCACCCCAAACATGATGTCTTTGCCTCAATGACTGCGACTCTGAAACGAATGCGAACCCGCTGGCGCGTGAAGGCCTGGATTGGCACGGGAATCCTTGGGCTGTTGCCGCTGTCCCCGCTTCAGGCCGGATTCGAAGAGGGCTACGATACCATCAAACCTATTCTCAGAAAGCATTGCACGGATTGCCACGGGAACAAGAAGCGCAAAGCCGGCCTGAATTTTGAAGCCTACCAGACCGAGAAAGATATTCTGGTCCACCTGCAGAAATGGTTCAGCGTCATCGATCAGGTCGAAACGGGTGTGATGCCTCCGGAGGATCGGAAAATCCGTCCGACCGCGGCGGAAATTGCCAAGCTGACCTCGTGGATCCGGAAAACGATCGATGAATTTGATTACGAGTCCGTCAAGGATCCGGGGAAACACAACCTGCGCCGCCTGAACAAGGCCGAATACGACAACACGATCCGCGACCTGACCGGGGTCAATCTGAGACCGGCGCGGTATTTCTCTGGCGACGGCGGAGGAGGGGAGGGCTTCGACAATAACGCCGAGGCGATGACGATGCTTCCACTCATGGTGGAGAAATACTTCAAGGCGGCCCGGGACATTTCGCGTCATGCCGACGTGAGCTACACGCGAGGCATCAATTTCACCGCCGATCTCTCACCGACTTATCCGCCGCGAGCCTACCTCGTTCGGGCTGAGCGCAAGTTGACCAATTTCTACAACGACTTCTTCGACAAGCTTCCGAAATACAATCCCCGCACGCAGTACAAGCCCTACCTCATGCCCGCCATGAAACTGGCCTTGGAGAATCCTGAGGCCAGTCACAAGGAGATCTATGACCTCGCGATTGAGAAGAAACTGATGCCGGGCGTTTTCTATCGCTGGGCCATCGCCTTCATCAATGCGGACAAGGATATCAAGACCAGTCGTTGGAAGAGTCATTACGGCCATTGGGTCCTCGATCCTTGGTTGGAACTCCAAGCCCGTCGGGAGAGTGTCACGGATGAAGAGCTGCAGGCGTTTCACGACGACTTCGCAGGCAAGGTCCAACTGGCCGTTTCCCACACCCGTTACACGGGTGTGCCCGGGCTGGAGGTGAAAACGAGCATCCGGGAGAATGCCAAGATCTTGTATCTCAGCGTGGGCGACATGGACGACGGGAACGAATTCGACCGCATTGTCCTCCACGATCCCAAGGTGACCTTGACGGATGGCAGTGTGGCTTATCTCGGCGATCTCGAACTGATCGAAAAACAGGGCGAAGGCGCAATCCATCGGGACAAGTTTCCCGACGGCAAACAGTTCGAAAGTTCCGCGTCCAAGGAAATTAAACGCGGCTTCTACATCGAAGCTCCGGCCTTGCTTTCCTTCAAACTCCCGGCCGGTGCGAAGTCGTTCAAGG
This sequence comes from Limisphaerales bacterium, assembly GCA_047608975.1. Lineage (GTDB taxonomy): Bacteria > Verrucomicrobiota > Verrucomicrobiia > Limisphaerales > JAYPXF01. The sequence goes on along the minus strand of JBLFYM010000006.1, from coordinate 19,582 downwards.
CCACGATGGGCATGGAGAAGTCGGCCACCGACAAGGGATCAGTCCAAGTCTACGCGAAGGATGAATCGATCCCGTTTCCCAAGGGCAAGCACACCCACTCCCATTTCTATCGAGGGCCGGGCCACTTCGCCATTGAAGAGGCGAAGAAGTGGTGGGTCATCTTCTCATCGCTCGTCGGCTACGGAAAAAGCGCCGGCGCGAAGGAGATGATCGATGTGTCGCTGGACAAGGCAGGCCAGACGCGCCTCGAAGCCATCCGGCAGGAAGTCGAATACGCCAAGCGGACGCCGATCAAAGACTTCTTCACTTTCGTGACGAAGAAGCAGTTTGGGCAGCTGTTGAAAACGAAGAAGGAGGAACATCCGCGACTCTCGGATCTGGCGGCGCGAGACCGGGGGGCTCCAGAAAAACTTTCGGAATCCGAACAGAAACAGTGGAACAATCTGAGAAAAGCCGCCGAAGCCTTCCAGCAGGAAATGGACGGACGGATGAAAGATTCCCTGTTGGCGTTTGCGGGCAAAGCGTCTCGCCGTCCGGTCAGTACGACAGATGCCCGGGTCATCGCCGGCATCTACGACAAAGCGCTTGGCGAGACCGACGATTTTCAGAAGGCGGCGCAACGAACAATCCAAAGCCTGCTGACCCGTCCGCAGTTCCTGTTCCGCATTGAAGATGAGGCCCCCGGGCAGAGCGCCCAGCAAGTCGGCGACTACGCCATGGCCAGCCGGATGTCGTATTTCCTCTGGAGTTCCATGCCGGATGAAACCCTGATGAAGTTGGCGAAAGAAGGCCGTCTGCAGGACGAAAGTGTTTTGGAGGAACAGGTTCGCCGCATGCTCAAGGATTCGAAGTCAATTTCCCTGGCCCAAGAATTTGCCAGTCAATGGCTTGGCTTTCGGAAGATCCTTTCCGAGAAGAAACCGGATACAAAACTATTCCCCGACTACACCGCAAAACTCGAAGCGGCCATGTATCAAGAAGCGGTGATGACCTTTGATGACCTCGTCAAGCAGGACAAAAGCGTGTTGGAGATTCTGGATTCGAAAACGGCCTTCCTCAACGAGACCTTGGCCGGACACTACGGCATTCCCGACATCAAGGGAGACCACCTGCGGAAGGTCGAGCTGACCACGAATCAACGCGGTGGATTTCCGGCCATGGGCAGCGTGCTGGTGGCGACCTCCTATCCCAACCGAACTAGCCCGGTGATCCGAGGTCAATGGATTCTGGAATCCTTGATCGGAGGCAAAGTCCCGCCGCCACCCGATGGCGTCGAAATCGATGAATCCAAATTGAGCAACAAGACGCTGACCACGAAGGAACGTCTGGCTTCGCACAGCACCAATCCGAATTGCGCGGTCTGCCATGAACGCATCGATCCCTTTGGATTCACCCTGGAAAACTACGACGCCATCGGCCGTTTCCGGAGCAAGGAAGCGAACGGCCAAGCGGTGGACGCAATGGGAGATGTGAAGGGCGGCCCGCAGCTGAACGGGCTGGCCGGCTTGAAGCGCTATTTGATGAGCGAGAAGCGGGATGCCTTCCTGCATCAGATGGCACAAAAGAGCCTCGGGTTCGCGTTGGGACGCAGCCTCGAATACTACGACGAAAGCGTCATCCGGAAAACGGTCGCTGAATTGAAGGACAACGACCACCGGTTCTCCGCCCTTGCCACCGCTATCATCAAGAGCTACCCCTTCAGATACCGCAGAGAGAAAGCATACTTGGCTCATGCTGAATGACGAAAATTGGAATAGGAACGCCTCGTTCCGGACTGTTTCCAGAATCGTAGCCGCTGAGCCGCATATTTTTGCCACCAATTCAGTTTTCGTATCTAAACACCCTCGCCTGTTTCTTTAACTCCGAATGGCCACTGCTCATGCTCAACAAAAAGACCTGGAACCTGAATCGTAGATCGGCCCTCAAGGGCATGGCTGGCGTCAGCCTCGGACTCCCCTGGCTGGAAACAGTCCTTTGGGGTGCCGACAAGAAGGAGGCCGCCAAGCATCCCCTGCGCTTCGGTGTGATCTACCAGCCCAACGGGATCAATCCTTTCGAATGGACGCCCGAAGGGACCGGGGCGGACTACAAACTGTCCAAGACCCTCCGACCGCTGGAACCCATCCGCGATGAAGTCCTGGTCCTGACAAATCTCAATCACGACCTCAAGAAAGGCCGCGATCGCCCGACCAGCGGGCACTACGGCGGCACCTCCAACTTCCTGGTCGGCACCGGCGTCAAGCGCAGCATGGGCAGCGACATCCAATGCGGCGTCTCCGTGGATCAGGCCGCCGCCCGGAAACTGGCCGACCAAACGCTGCTGCCCTCCTTGGAACTTTCCACCGAACCCGAGTGGACCGGCGTTGACACCGGCGAGCGCATCACGCAGCTCTACGGCAATTCGATCTCATGGTTGACCCCCACCACCCCACTGGCCCGTGAACGTTTTCCCCGACTGGCCTTCGATCGACTGTTTGGCAAGACCTCTGGCCTCGGAGACACACGCAGTGTCATCGACATGACGCTTGAAAGTATTAGCGGCCTCATGAAGACGGTGTCCCAAGATGACCGGCATCGCCTCGATGAGTATCTGACCTCCGTGCGCAGCCTGGAGAAGAAACTCAATTTCTCCGAAAAGAATCAGCGCCCCGTTCCGAAATCCCTCTTGGCCGGCCGCATTCCCGAACCCGGACGGGCAAAGTCACATGACGAGCATCTGAGTCGGATGATCGACATCATGACCCTGGCCTTCCAGACCGATCGCACCCGGGTCGCCACCTTCATGATGGGACGAAGCTCCAGCGGAATCGATTTCTCCTTCGTCGACAAGATCTGCGGCGGCCTCCACGGCATGGCCCATCACGCGAACAGAAAAGAGAAGCTGGAAGGCTACCAGATCGCGAACGAATACTGCGTCGGCAAATACGTGGAATTCCTGCAGAAACTCCACGCGATCAAAGAGGGCGAACGATCCCTCCTCGATAATTCGATGATCATGTTTGGAAACAACATGCGCGACGGTAATTCCCACACCAGCGCCAACCTCCCTATCCTCCTCGCTGGCCGCGCCGGCGGCCAACTCAAACCCGGCCGCCACATCGAGTTCGAAAAAGACACCCGACTCTGCAACCTCTACCTCTCCATCCTCAAACGCCTCGGCCACAACATCGACAGCTTCAACGAAAGCACCGGAGAACTGCCGGAGTTGAGCTGAACTGGGTCACGAACCAATCCATAACCGCCACTATTCATAACAACCATTGGGAATACCCCGTCTACGCTTGCTCTTCCGCTACAATGCCCACCAGCATCAGAATCGGCGCCCCTCACATGCCCGGACCGGCGATCTTCAGAAATGGGAGCTGGCGGGTGGTGGTCACGGCATTCATTGGCTGGAACTCGATGAGAACATCAGCATCGAAAACCTGCTCTTTGGACAGCCGTCCGGAGAAGGCGCCCGATCGTTCTCTCGCCGGCTCGAATGGTAACGGTCCAAAACTACGGCCTGATCCGAGGATCGTTTGGCGAACAAGAATGGCATCGCAAGTGACACCTCTGAGAACGAAGGATCTGCACTCCCGGAACGGTCATGGCAGCCACTATGATTTACCAGCGCTGTTCAGATCATGCCCCGATCTTATTTCCTGTTGGAGCAGCAATCCGCGAAGTTTTCGTCATTGAATCAGAACACCCTGGTTGACCGCGTCTCGGATTCGAATACGGGTCGTAGCCGAATCCGATTTCGCGCACGCCAATGTGGTGATGTGTCACCGGCTCGTTGAAACTATGGAACAAGAATCAAGAATTAGTCGTCGCAAGGTGCTTGAGCTAGGCCTCCCGGCGCTGGGAGGAGTAGCCTTTTTTCCGAAGGTCGGACTGGCTGCGGAGAAAAGCAGAGCTACCAAAGCTGAAACCGATCCGGGACTCTTGTGGCCAGGGCGGAGGAAGAAAATCGAACGGGCGTGGCTCGATCTGCTGGGCGACTTCCCGACCGAGATTCCGGCGCTGCGACCCGTCATGAAGAAGGTTGCGCAGGAAGATGGGATCACGCGTTATCATGTGAGCTTTCAGGCCGAGTCGGATGATCGTGTCACCGCGTGGCTGTTGGTTCCAGATGCGGCCTACAAGAAACCAACGCCAGCGATCGTCTGCCTGCACAGCACCACTTGGGGGTCTGGCAAGGACAGTACCATCGGACTTTCAGGCCGGCGTCCGGTGGATCCGCCGCGTGATCCGCAAGTGGGAGCCGCCTCCGGCCTCGAACTGGCGCGCCATGGCTTCGTCACGTTGAGCATTGATCTGCTCACCGATGGCGAGCGAATCAAACCCGATGAGCGGGTGATGGATACCCGCGGTTTCTATCTCAAACATCCCGAGTGGTCGATCATCGGCAAGAGCATTTGGGACGTCATGCGCAGTGTGGACTTTCTGCAAACGTTGGATTTCGTGGACCACGAACAGATTGGCTGCACCGGTTGGTCATTGGGCGGACATACGGCGCTGTTCGCGGCGGCGTTTGAGCCACGGATCACGGCCACGATCAGCAATGGCGGCGTCCTTGATTGGCATCGCAAGGTTTCGCACTGGTCCCGGGTACCGACCTCGTGGACGCCGTGGAAAAAGGGCATTGATCCGCCGACGAGCAGCAAGACGCTCGAGAAACGTTTTGGGTTCAAGACCAACAGTGGTCCCTACATCTACATCAAAAACTTCCGTCCCTACATCGAGGATCAGACCAGACCCATTCCGGTGGATTTCGATGATCTGATGATGATGGTGGCACCGCGGCCGCTGATGATCATCTCGACGGAATACGAGTTTCATAACCACAAGACGTTTCCGAAGTGCCTGGAGGCTTTCAAGGTTTACATGAACTGGAAGGATGAGAAAGGACTGCCCAGCGTGGTGGCGGCGCGGCAGCAGCGCATCGGTTATGCCGAAACGCTGAAGTACTACGAATCCCAACACCGCGTCGCGCCCCAGCGAATTCCGGGAATTCTTGCCGGCATCGGAGCCGCGGATTGTTTCAGCTGGTTTTCCTTTCCTGGCGGTCACAGCTATCCGGGTGTCGCCCGGCGGCTGACGTTCGCGTGGTATGACCGATGGTTGAGCCGCACGCTGATTTGATGGCTGGCAAAGTTTGAATCCTACCATGAAAGAAGTCGCTCCTCTCTTCACCTCACGCGGTCAATCTTGGCCCGACATCCCTCGGCGAACGCGAGGTCCGGACAGAAAAGCATTTTCCGGGCGGGCATTTGCTTTCGCGCTGTTGGGGCTTGTCTCCAGCCTCACTGCGGTAGCGGAAACGAAACTCAGTGTGAGTACGGATTTCCCGGGAGCTTCGGCTGAGATCGTTGAGATCGATCCGAAAGCTCAGATAATCCACATTTGTCCGGCACTCAATTTTGAGCGCGGCTGGCCGTGCTGGTGGTATTTCCGGGTCGACGGGCTGGAAGAGGGCAAGACCGTCACGCTCAAAATCAGCGCGAACCCGAAACCATTTCGGGCCACCCGGGTATTGGCCGCCAGCTGGGCCCAGCCGCAGCGCGTTGCCATCAGCAGCGACAATGTGATCTTCACCCAATCGCCGCCTGCGTCTATGGGCGCGAATCGGATCGCGACCTACACCTTCGAGGCGCCAGCACAACGAATCTGGTTGGCCTGGGGGCCTCCGTTTGTGCCCTCCGATGCCGAGAAATTGCTGAGGCTTATCGCCGAAAAATTGCCACGAGCATCCGAGCGCTTCGAACTGGCGAAAACGCGAGGCGGTAGGCCGGTCAATGGCATTCGTGTCGGCAGTGGCAAATTGGGTGTGTGGGTGCAGGCGCGGCAGCATGCCTGGGAATCCGGCAGTTGCTGGGTTGGGCGCGGATTCATCGAGTGGGCTGCGAGCGACGATCCCGGGGCGGCAAAGCTGAGGGAGCAGGCGACGATTTATTACATTCCAATCATGGATGTGGACAATGCCGCGCGGGGAGCAGGAGGGAAGGATGCAGTTCCACGCGATCACAACCGTGACTGGGCCGACCAACCGGTTTACCCGGAGGTGGCCGCAGCACAGAAGCGGTTGATGGACTTGAACGCGGCAGATCAGCTCCATGTTTTCATCGATCTGCACAACCCTGGCCCGAGTGAGCGCCGTCCCTATTTTTTCGGGCCTTTCAATCTGTCGGAACTCAGTCCCATGCAGCAGCGCAACTATCGTGAGTGGATCGCACTTGCGGCGAAATCGATCGATGGACCCCTGGCGTTACTTTCCCACTACAAAGTGGCCTCCTACGTGAAAACGGAGGAGGAGCGGTTGAGAATGAGCAGCAACTGGGTAAGGCATAACGCCGGCCAGCATGCTATCTCGGGCACGCTGGAGACGGTTTGGAATACTCCACACAGCACGCAGGAGGGCTACCGGACGGTCGGCCGCCAATTGGCGCAGGCATTGGCAATTTACACGACGCGGGATCCGGCTCGCCCGGTCCACGGGGAGCGGTAGTCACGGACGCGGTTCAATAGCTGACTTCCACCACGGGCGATATGCCTTGGGACACCTGCTCGAACCGGTCTCTTTTTTTCGAGAATCGTGGCAGCAATGCGGATTCGACAGGCTTCGTTGTGGTGACCTAAGCTCAACAGCCGTTATCGGGCGGGCTCATGCCAAAAAAGTACTGTCCAAATTGCGATCACGCGATCCGTTACGATGACCCGCAGGAGGGGGGGGAGATGGCGTGTCCGGAATGTGGCGAGGTGACGGTTCTTGATGGGGTGACGATCGACGGCGGGGAGGTTTACAGGTTCCTGTCCATACCCGAGGAATCGCTGGATGAGTACGCGATCGAACCGCCTCCGTTGCCGGAGGCGGTTCCGGCACCGAAGAGTGAAGAAAAGGTTGAGGCGCAGCCGCTGCCAGAGATTGCAGGTCCCGTGTCCGCGCCAGCGCCAACGCCAGCGCGCCAGGGGGATCGGGGATTGCTCATCGGAATCGGTTGCACGTTGCTGTTGGTGGCGTGCTTCTTTGTTTACGTCTTTGTTGAGGAAGCGACCCGCCGGGCAAAGGCAGAACAGAAGAGCGCGAATGTCGCTGGGGCCGACGCTGCGCGGGAGGTGAAGCCGCCTGAAAAAGCGGTGGCGGTCGTGCCGGTCCTCAAGCGGATGCCGCGACGTCCGACGCAAGTGCTCAAAATTGAGTTTCCGGAATTGCCACCGACCGTGGCGCCGAATCCCGTGCGGATGAACGATGAGACTTATCAGCAATTTGTGAGCGTGGCGTTTCGTGCCCCTTACCGTCTGTTTGGAAATACGGTGACGGATTTGCGTTCGTTGGATTATGCGGTAAGAAATGGGGTGATCCATTTTCCGGGGGGCTGGAATTTTTTCGCGGCCCGGGTCGAGTCCAAATTGGACAACGCGTTGGTTGCGCGTCTGTTAAAGACCTATCACGGCAGAGATGAGCTGATCTATCTGACGAACGTGCCGGGATTGGGCGGGGTGGATCGGTCGGAGCAGATTGGCTTTCTGGCCCGGAGCAATGGAACGTTTGTCATGCCGCAAGGCTCGTCGGTTCAACCCGTACGCCCATTGAAGGCATACGACTTCGGTGGGAATCCGTCTGCGCCAATGATCGCGCGAGTGGAGGCGGCGGCGGCCAAACGCGGCGCTTCCATGCGCGCGGAGCGGGACAACGCGGCAAGTGCAGCGGCGGGAAAACGCAAAAAAGAACAGGAGAAGAAGAAGGCGGCATCGGACCGACGCGCGGTGGCTTACTTGGAGCGGAGAATCAAGCAGGGTTACTCTTCGGCGGAATACAGTCTGGGATTGAGATATCTGGACGGGCGCGGAGTGGCGGAGGATCGAGCGAAGGGGATGAAGCTGCTCGAGTCGGCCGCCCGAAAGAAGAACAATCTGGCGGCACGAAAGTTGAAGGAATTGCAAAAGCGATGATGGGGGAGAGTGCGCCACCGTCGCCGGGCGGATTGTCAATTTGCAATCAGGTTTTGTTTCCCTAGACTCCGCGGCCGCGTGGCAAGCAAGCCTGCCATTTTGATCGTCGTCGAAAATCTGCCTGTGCCGTTGGATCGGCGGGTCTGGCAGGAATCCTGTGCCTTGCGTGATGCCGGCTACGAAGTGGTCGTGATCTGCCCGCAGATGCGCGGTTACCTTGAGCCGGAAGAGGTGATCGATGGGATTCATGTCTACCGTCATTGGATCAGTGAGGAAGCGCGGGGGATTTCGGGATTTTTCAGTGAGTACGCTTCCGCGTTGGGGGGCGAACTGCGATTGGCCTGGAAGGTTTGGCGACGTCATCAGTTTGAGGTAATTCATTTGTGCAATCCGCCCGACCTGCTTTGGATCGTGGCTCTCCCTTTCAAGCTGTTTGCGGGTGTGAAGGTGATTTACGACATTCACGATGTCTGGCCGGAGATGTTCGAGGCGAAGTTTGAATGTCGTGGTTTGCTGTATTGGTTGGTGCGGGTCTTCGAACGGTGTACCTACCTCTGCGCTGACATCGCCTTGGCGACGAACGAGTCAGTGAAGCGCGTGGCGATGTCCCGCGGCGGAATGCGGGATGAGGATGTTTACGTGGTCCGTACGTCTCCCCTGATTGTGGCCGGTGATGCGGTTGCCAATCCGGGGTTGAAGCGGGGCAAGAAGTTTCTCGTGGGCTATGTGGGGGTGATGGGAAATGCCGACGGTGTGGATCTGCTGTTGGAGGCGATCGCGCATGTGGTAAATGGGTTGAAGCGTCGAGACATCCAGTTTGTGCTGATGGGAACGGGGCCTGAATTTGATGCCTTGCAAGACCGGCGCGCGGCTTTGAAGTTGGAGGACGCGGTCGAGATGCCGGGTCGGGTGGCGGATGAATTTCTCTTTTCGGTGTTGAAAACGATGGACCTTGGCGTATCGGGCGATCCGCGCAACGGTTACAATGATCACTGCACCATGAACAAGGTTTTGGAATATATGGCCTTTGGTAAGGCTCAGGTGATGTTCGACCTCGCTGAGGGGCGGGCGTCCGCCGGCGAGGCGTCGTTGTACGTCCGCGGGAATGATCCGCGTCTGTTGGGGGAGGCAATTGTTGAGCTGTTGGATAATCCCGAGCAGCGCGAACGAATGGGGGCATTGGGTCGGGAACGCCTTACCAGGAAACTGAACTGGGAAGCGTCAGTGGATCAACTGCTGAAGTCCTATCGCGCCGCGCGGAACGCATGAGTGCCCCGGGATCCAGATCCAAATCAAAGGCGGACTCAGAAGGTGGTTTGGTCGCCGAGGTGCGGGAGCTTGTCGCGCAGTTGCCTGACAAAGGGATCTTTGCGCTGCTGCTGGGGCTCTGGCTGGGGCTGTTTCATTTCTTGGGAAACTCGACCTTGGGATATGTGGACACTGCCAGCTTGTTCGGTTGGATGGATTACGCCTATTCCAACCGCGTTGATGACGAGCACGGATATCTGATTCCGCTGCTGGTTGTGGTGTTGCTGTGGTGGAACAAAGATGAACTCGCGGTGACTCCGAAACGGGTCTGGTGGCCCGGGTTGATTTTGCTCGGATGTGCGTTGGCCTTGCATGTCGCAGGATTTCAGGTGCAACAGGCACGGATCTCGATTGTGGCATTCTTTTCCGGGATCTACGCGCTAATGGGAGTGGTGTGGGGGCCACAGTGGCTACGCGCTACGTTCTTCCCTTGGTTCCTCTTCGCTTTTTCCGTGCCGCTGGGTTCCTTGAGCGACACGTTCAGCCAGCCTTTGCGCGTGATTTCCACGGATATCACCGTCCTGATTGCGAATCTGGGACTGGGGGTGGAGGTGATTCAAAAGGGGACGTCCGTATTGGATCCGGATGGCAAGTTTTCGTACGAAGTCGCGGCGGCTTGCAGTGGATTACGTAGTTTGACGGCGATTCTGGCGCTGTCGTTTGTGTGCGCGTTCCTCTGGTTCAAATCGTGGTGGCGTCGCGGTGTGATGGTGTTCATGGCGTTCCCATTGGCCGTTGCCAGCAATGTGGTGCGGCTGACTTCGATCATTGTAGCGGCGGACATTTTTGGGCAGGACGCGGGGAATTTTGTTCACGACAACGCAGTTTTGGGACTGATTCCTTATCTTCCCGCGTTGGCGGGGCTGTTCTTCTTGGGGTGGTTGCTGCGCGAGAACTGCGGGCGTGGTGATGATCGTGCGCGACTAACCAGCAGGCGTCGGAAGCGGAGAAAGCTGCGCCGGCGATGGCCCCATGCGCCAGGAAGGAGGTTGCATGTTTGGCCGTAAGCTCGTGTTTGGAATGGTGATTGGATTGATCCTGGGGGCGGGGGGATTGCTACTTTCCCTGAAGAAAAATCAACGGATTGGGGAACCCGGTGTGAAGGTGGTTGCGGTTCCGCTGAACGACGAGGGCGGACAGCCCATTACCGCGTCCAGTGTCTACCTCCCCGAACTCAGTGGCTTTGAATCAACACCGGGAATCGTGCAGCGGGCGGTTTACGACTATCTGCCAAAGGACACGATCTATGGGCAGCGGCTGTATCGGGCCGCCGCCGATGGTTTCTCCATCGCGTGCAACGTGGTATTGATGGGGGCGGACCGGACGAGCATTCATCAACCACAGTATTGTCTGCCGGGAGACGGTTGGCGCATTGTCTCGGACACGACGCATCGCGTGCGGGTGGGGAACAAGGAGCTTCCAGTAAACCGTATTGTTGCGCAGCGAAGCATCGTGACAGCGAACAAATCGATCGTGAACCTGTCGGCGGTCTTGGTTTACTGCTTTGTCACGAAAGGCGAGGTGACTGCCAATCATCGCGATCGGATGTGGCGTCAGGCGGTTGAGCAGTTGAAAACCGGCGTGCTCCAGCGCTGGGCGTATGTGGCGGCCTATTCGTTTTGTGAGGAAGGCCGGGAAGAAGAGACCTTTGGCAGACTGTCACAGTTCTTTTCACGCGCGGCGCCTGAGTTCATGGACGTGCCATGAGAGGGGCTTGTTTTTACGACTTCCGACGGGAATACAGATTTTCGAAGCGGTTGAAGCAAAGACGTGGCGAACGGAGTGTCAACTATTGGTAAAAGTGCTTCGAATCGGGGGAACATTGTATTTACGGCTCCCAGTCGAAGGGCGTAGGTTTCACTTCGATGTTGCGGCGCCAACGCCAGATCCGAACTTCCCTCTCGCAGATTGTCGATGCGGGGTTGTTTGCGTTGGGACTTTGGTTGGCCCATGTGCTGCGTGACAGCGCAGTGATTTACCTGCCCTCACTGGCTCAGATTCACGATTTCTCGAGATACGCGTGGTTGCTCGTCTTCATCACACCGGCGGCTCCGCTCGTCCTGAAAGCACAAGGGTTTTACAACCGGCCAATGATTTTTTCGCGGCGAGGAACGGCGTGGGTAGCATTCAAAACCGGCGCATTGCTGGCGATTGGAGTGATCTCGTTGCTGTTTATTTCGAGAGAGGAACTCGCGCGGTCCGTCATCATCCTCTTCGGAGGTATCGGATTCCTGCTGGTGATGTTGAAGGAGGAGTTATTGCGGCGCTGGAATGGGAGCGAATTTGGCAAGGCTCAAATGCGCCGCCGGGTGGTGCTGATCGGAGATATTGAGGAGACGAAGAAGATTCGGGAAGATTTTGAGATCCGGGTTGGCGGCACGCTGGAAGTACTGGCTGAATTGAAAATCGAGGAGGCTTCCCCGCAAAAACTGAGTGAGCTTTTGCACGATCGGTCCGCCAATGGGGTTATTTTGAGCACTGGGCACGCCTTATTTGGGCAGGTCGAACGCGTGATTGAAATCTGCGAACTGGAAGGTGTGGAAGTCTGGTTGCTCGCTGATTTCTTCCGGACTCAAATTTCCCAGACGACTGTGGATGACCTGATGGGGCGGCCGATGCTCGTTTTCCGGTCCGCGCCGGAAGCATCGTGGCAAGGTGTGGCCAAACAGATGTTGGACGTGGTGGGGGCGAGCTTCGCTCTGATACTGCTCTCTGTTCCGCTGATCATTGTCGGTGCGCTGGTGAAATTGACCTCGTCCGGGCCGATTCTGTTCCGGCAAGAGCGCAGTGGCCTCAACGGTCGACCGTTCACCATGCTGAAATTTCGGACAATGGTCTCGAATGCTGAGCAAAAGAAAGCCGAGTTGGCATCGTTCAATGAAATGGACGGTCCCGTGTTCAAGATATCGAATGATCCGAGGGTGACTCCGATCGGAAGGATTCTGAGGAAATTCAGTGTCGATGAGTTGCCTCAGCTTTGGAATGTCCTCAAATGCGAAATGAGCTTGGTGGGGCCGCGCCCCTTGCCGGTTGACGAGATCAAGCGGATCAATGATCCGGCGCATCGCAGGCGATTGAGTGTAAAACCTGGTTTGACCTGTCTCTGGCAGATTCGGGGGCGAAACGAGGTTACGAGTTTCAAGGACTGGGTAAGTCTGGATCTGGAGTACATCGACAACTGGTCGTTGTGGCTTGACTTAAAGATCCTGCTGAAGACGATTCCGGTCGTCGTACTCGGAACCGGCGCCAAGTAAGCGCTCTGGCTTTGAGGATTTCGAATCGCAACCCTTCTCCCCGAGGAATCTCAAATCATCTTATGGCCGTCAAAAAGAAGAAAATCACCCCCAAAAAGCAAGCTAAGCCCGTTTCTGTGATCACCGGGGCAGCTGGTTTTTTGGGATCACACTTAACAGATTTACTGTTAAAGAAAGGTCACAAAGTTATCGGTATCGATAACTTTGTGACTGGAAGAGTGGAAAATATCGACCATTTGGCTGGGAATTCGGATTTCCGGTTCATTCAGCAGGATGTCACGGAGTTTCTGTTTCTGGACGGGAAAGTCGATTACGTCTGGCACTTCGCCTCACCTGCCAGCCCGATTGACTATGCGTTGTTGCCAATTCAGACCTTGAAGGTGGGATCATTGGGGACCCATAAGGCGCTGGGATTGGCCAAGGAAAAGGGGGCTCGATTCTTTCTGGCATCGACTTCGGAAATTTATGGCGATCCGCTGGTTCACCCGCAAAACGAGGATTACTGGGGGAATGTGAGCACGATCGGGCCGCGGGGATGTTACGACGAAGCCAAACGTTTTGCGGAAGCCTTGACGATGGCATATCACCGTGAGCACAAGGTGGAGACCAGAATTATCCGTATTTTTAACACTTATGGGCCTCGAATGCGGTTGAAGGACGGCCGAGTCGTGCCCGCATTTGTGAGCCAGGCGCTGGCGAACAAGCCCATTACAGTGTTTGGGGATGGTTCGCAGACACGCAGCTTCTGTTACTGCTCGGATCTGATTGATGGCATCTACCGGTTGATGATGAGCGATTACGACATGCCGGTGAACATCGGGAATCCGAATGAGATGACGATTCTTCAGTTCGCGCAGGAAATCATTCGGGCGACCGGTTCTCGGAGCCGGATCGTTCGCAAGCCGCTTCCCAAAGATGATCCGAAACAACGGAAGCCGGATATCGGTCGAGCGAAATCGATCCTGAAGTGGCGTCCGAAAGTGGATCTGGCAACTGGCTTGGAGCAGACGATCGAATACTTCCGCAGGCGGACGTGACACTTAGGGGTATTCTCCCAGATGACGATCGGATGGTTCCGTTTTATATTTGACCCGTAACCCGTTTTAAACTTACCTAGCCACCTGATCGGCACCATGTGATGAGACGCCTACCGGATTGTTCAATGTAGTTGAGACTCAAGTATTTAAACATCATCAACCCTAGCAAATTATGGCGAAATCATTCCTCTGTCTCGACTTTGGTGCGTTTACGATCAAGTGCGCTGAATTTGAACCCAACGAGTCCGGTTCCCTCCGTTTGCAACGATACGCGCTCAAGGTTCTCGGGCCGGAAGGCTTCAAGGAAGAAGACCGCGATGAGATGGTGGCGTCCGCGATCAAGGAGCTGATTGATGAAACTGGATTTGGAGCGGTTGAGATCAACGTCTGCGCGCCGGGGTTCCAGGTTTTCTCAAAGTTCGTCAAGCTGCCGTCAGTCGAGGCATCGAAGGTAAACCAGATCATTCAGTACGAGGCGCAACAAAATGTGCCGTTCGCGTTGGATGAAGTGGTTTGGGATTACCAAATTCTGGGTAGCACGCCCAACGACGAGTTGGAGATTCTTCTGGTCGCGATCAAGAACGAGGTTGTCGAGAGTATCTTCAAGGTGGGTGAGGCGGTGGGTCTTGAGCTTCAGTTGGTCGATGTTTCGTCCGCTGCCTTGGCAAACGCCTATCGGTTCAACTACGGGGACAGCGAAGGATGCGTGATGCTCCTCGATATCGGTGCGAAGTCCAGCACGCTGCTGTTTTTTGAAGGCGGGCGGGTCTTCTCCCGCAGCATCAACATTGGTGCGAATGCGATTACCCAAGATTTTGCGGCGGAATCCAAGCAGGACTGGGATGAGGCTGAACGCCTGAAGATCGAGGAAGGGTTCGTGAGTCTGGGCGGTGCTTATGAAGAGCCGGACAATCCGAATCAGGCTTTGATTTCGAAGATTGCCCGTCAGGTCATGACCCGTCTGCACATCCAGATGAACCAGACGATTCAGTTCTATCGCGGGCAGCAGGCCGGTTCGCCTCCGGAAAGGCTCTATCTTGCTGGCGGTGCATCTCTCCTGCCATATACCGCACAGTTTTTCGCGGAAAAATTGAACATTCCGGTCGATTACTTCAATCCGTTTCGGAATATTCAGATTGACGAGGAAATCAATCTCGAAGAGATCGCCAAAGTTGCGCACTCCTTCGGTGAGGTGGTCGGGCTTGGGATTCGGAATCTGGCTCAGTGTCCGGTTGATCTGAATCTGATGCCAGCCAGCCATGTTCGGCGGCAGCAGTTCAACGCGAAACGAATTTATTTTGTCGCTTCGGTCATTTGCACGCTGCTGACGATCCTGTCGTTCGGCTGGTACTACGGCTGGGTGGCGGGAAAACAGGAGCAGGCGCTTACCGAGCTTAAGGGGAAATTTTCCCAGCTGCAGTCTGCTTCGAGTAACTTGAAATCGAAACAGGGTGACTACAGTTCGGCGGTTTCCGAGGCTGATCAGTATGTCAAACTCATCAACACCAAAACGAGTATTGCTTACCTGTTTCGTTCGGTTCAAATGGTATTGCAGCAATCGCAGACCAATCACGGAATTACTTACGACCAGACATTGACTTCAAATGCCCCGCTGGCTCGCGTGTGGGTGGAGAAATTCACCGGTGGTGCGGCTCCTGATACAACGTTTGGATTTAGCGATATGGAGGGAGAAGGGGACGAAGAGGAGATGGAGGGAGATGGAGATGAAGGGGGGGAAGGGGGATTTGCTTCGCAGATTGGCATGGCCATGCCGGCTGCCGCCACGGTAGCGCCACCAGTTGGATCTCAGCGGGTGGATTATCTGAATCTTCGGTGTCGTGCGCTGAACCTCAGTTTCCTTTCGGCTGCCGCAAATATGGAATACTGTTTCGCGCTGCAGACGGCGTTTCAAACCAATGGCTTGTTTGACCCGGAAAGCACGGGGTTGGTAGGTGATATACAACAGGTACCGCTCACCAATGATACCTTCCAATTTAATATGGTTCTTCGCCTTCGTGAGGGCTTGATCGTCAACTGAAAGGCCCCTGTCATGGTTTGGATAAAACGAAATTTGTTTGTCGTCATTGGCGGCGTGGTTGCTGTCGCACTGCTCGCCGTCGCAGCTGTTTTTGCCCAGGGCGCACAGCAGAAACAATCGGATGCAGCTCAAAGTCTTCAGTCTTACACAAGCTCGGTGAACGCGCTCCTGAACGCGCGTCCTTTTCCAAACGATGGCACGATCGAGAAGTTCGAGGAGGAGGCTGGAGTAATCCGGCAGTTCTCGCGCGATGCCGAACGGCTGTTCGAATACGTGCCAGCGGCAAGGATGGATGGCCAGCAATTCAAGATCCATTTACTGAAGGCGCTGGTGCAATTGCAGGCTGATGCGACCAACAGCAACGTTGAGATCCCGGATCAATATCAGTTTACGTTTGGTCATTTGGTTCCGATGCCAAACCTTCTCCCTTACAGCATCGAGCCCCTGCAGGAGAGTCTTGCCGACATTCAGCACCTCTGCAAAATTCTCTACGAATCCAAGGTGCATGCACTCGAGAATATAAAGCGCTTTCCTGCCTATCCCAGAGAGCCGGGAAGGACGGGGCTGAGCTTCGATTACTGGCCAAGAACCAATGTGACCAGCTCAGAGGCGGTCTTCAAAAGTACTCCATACGAGTTCAGGTTTAGGGGGTTCACTTCTGAACTCACCGAAGTGTTGAATCAATTCGCCAGTGCTGATCGGTTCTACGTTGTGCGTAAAATCGAAGTGGCCCAGGCCGCCGGGGCGCTGAGGCCGGGCATGATGGGCATGGGTGGTGAAGGCGGAGATGATGGGGCGATGGGCGGCCTGCCTACAGCTCCAGGAGCCACCCTCACCTTGGCTCAACGGATGCAATTGATGCAGATCCGCGCCCAGCAAAAAAGCGTGATTCGGAGGTCTGGTGCGCCGCCGGAGCTCAGGACGGTTGTTGATGAAAAGCCATTGCGCATCACGGTCGTGCTGGATGTAGTCAAATTGATTCAAAAAAAGAAGGAAGCCGAGGTTGGCCCGGGTGCACCCGGCGGTCCCAGCATGGCAGGATCTCTGTAATTCATGGACTTTCTCAAAAATCATTACGAAAAGATCATTCTCAGTCTCACGTTGGTTCTGGTTACGGCTGGGGCTGCGTGGCTCGCGTTGCAGGCGGTCACTGTTCGGGGAGAGATTGATGGGCTGGGAAAGCTCGCCTTACCAATCGTACAACCATCTTCTGAAGCAGTGACGAATCTTTACCTGGAGGCGCTCACGAACGGTCGGGCACCACAGACGGTGGATTTTGATGGGAGTACACACAAGATCTTCAACCCGGAGAAGATCCTCGAGAGAACGAGCGACCGGGTAAAATTCCCTTGGGATAAGTTGGGGCCTAAAGCTCTTGAAATTCGTGTTATTAGGCCACTGTCGTTGAAAATTCGAGTTGAACAGCGCACCGTGCGCGATCGCACGTCGATTTCAGCCTACGTGACCCCGGCGTATGAGCTGGGTAGATACGGCCAGGAGCGAAAGGTGTCTGCGCGAGAAGGAAAAAGCCTCAGATTTGGATCCACTGTTACGCAAAGTCGGCGAATTCAGGTGGATGTGATCAAAATCAACATGGATCCGAAAGATCCATCAGCGCTCTACATGGACATTGATTTTTCCTTAGGGGGCGGCGTCCCTGAACGGATTCGAGTTTCGGCAGGAAAGGATGGATGGGAGCGACATATCACCTACGAGGCGGACATGTATTACCCTCCGCAGGAGAGAGAATATCCAGGAACGCGGGTAGGTTACCGATTTCTGTTTGGGGCCGATACCAACACCGTGATTCAGGTTACGGGAGAAGATGTGACTGTTCGCCAGAGCTCGAACCAAAAGCGCGTGACGATCAAAAAGTCAGCAACCCCTTGATTTCTTCAGCGATCTCTGCAAACTCGTCCAACCGCTTCAATGAAAAATACTTACATTTTTGCCGTCTGCCTTCTGTGGGCAGGAATTTCGGTAGCGCAAGACGCAGGTCTGCCAAGATTTGATCCCGTAGCCGCTGCGGAGGAAGAGGCACTTCGCCGCGCAGAAACCAAGATGATCATGGATCTCAACTTGGCGAAGGCTGAGAAATTGAAAGACGCCAAAGACTACGGTGCGGCGGCGGTGTACTACGAGGAAGTCATTGGCTTGGCTTCCAAACTGGGCAATTTGACGGCGGTCCAAGAGTCCGTTGAGGAAGCCAAAGACGGCCTCGTCCATAGCCGACTACAGTCGGCTTACAAGCTTCAGGATGAGAAGCAGTTTTCCAGCGCGGATAAAGAAGCCGCTCAGGCACTTGCTGTGGTTGGAGGAAATTCCAAACTGCTAAAATTTCGAAAATTCAATGCCGAGGTTGAGGCTGCGCATCAAGGGCGCGTGCCGAGTGAGGCGGTGGTGCAGAGTTTGAAAGCAATTCGCGATGAGAAGGCACAGGTGTTTCAGATGATTCGAGACGGAAGGGCGTATTTCGAACTCGGACAGTATGTGCAAGCTGAAGAAAGGTTGAAGGAAGCAATCAAGTTGGATCCCCATAGCGATCTTGCCTACTACTACCTGCGTCTGATTCTTGAGGCGCAGTACGACGAAGAATCACGTAAGCGCGAACATAAGTTTCAGGAACGTGTGGTGGAGGTATCCAAAGCTTGGAACAAGACGACCAGGACTGATCTTCCCACTCCCAATCCATATTACACAACCAACTCACAGGTGCCGTTTTTGACTCACACCAGTCAAGGCGCTCAGCATATTCGCCGAAAACTTCATGAGATTATGATTCCGGAAGTGGCCTACGATGCGTTGACGCTGGATGAAGTCGTTGCTGACCTGATTGACACGGTCAAACGCGAAGACCCGGACGGGAAGGGGTTGAATTTCCTGATCAACTCGCAGGCCACTGATTTGGTGCTACAGGGCGGTGGTGGTGGAGGTGGTGGAGGCCTTGGTCTGGATGATGGTGATGATGGTGGTGGTGGTGGTGGTGTTCCGGTTCTGGACGCAATGGGGAATCCTATCGCTGGCGGGGGTCTTGGGTTGGGTGCTGGAGCGGGTGCTCCAGGGGTCGATCTGAATTCAGTCCTGATCAATATCCAACTGCCATTGTTTGACCTGAAATTGGAGCACGTTCTCGATGCGATCATCAAAACGGCGGATCAACCAATCAAATACATCGTTGAGGAATATGCCATTGTATTTACTCCAAAGCTGGCGGACCAGGCACCTCTTTACACCCGAATTTTTAAAGTAAATCCGGATACGTTCAGGCAGGGACTTAGTGGGGTTACAAGTCAAACCCCAATTATTGCAAGTGGCGGCGGCTCAGCTGGCGGCGGCGGTGGCGGTGGCGGTGGCGGCGGCGGCGGCGGCGGCGGCGGCGGCGGCGGGCAGCAAGGCGGTGGTCAGGGTGGTCAAGGTGGATTCTCGGTTGCTGGCGTGAATGTTGCAGGTGGCGGCCAAGGTGGTGGTGGTGGTGGTGCCGCGGGTGGTGCTGCTGGTGGTGGTGCTGCTGGCGGCCAAGGTGGTGGATTGCGCGGTATCACTTCGCCAAACGACATGAGCATTGTTAACCAAGAGGTACGCGACTACTTTAACGCCGCCGGGGTGCAGAATCTGTCGTCGGTGTCTGGTGCCCAGGCAACGCAGGTCTTTTTTAATGATCGCAATGGGCTGCTATTGGTCAGGGCGACATTACAGGATTTGGACATTATTCAACAGGCGATCGAATTGCTCAACGTGACGCCTCCGCAAGTGTTGGTGGAATCAAAATTCGCGGAGATTTCTCAGGCAGATAACAAGGGCTTTGGGTTCGAATGGCAACTTGGGAATACGTTGCTCGCCAATCAGGCTTTTGGCGTTCAGGCGGGCACGGCGCCGTCTTATCTGGGACGAGCGTCTGCTGCGAACCCCGTAGGAATATATCCATTCCCATCAACTCCGATCGGTGCCCGTACGGGCGATGGGGATTTGACGTCCAGCGCCTTGCGTCAAACTGCGCCGGCTCTTGCCAC
>JBLFYM010000005.1:0-87732 GCA_047608975.1 Limisphaerales bacterium | reverse complement strand
AGTTGCGCGGGTATTGGCGGGTTTATCGTCCGGTGCATTGGTTGTTTCCCCGGGCGCTCGACCCGGATCGGCCGCAGTTGCGCGAGACGGTGGGGCAGGCCTTTGCGAAGGCTTGCCGACGGACGGGGGTGCCGGCTGAGGGCGGGATTCATCGGCTGCGCCATAGTTTTGCCACCCATCTGCTGGAGGCGGGGGTGGAGTTGACGGTGATCCAACAGTTGCTGGGCCACGGGCATTTGCAGAGCACGGCCATTTATCTCCATGTGCGCCGTCAACGGTTGGAGCAGATCGAGAGTCCCTTGGATCTGATCGATCTGAGGAGCATCGCCACGCCACGGGATTGAGGGAGGACGATGGCTTCGGGTCTGTCATTGGGCCAGGTGTTGGATGCCGCGCTGAAGGTGGCTGATCCACAGTTGCCCACCCATCAGTGGCGCACGCTGGATGCGCTGCGGCGATGTCGTACGGGGGCTTTGGGTGCCCATCGCTATCGTTGCGCGGAGTGTGGGCGGGAACATTTCGTACCCCATTCCTGTCGTAATCGTCATTGTCCGCAGTGCCAGGGTTCCTCGGCGCGGGATTGGTTGGCGGCTCAAGGCAAGGCTTTGTTGCCGGTGCCGTATTTTCATCTCGTATTCACGCTGCCCCATGAACTCAACCCTTTGGTGCGGCAGAACCGCAAGGCGCTTTACCGGCTGCTTTTTCAAGCGGTGTCACAGACCTTGCTGGAGTTTGGCCGCAACAACCTGTCGGCCCAGATCGGACTGACGGCGATCCTGCACACCTGGAGTCAGACCTTGCTCGATCATTACCACCTGCACTGCATCGTCCCCGGCGGGGGCATCGCCCTGGATGGAAGCAGCTGGGTGGCGGCCGATCCCAAGTACCTGTTCAACGTCCACGCCTTGGCCCGGGTTTATCGGGCGAAGTTTCGCGATGGCCTGCGGCGGCTTTGGGAAGCCGGAGACTTGGAGTTGCACGGACAACTCCAGCCCTTGGCCACCACGGCGAGCTTTGAAAAATGGCTGGCTCCGATCGTGGGCAAGAACTGGCATGTCTACAGCAAGGCACCCTTTGGCGGCCCGCAACAGGTGCTCGATTACCTCAGCCGCTACACCCATCGGGTGGCGATCACGCCGCGGCGCTTGCTGGCCCTGGATGAAGAGCAGGTCACCTTTGCCTGGCGCGACTACGCCCATGGCAATCGTCGCCGGGAGATGAGTTTGAAACTGCCGGAGTTTCTGCGCCGCTTCTGCCTGCACATCCTGCCTCAAGGCTTCGTCAAGATCCGTCACTACGGTCTGCTGGCCAACTGTCATCGCCGGAAAAAGGTGGCCTTGGCCAGAGAACTGATCGGCCCGGCAGCGGCCAGTGGCAATGCCGGGCCGCCCTCGCAGGAAGCGGAGTCTGCGCCAGATTCGGAGCGGACCGTGCCCCGCTGTCCGCATTGTGGAGCCGATGCCTTGGAGCTGATCGCAATCCTCACCGGGCCCATCGCCGCCCGTGCCCCACCATGAAGAAGCTGGCCACGACCTTGGGATATCCGAAGCAAAAGACCCTTGCCTGGTCTTGGCGGCCATCTGTGCCCCGCTGCGTTCAAGCAAGGCCCCAACGAGCCCGGCGGCGGAAAAAAACCTGGGTCAGCCGTGTGCCCGCAGGCTTTGGGAAGTCAATCTGGCATGCCCAGCAAGGGAGCAACGATCCAAAGCCTCACCGAGACCACTGGCCGGAGGGAGTCCGGTCAAACAAACCCCTATGGCGGTGGGTACAACGGGGATAACCCCGCGACTTCGCTCAATCACAGAGTATCCAAAACGGCGGGGCCACCCGCTTGGACAAGCCCAGCCTCCAGCCCCGCCGCTTCGGATACTCTGCTTCAGATTCAGTTCACCACAGATTATGAAGACCCCAATCTGTGGTGACCTAAATCTGTGGGCAATAGTTTTTCCGATCGGGCTTGGGCATGACAGGGCGGCCAAAGCCTTCGGACCAGCGCAGGTCAATCCGTCGCCTCGGAGTCCGCAGCCCCCTTCTCCGCCACGAAATTGAGCGCGGCAGAGTTCATACAATAGCGAAGCCCCGTTGGTGCCGGACCGTCTTCGAACACATGCCCAAGGTGGGCATCACAGCGTGGACACAGAGCCTCGACACGACGCATGAACAATTTCCGATCCTCCTTGATTTGCACGCTTTCCTCGCTGATCGGTTGGAAGAAGCTGGGCCAACCAGTCCCGGATTCAAACTTCGTGTCCGAGGCAAACAGCTCCAGTTCACAACAAACGCAGGTATACTTTCCGGCCGCGTGATTGTCCCAGAATTCACCCGAAAATGCCCGTTCCGTTCCGCTCTTGCGGGTGACCTTGAATTGCTCGGAGGATAACTGTTCCCGCCACTCCCCTTCGGATTTCACAACACGTTCGCTCATCCGGTAAAGTTAACGGCGAGCGCGGATTAGTCAAAGCACCTCAAGCATCCGACTATCTGAACGCGTTGAACACCCCGCGGCTCACCAACAGCGCGGCGATGAAAACAAGAATCACAAGTCTCTTCATGGTCTCCACCTTGAGACACAACTGCGGCGATTTTGTCGGAACAAATATCGCGACGAAAACTTTTCCTCCCACCTCAGAGTGAGCCGAAACGTTGCGAGTTCAACCGCCTTCGCCTAGCGTTTAGGTTCAGCAATGAGAATACCCCAGACGATATTGCCGCTGATCATTTTGATTGTGGCGATCCATCCCGCACTCGCCCAACTGCCAACCGGCCTCAAAGACACCCAGGCGGGAACAGCCACTCCGCCCCCCCCGGAGCAGGCTTTGAAACAGATCACCATGCCCCCCGGATTTGAGGTGTCCCTCTTCGCTGGCGATCCCGCCGTCGCGCAGCCGATCGCAATCAATTACGACGATCGGGGACGGCTTTGGGTGGCGGAGAGTTTCTCTTACATCGAATGGAAGCGGAAAAGTCAGGATCGGATCCTGATCTTTGAAGATCGCGACGGCGATGGCCGGTACGATTCTCGAAAAGTCTTCTGGGACAAAGCAAATCATCTCAGCGGATTCCAGATCGGCCACGGTGGCGTGTGGATCTGTGATGCACCCCAACTGCTGTTCATTCCTGACGCCGATCGCGACGATATCCCGGACGGTGAACCACAGGTGATGTTGGATGGGTGGGCAAAAGATGCGGAGCACAATTTCTTCAACGGCCTGACCTGGGGTCCCGATGGCTGGCTCTATGGCCGGCACGGGATCAAAAAACATTCGCTCGTCGGTCGTCCGGGCACACCCACTGAAAAGCGAATCGAGTTGAGTTGCGCAATCTGGCGCTTCCACCCACAAAGGCATGAGTTTGAGATTGTGGCCGACGGCACCATCAATCCTTGGGGATTGGATTGGAACGCAGAGGGGCAGGCTTTCATCACCACCAGTGTGGTGGATCACCTCTGGCATCTCGTGCCAGGCGCCCGTTTCGCCCGGTGGGAGAATCGCAAGGGCGGGCACCCCAATCCTTACTCATACGAGCTCATGAAATCGGCCTCTGATCATCGACATTGGGAAGGCGGGGAAACCGAGCGACGCAAACTCGGCCACGATAAACAGGGCGGCGGACACTCCCACTGCGGTCTGATGATCTATCAGTCCGACCACTGGCCCCAAGAATTCGCGAACGCCGCGTTCTTCAACAATGTGCACGGTAATCGGATGAACATGGACAATCTGGTGCGACGTCATGCCGGATACGTGGCCACTCATGGGCCGGATTTCCTGCGTGGAAACAGCGACTGGTTCAGGGGGGTGGAGGTCATTCAATCCCCGGATGGAGGGGCCATGCTGGCCGAGTGGACCGACCTGGGCGAATGCCATGATCGGGACGGGATTCATCGCACGAGCGGGCGACTTTTCAAAATCAGCTATGGCAAATCCAAAAAACTGGAGCCGTTCGATCTCAACGCATTCAAATCTGAAGAGCTGGCCAATCTGCTCTGGCACGAGAACGTGTGGTGGCGGAGACACGCACTGCGAATTTTGCAGGAACGATTCGCGGCCGGCAAAACAGCGGGTCCAAAGATGGTGGAACTGCTCGGTGCCAAAGCCGCGAGCGGAAGTATCCGTGATTCCGTCATTGCCGTTCAGTTGCTCGCGTCAATCGATCGGGACCACGCGCTACTTAGATCGATCTACGACGATTGTCCGGCAACCAGGGAGGCTGTGCGGGCGCAAGTGATTCAATTGCTGTTCCATGAAAGCAAACCCACCGCGACCGACGTCCGCTGGCTGGTAAGACAAGCCGAAGACGCCTCACCACAAACGTCACTGGCAGATCTGCACATGGCCTCCGCGTTGCAACGCATCCCCGTCAACGATCGCTGGGATCTCGCCTCAGCACTGACGCAACGACCCGTTCACGAAGACGACCGAAATCTGGCGCTAATGATCTGGTATGGATTTGAACCCCTCGTTCCGCTGGACCGGACCAGAGCGTTGAAGATCTCCCTGCGTTCCCAAATCCCGCTCATCCGGCAATTCACCGCCCGTCGAATCGCCGCGGGACGATAGTCTTCGAAACTGAAATCAACAGCCGCAGGGTTTGGGTTTTCGTGTGCGCTTGGATGACTTCCCCTTCCCTGCGCAGTCAGGACAGATCCCAAAGAATTCAAGTTTGTGGCTCACCTGCGTAAACCCCGTGTGGCGGGCCAATTCCTGCTGTAGTTCAGCGGGAAAACATTCTTCCACTTCCACGACATCTTCACAGCGCGAGCAGATCAGATGATGGTGATGATCCTGAGAGTGATGCCCGGCGAGTTCGAAACGCGCGACGCCGTCGCCAAAGTCAAAGCGATCCACCAGGTGAAGTTCCAGCAGCAGACGCATGGAACGGTAGATCGTCGCCAGATCGCATTGCTGATCCTTCGGCAAGGCCTCACGAATCTGACGGTTCGTCAAAGGATGCGCATGGGCACCGAGGACATCGAGAATCGCACGGCGTGGTCCAGTAAGACGACGGTGACCGTCCCTGATGGCGGCCGACAACTCAGCCGTGTCGGGAGCTACATGCTTGTGACGGGGCATTTGAGAAACCTAGTGGAGTACACTGGCGGAGCCAAGTGCAACACCCAACGCAATCGAGATCGCTTTGCGCACGTTGTAATGATGCCCTTCATCACTCTCGAACAGGATGGTGGTGGAAAGGTGAAGAAAAATTCCGATCACCACGGCCATCAGTTCCCGCGAATAGTGTGCCAATTCGGAGTGCGCACTGATGAAAACCCCCAAGGGGCCCATGCACCCAAATACCACCACGCACAATACTGTCCGCGAACGTGAAATTCCGGATTGGGTCAGCATCCCAACCAACGCGATCGTGGCCGGAAATTTGTGCAGCGCGATACTCCACAACAGGATGCTTCGCGACTGGTTGTCGTGATGGTCGTGCGCGTTGCCCAAGGCGAGCGTTTCGCTGACGGCATGAATACAAAGGCCGATCATGACCGCCCAGGGGAACGAATTGGAAAACTTGTGGGAATGTCCGTGCTCGATGCCCTTGGAGAATGTCTCTATGGCAACCTGGCCGAGAAACCCAGCGAGGATGAGTGCCCCCAGAAACACCTGACCACTGGAAGCATGCTGATGGCCGTGATCTTGGTCGTGTTCAGCCACCGGGAGAGACTGGTAGAGTTCGGGAAGCAGGTGCAGGAACGTCAGGGTAATCAGAAAACCGCCGATGAACGCGTTCAGCATTTTTACGTGCCGGGCTTCGTCGAGCTTGAAACCGAACACCGTGATCGCACCCAGAACGATCGAGGTGATGAGAATGAGATAGTCCATCGTTGAGGCTCAGTGTTCGGGATGGTTCAGCCGGTGCCAACTCTTTTTTGCAAACGGTTTGCAAAAAGAATTCAAAAGAAAAGGCCCACTGCAAACAGTGGGCCTCGGAATCCTAACTTGGCGCGGCGGTTTATTTCATCAGCAACATCTGCCGGGCGCGCTTGATGGCGCGGGTCATGCGACGCTGAAACGGTGCCGGCAAGCCGGTGTATTTCCGCGGCAGGATACGGCCGGCGTCCGTGACGAACTGGCGCAAAAGATTGGTGTTCTTGAAATCCAACGCATCGATGGTGAAATCGATCACCGGCTTGGGCCGTGGCAACCGACGCTCGCCGTCATCACGCTTCTTTGAGTCTTTCTTATTCTTGCGGGGCATGGGAATTACTTGATTTCACGGTGAACAGTATGACGGCGGAGGAAGGGATTGAACTTCTTCTTTTCAACCTTTTCCTGCTGGGTCTTCTTGTTGCGCGTGGTCTGATAGCGGGACACGGGCTTGCCTTCCTTCTTGGCTTCCGTGCATTCGATGGTGACGATTTCGCGTGGCATGAAATTTATGTTTTCTGTTTTGCTGCGGACTTCTCTTCGACATCCGAATCGTCGGATTCGATCGATCCCGAGCCCTTTGAGTCAACTGACCCAAGCGATCCCAGGCGGCGGGATTTAAGTGAACCGTCGCGCTCAAGCTGCGCCTGCGCCTCAACGGTAAAGCGAGCCCAAGGAATCGCGGTCAATCGTGCTTTTGGAATGACCTTTCCGGTCAGTTCACAAACACCGTAGACACCTTTTTCAATCCGATTGAGCGCTTCCTCGATCTCATAGACCGCATCCTGATCGGCAGACAGCAGGCTGAGGGCAAAATCACGATCAAAATTATCCGTGCCGGAATCGCCCATGTGAAGACTGTAACTCTCCATCTCTTCGGCGGAATCCTTGGCCAAACCGTGCATCTGATCGGTGAGCTGTTCGTGCAACCCGATCAACGCATCGTAGTATTTTTGCCATTCGGCTCTGATCTTGGCTTTGCCGTTGGGGGAAAAGCCCGTCGCCTTCTTCTTGCCGCCGGTCAAACCGAGAATGGCATCCACCGTCGCCGACCCCACAACCTTGCCCTTCTTCTTTTTCCGAAGCGGCTTGCCGTCGTTTTTCGGAGCGGCAGTTGTGCTGGCAGGCTTGGTTTCCGCAGTGTTCTTCGTCGCAACCTTTTGGGCCACGCTCTTCTTTTCCGAAGTTTTCTTTTTTGCAGTCACAATTACTGTGGATTGACAGCTCAGAGGCGGGCGCGCCTGCACCCGTTCTGGCAGAGCGGGCGAATGTAGCAAAGCGGATTTACATTTCCATCAAAAAGTTCGTCTTTTTTTGAACCGCCTCAGAATCGATTTAACCGCCCGCACAGCTCATTTCATTGCGAATCGGTATCCGAGTGCGAACCCACGGTCATCGTCCCTTTCACAACCCTGCCAATCGTCAGTCCCTGAAGCATGATCGACAGGATCACCACACAATACGTCACCGTGACGATCAGATCCCGCGGAATGGGATCCGCGCCGCCTTCCGCGGGGAGCATTGCCGGGATCGCCAGCGCTAGTGCGACGGATATTCCTCCCCGAATCCCTCCCCAAGTCATCACCTTCACGGCACCCGGGCTAAACTTATGGACCTTGAACTTGCTCAAGGCAAATACCGGGATCGAAACGCAGATGAATCGGCAGAGCAACACGACTGGGAACGCGATCAGCCCGGCAACCAGGAACGCCGGTTTCACGGTGAGAATCAGTACCTCCAGCCCGATAAAGACGAACAGGGTCGCGTTCAGTATTTCGTCGATCAGCTCCCAGAAGGTGTCCAGATGTTCGCGCGTCCGATCCGACATCCCGAACGCGCGCCCATGATTCCCGATCAACAACCCGGCCACCACCATCGCAATCGGCCCGGACATGTGAAGCGCCGCCGCGAGCGAATACCCACCCATTACCAGGGCCAGCGTAAGCATTATCTCGACGCTGTAGTTGTCGACGGTCTTGAGCATGGAATAGACCAACCACCCCAGCACCAGCCCAAGGATCGCCCCACCAATCGCCTCCTCCACAAACAAAGTGCCCATGTGAACGATCGAGGGTTCATGCCCCTCGATGGCAATCTCGTAAATCACCAGAAAGATGACCACACCGACGCCGTCATTGAATAGCGATTCACCAGCCACCTTGGTTTCCAGGCTCTTTGGAGCCTCCGCCGTTTTCATGATTCCGAGAACCGCGATCGGATCGGTCGGCGAAATCAATGATCCAAAGAGCAGACAGAAAATGAACGGGACATCCAGGTGCAGCAACTGGAACACCCAGTACATCGCTCCCCCCACAAGAAACGTGGACAGCAATACGCCAAAGGAAGCGAGGATCCCAATCGGCCATTTCTGCTTCGCCAGATCGTCGAGGTTGATGTGCAGCGCTCCGGCGAAAAGCAGGAAGCTCAGCATCACCTGCATCAAGGCCTTGTCAAAATCCAGCACCCGGAGCAGATCCGAGGCGTGAGCCTTCAGCGGCAGACCGGCGGCATCGAGCGTGATCAGGCCCAACGAGAGGCCCAGTGCTATCACCATCACCCCGATCACCGTCGGCAACTTCAGCCAACGATGATTCACGTAGGAGAACCCAGCGGTCAGCGTAATCAGAAGGGCGATAATTTGCAGCAGATCCATCGGTCCGAAAGGGAATCAAGTCCTGCCGAAACTCCAAGTCTGAAATTGGCCCACTGCCGAGAAACTTAGTTATCTAGCGCGGCCGACCGCCCTTGGAAGGAGGACGACCGCCTCCGGTCCGGTTGCGCAATTGCGGTCGCCGACCACCAGTACCGCCCGGCCCACCTCGGCGTCCAAAGCTGGCGTCCGGTGTCCCGCGAAAGCTGCGGGAGAGGAACGGAAACGAGTCGGTGATGTAGTAGTGGTAAATCCCTTTCGGATATTCCGGCGTGACGCCAAAGCGCCCATTGCATTCATCTAGATCGCCAGAGCCTTTCACGTACTCGTAGTCCTGGACGTATGTACCGTCGAATTTCCCGTCAGGGCCATTCGGTCGTTCCCCTTTCTTCAACTGATAGCTCGAGCGGAGAATCTTGTTACCACTCGTCAGATCCATCGGGTCTTCAAACCCAAAACGCGCATAGATTGGAAATCCGTCCGCCGCATACCCGACCAGCACAATCGAATCCTCCTGATACAACTTGCGGGCCAAACCCATCGGCATGGCGTGGTAGTGATACTCGCCGCCCGGTTGCACATGGGCATTATGCTCATCCAGTCCCAGATTGATTGCGCCGTCCTTGGCCTCGTACTGCCAGTTGCGATCCCCTCGCCAGAACTCAGCCGCGCTGGGATTGAATGGCACTCCGTTGAGCGCGATGCCAAAAGTGACACCCAATGAACTGGGTGAGGCGCGCTCGTTCACCTTCGGCTTCATCGACACCCGAAAGGAATAGCGTTGAGGATAGATCTGATGCGGATTGCCTCGATTCGGAAACTGCCCGGGTGGGTGATCGGGAATTCCATTGGCGGTGATCAGACGATAGGCACCGCTGATGCGAATGCTGACTTCATTTGTCGCTGCCGATTTCCCTGAGCGCGATGATCCGTCTCGCGAGTCTGGCGGCCTCGGTTGGGAGAACCCCGACACGGCAACGAGCAAAATCGTTCCGCAGAAAATGTTGGTTCGAGTTGATGTGGGCATCAGCTTCGGGAGTAAACCGTCCACCCAAGTCAGGGCACAGACAAAAAGTGTTAAGCCGATGTAAACGCCGCGAACGCCAGACCAAAGAACACGGGCGCAACCGAAGTTGCGCCCGCGGCTAGAACTTTCTTATTGGGGCTCTCTGATCGGGACCGAGATCAACGAAGGAACAGGGAGAACCCACTGCTCCGGTGGTGACCATGACCACGGTGGTGAGACCGATGGGAACGATGCCCGAACGAACTCCCAAAGCCGAGCCGCGTGAACGATGGGCGCGAGGTGTAATAGGTCGTGGTGGGAGCACAGGTGGTGGTGTAGATCACCGCAGGTGGAGCAACATAAACCGGCTGCTGATACACGACAGCGGGTTGCTGATAGACGACTGTGGGCTGGGCTTGAATCACCTGCCTCGGGGCCTGTTGAACCACCTGTTGGCGAACCGGCTGGGCTTGGTAATGGGTCGTTGGCTGCTGATAAACAGGCTGTGTCTGCACCTGCTGCACGGCCTGTTGATAGACCACTGGTTGTTGCTGCTGATAAACCACCGGTTGCTGCTGTTGGTAGACTACGGGTTGCCGATAAACGACCGGAGTCTGGTAGCCGGTCGGCGTTGTCGTGCACACGGTTGAAGACGTCCGGCGAACAACCGGACGACGGGCCACATCATGAATTACCTTGGCGGCAAACAGACCGGCCAGAACTTTTCCGGCCGTGGCCCATTCACCATCGCCGGCGCGGGACGTGGCCGGCATGCCAAATCCGGCGACCGCGATGGTGGTGATTGTAAGTATGGTTTTTCGCATATGTTTCCTTTCGTAGATCTGCATAAGTCGACGGGACGATTCCGCGTTTATTCGTTGTTGAATCATTTAATGTTGTTACCGCTGCAAGCAGAGTCTGGAATAGTCTGAAGAGTCACCGCTCACACTTCGAACTGAACCCGATTGTTACCGTCATGCAATCATCCCACCTCTTCACACTTGCCACGCTCCTCCATCTCGCAACATCCCAACCGCAGTAACCGCCCCGATGACCACCGGTGCCCGCGCCGGTGCATCCACATGGATGAGCATGTTTTCTCGAAGCCGGCGTGGAAAACATTCGCGGCAGAGAACGCCGTCTTGTTGACCATCGATTTTCCAAGCAACAAAAGCGGGCTCCCTAAGGGAGTGGCCGAACGCAACGCGGCACTGGCGAGCCAGTTCGGCGTCCGCGGTTATCCCACGTTTGTTGTGCTTGATCTGGACGGCAAAACTGAACTCGATCGGCTCGGGGCCAGTCAGGATGCGAGTCCCGCCGCCTTCATCAAGCAGTATCGAACAATCGCAAAGTTCAACAGCGGCTCCATTGCCGCTCTCGAAAACGAAATCCCACCCGCGCCAGGGAATTGAAGGCCAAGCTTGCCAGATATCGCGGAGCCAAAAGTGCGCTGGACAAATGGATGGCGACCCGGCCTTTGAACACACCAGAGAACCAACAGCGGATGAAGGATTTCCAAGCCCGGATCCAGAAAGCCGAAGCGGAGTTGGCCAGCTACTGAGCATCGCACCGCCTGCATCTTCCCAAATTCACTTGCCGCGCACATATGCGGAAACCAAGATGCCAACGCCGTGACAGCCAGGCTGTCACGGCGTTCATCTGATGTTCTTCAGCCGCTTTAGAAAACTTGGCCGCACGCTGCAGCACGCGCAGCGCTTTCGCTTCATTGTCGCGGTCTTTCTCAAATACGGATTCAACGACCTCACGACCCGGCTGGGATTGCCCCGCGTCCATCGGATACCGTTCATTCAGAACCGGGAGGAGCAGGCCATCATCCGTGAGATGTCGCAGCCCGAAAGGCTCCGTCGGGTGTGCGAAGAACTCGGCCCCACTTTCATCAAACTCGGTCAGCTGTTTGCCGCCCGCACCCAACTGCTGCCGAAGGCATTCACCGACGAACTCACCAAACTGCAGGACGATGTGGAGCCCTTCGGTTTTGAGGAACTCCGGTCAGTCATCGAAACCGAACTCGATTCCCCGCTCGAACTGGTCTTCGATTCAATCGAGAAAACGCCCCTCGGAGCCGCGTCGATTGCGCAGGTGCATCGGGCCGTGTTGCGCACCGGTGAAGCCGTCGTCGTCAAGGTTCAGCGCCCGCGCATTGCTTCCAACGCCGCGCTCGATCTGGAGATCATGCAGCAGATCGCGATGCTCATGGAGCGGCATCTCGAAGGGTGGGCAATTCATCAGCCCGCCGCGATGGTGGAAGAACTCGCCAAGAGCCTGGAGAAGGAGCTGGACTTCACCCGCGAAGCCGCGCACCTGGAACGCTTTGCCTGGCAGTTCCAGGAAGAGGAAACCATTTACATTCCAAAGGTTTATTACGCCGCCTCGACTGGACGCCTGCTCACGATGGAGTACATCGATGCGATCAAGGCGTCGGATCTTGAGAGGCTCGACAAAGCAAAACTGGATCGCAACGCGATCGCCTCCAACATCGCGGATCTGATCATGAAGCAGATCTTCGAGCACGGCTTCTTCCACGCGGATCCGCATCCGGGCAACATTCATATCCTCGGTGGCAACAAGATCTGCTTTCTCGACTTTGGTCTCATGGGCTTCGTGGACATCCGCACCCGTGAAACCTTCGTGGATCTCGTCTGGGGCATTTCGCGACGCAACGAAATCAGCGTCACCAGTGCCCTTCTCAAGTTGGCGGATAGCGATTCAGAACCGTCCCGCGAAGGGTTGGAATCCGACGTGGCGGACTTCATGCACCAGCACTTCTACCGGCCGGTGGGAGAAATGCGTTTTGGCAAACTCATCACGGAACTGTTCGCGCTGACCGCCAAGAACCAGTTACGGCTGCCACCCGATCTATTCATCATGCTCAAGGCACTGAGCCTGACCGAGGAACTCGTCCGTCGTCTCAATCCGGATCACAATCTCGTGCAGCAGGCCGGGCCGTTCATGCGCAAAGCGCGAATGGATCGCCTCAAGCCAAAGCGCTTCGCGGGCAACGTGCTCGAGTTTAGTCGCGATCTCGCCGAACTGGCGCGGGATCTGCCCGGAGAAATGCGCCGCATCGTTTCCCAGATCAAAACCGGGGATGCGCGCATCAACTTCCAGCATCAGGGATTGGAGCCCGCCATCAATTCAGCCGAACGCATCAGCAACCGCATCTCCTATTCGCTGGTGCTTGCCGCCATGATCGTAGGTTCCGCGCTGATTGTGCACTCGGATCCAGATTCGATGGCTGGGTGGATCGGATTCATACTTGCCGCGATGATGGCCTTCGGCCTGCTCATTTCCATCATCCGGCACGGTCGAATGTGAGACACATGGAATACAGCGATTGCTGTATTCAGTCCTGCCGTTGCCCATTTGACAATCCGCCACGCTCGGAGCAATCTGGAAAATCATTTGGAGACATGACCTGCACACACCTCACTTTCACAGCCCGGCGACCAAATTTCACCGCTTTCACCATTGTCGAACTGCTCGCTGTGATCGGCATCATCAGCGTGCTTGCCAGCCTCCTGCTTCCGGCTTTCTCCAGCGCACTTCAGAGGGCGAAAGAGACGCATTGCAAAAGTAATTTCAAGCAGATCGGCACCATGACCGAACTGTTTGCGAGCGATAATAACCGCCGTTTTCCTCCAACATCGATTCGTGAGTGGGACGACTCTCTTCAGCAATGGATCACAAAACGCACCGACGTCGCCCTCGGAGGTCAGGATCCGAAGCCGGGCCACTTCGCGGAAACCTTTCCCTTCGCCACCAACCGTCCATTCTACGCCTATCAGGGAAATGGTGAAGTGTTCCACTGCCCGATGGACAAAGGACACCAGGCATTTCCTTCCTGGCCAATCTGCGATCCCTATCATGATTACGCCAAGCCTTCGATGTGGCAGACCATCGGCAGCAGTTACGTGTACAACGCCGGGCAAGGAGCACCTTGGGATCAGACACGTTCCCCACCCCTCCCGATCTCGACCAGGCTACCCCAACGCCCACCGCTGCCACGGATCGAAATTGAGGACATCAAGCAACCCGACCGGCACATCCTCATGACCGAAGCCTCGGCCCGGCCGATGGAACGGCGAACCTCTATCTGCACGGGGGTGTTCTTCTGGTCGCAGTGGCACCGCAATCGCGGCAAAAAGAATTTTGGAGATCCAACCATCGCGCCCGCAGCGTTCTGGTCCCCTGTGCTCTACGTTGACGGACATGTCGAGTTCCACAACTTCTCGCGCTCCGTGATGACCGATCCGTATTATCCTTATGAGGAGACCTTGAACTGGGTTTGGTACGAACCGCGCACTCCCCAAACAAATCCCATCGTCCCATGAGCGAGGAACCGCTGCAGCGACGCACCGATCTTGCCTACCTGATCAAACTCGCGGACAGCCTCCGCGAAATCTTGGCCGTGAGTGGCCTCGATCCCGGAACAGCGCGCGACATCTGTACCCAACACATTTCGGCAAAATGTGTGACCTGTGGCCAAACCATGGCGGGAGACGAGTTCTCCGGATGGCTTCTCAACTTTGGCCAGGACCGATCCGAAACGGGTGAAGCGATGCGCTTCATGCGAATTCGTCGCGGCTGTTGCGGGAGTGAAAGCTGTAACGGCAGATTCTACGACTTCACTTTCAAACCGCATGAGACCATCGACTGGTCAGCATTGAACGTCGGGGCACTGGAATCGACAGAGGAGGCCCCACGCACGAGCGGTGCGAAGATTGCAACCCGAGCCATGACCGAATCACTCGCCCGCCAATTCACCGCCAAGGCCGTGGCAGCAATCGCGTTGCTCGTGTTGCTGTGGCTGTTTCGACATTGGTACGTGGGTGGGGAAATTCCCGTCATCCAACCGGCAAAGATATTCACCAGTGGAACCAACGTTCTCATGGAATTTCAGGATGAACCGAGCCCGCGCTGACCGAGCTCACCCCACATCCGATACGGCATCCGGATTCAATGTACCTGAACACGACTTGGAATCCGCCAGCAGGTCGTCTACGCTCCGGCATTCGATGAAACCCGTGAGCAAATCCAAGCGAACGCGCTCCCGGCGCGCGGCGGTTCAGCCGTCGATCATTTCTGAAGTTATGACGGGTGAGGCCACCAAAAAGGTCGTTACGGCATCGAAACGAAGCCTCGATTTCGGCAGCAAGTGGGAATATGCCCCGGCTCCTGAGTCGATCCGCCCAAAGATCGAAAAACAATACGATCTGTTCATCAACGGAAAATTCGTCAAACCCCATTCGCGCAAATACTTCGATTCGATCAACCCCGCCACTGAAGAACGTATCACCCGAATCGCCCTCGGCGATCAATCGGACGTCAACAAGGCTGTCAAATCTGCCCGTAAAGCATACGACACTGTGTGGAGCAAGATGCCACCCCGGGAACGTGGAAAGTACCTCTACCGCATCGCACGACTCATCCAGGAAAAGGCCCGCGAATTGGCAGTGCTCGAATCCCTCGATGGCGGCAAGCCGATCAAGGAAAGTCGCGACGTAGACCTGCCGCTGGTCTCCGCCCATTTCTTTTACCACGCCGGCTGGGCGGACAAGCTGCAATACGCATTCCCCGGTCGAAATCCCCAACCGCTCGGTGTCTGTGGCCAGATCATCCCTTGGAATTTCCCCTTGCTCATGGCGGCCTGGAAGCTCGCGCCGGCGTTGGCCTGCGGAAACACCGTCGTTCTGAAGCCCGCAGAAACCACCAGTACAACGGCCCTGCATCTTGCGCAGATCCTCCAGGAAGCAGAGCTGCCACCAGGCGTGGTTAATATCGTCACCGGTGCGGGTGCCACCGGCGCGGCCTTGGTCGCTCATCCGGATGTCAACAAGCTGGCCTTCACCGGCTCAACTGCGGTCGGGAAGCGAATCGCTGAATCCGCTGCCGGAACGGACAAACGACTCACGCTCGAACTCGGTGGGAAAGCTGCCAACATCATCTTCGAAGATGCACCCTTGGATCAGGCCGTTGAAGGAATCATCCAGGGAATCTTTTTTAATCAGGGCCACGTCTGTTGCGCCGGCTCGCGGCTGTTCGTGCAGGAAGGAATCTATCCTGCCCTCATGCGCAAATTGCGCAATCGTATCGCCACCTTGCGGGTGGGTGATCCGCTGGACAAAAACACCGATATCGGTGCCATCAATTCACGGGAACAACTGAAGAAAATTTCAGGCATGGTCCGGAGCGGAGTCGCCGAGGGCGCCGTGCTCGAACAGTCCAGCTGCCCCCTGCCAAAGAAAGGCTTCTGGTATCCCCCCACCCTGTTGACTAATGTCACGATGAGCCATCGCGTCGCGCAGGAAGAGATCTTCGGCCCCGTACTGAGCGTGATGACATTCCGCACTCCGGACGAGGCGCTCGAGCGCGCCAACAATACTCCTTACGGTTTGAGCGCCGGTGTGTGGACCGATAAAGGCAGTAAGATTTTCCAGATCGCCGGCAAGCTTCGCGCCGGTGTGATCTGGGCGAACTCGTATAACAAGTTCGATCCCACCAGCCCTTTCGGCGGCTATAAGGAGAGCGGGTTCGGTCGTGAAGGCGGCAAACAGGGCCTTGCTGCCTATCTCAACATCTGACCGGACTCCAGGCTCGCAGCGTTGGTCTTCCACAACCAGTCGAAGCAGCCGACATTCAATCGACCTGCGTGATCAAGCCCATTAGAATCGCGCCATGGCCAGTGATTCAAGCAAACCAGTCTGGATCATCGCGACCGTACTCGCGTTGGGGGCAGCCTTCGTGGGTTTACGCAAAGAACAACGGCTTGACCTTCCGCCACCCGCCCTCGCAAGAACAAGCCCCGCCGAACCCAAGCGTGTCCAGCCCAGTGCGACGCAGGACCGGCAGGAGAGCGACTTGTCCAATCGTGATGATGTGCCGAAGCGAGTGGCCAGCGACAACTACGTTTCTTCCTCCGAGTGCATCGAGTGCCATCCGGCCAATCATAGCACCTGGTCCGATTCGTATCACAGCACGATGACGCAGCTGGCCACCCCGGAAACTGTGCTGGGTGACTTCAACGATCTTGAAGCTTCACTGGAAGGCTACAAGTTCCGGCTCTGGCGGGAGAAAGACGAATTCTGGGCGGAGATTCCGAATTTTCCCGAGCTTGGAAAAGACCCCGACCAGCCGTCAGTCAAACTACAGGTGGTGATGACGACCGGCTCCCATCACAATCAAATTTATTGGATGGCCACCGGGAAATCACGCACGCTGTGCCAGCTCCCGATCGCACACCGCGTGGCGGAGAACCGCTGGGTTCCCGTCAAATCGCTTTTTCTCACCGCACCAAGCCATGGTTTCGAACACCAGATCGGCCGTTGGAACAATCGCTGCACGCAATGCCACACCACCAATGGCAAACCCAACGAACTCGCCGAACACACTTACGACACCACCGTCAGCGACTTCGGAATCTCCTGTGAAGCCTGTCACGGTCCGGCCAAGGAGCACGTCGCTGATCAGCGACGACGCAAACGCGAGGGTCTCCCACCCTTGCGCTCGGATTCCGATCAGGTCGTCAACCCCGCCAAACTGTCACACGTCCGCGGTTCTGAGATCTGCGCCCGCTGCCACAGCTACAACCTCCCGGTTGAACTCGACATCCCACCGACGGACTTTCGCCCGGGCGATGAGTTCGCGAAGACGCATCATTATTGGCGCAACACTGAGGAATCAAAGACGCACATGCGCCGGGTGGCTCCGGAGAGCGCGAACCGGGTCGAGGAAATCCTCAACGACCTGTTCTGGCCCGATGGAGAATCCCGAACCGCCGGACGCGAATTCAACGGTTTGGCTGAATCTGCCTGCTTCACCAAGGGAAAGATGTCCTGCATGTCCTGCCACCAACTCCACCAGCGATCGGACGACGAAGATGTCAAGGATTGGGCGAACGATCAATTGCGCGAGGGATTGCGCAATGGCAATCACGGCTGTCTCAAGTGCCATGACGCCGGAAAATTCGAACAGATCGCCCACACCCATCATCCGACGGATTCGAGTGGCAGCGTCTGTTACAACTGCCACATGCCCCACACCACCTATGGGCTCTTCAGTGCGATCCGGAGCCACAAGATCAGTATTCCCAACGTGAAGGTGAATCTTGAAACCAAACGACCGAACGCCTGCAACCTCTGCCACCTCGACCAGACTCTGGAATGGACCGCCACACACATGAACGAGTGGTATGGGCAACCCGTTCCCGAGATGGAGACCGATCATCGCAAGATCGCCAGCGGTGCGCTGTGGTCGTTGCGCGGCGATGCGCTACAACGTGCGCTCACGGCGTGGAGCATGGGATGGGCACCCGCCCAGCAAGCCGCTGATTCAGACTGGATGGCCCCCTACTTGGCCCAACTGATGCAGGACCCTTACGATGCCATCAGATTCATTTCCAGAAAGTCGCTGCATAGTCTGAACGAATTCAAAACGTTTCAGACAGATTTTCTGGGTCCACCTGAGTGGCACAAAGCCGATGCCGAACGCGTCCTTCAGGCCTGGCTACGCCAACCCAAGGAACTCTCAGACAGCGCACGTCTCCTGATTGACTCCAATGGAAATCCCATCGAGTCGGAATTCAAACGCCTCCTCGATGCCCGCGACCACACGCTTTTCAATCTCCCAGAATAGTCGGTGAAGGGCGGAGACTACCGCGCTCCTAGTCTTCATGTCTCAAAGTGACCCTCCTCAGGCCTGTCGCTACGCTCCCACGAGTTGGACAGGCGGATCATTCACCAACGAAAAAGGCCGATCCTTTCAGATCGGCCTTCGCAAGTTTTGTTGTCGAATTTAACCGACCAATGAGGGCAAGGAAGGCGCGGCCGGTTCGTCGCCCATCAGCGGATTGCTTTCTTCCACCTCGATCTCTTCAGCCAGCGGCTTGAGGGTGACGCCACGATGCAGGTCGTATCCACTGCCGGCAGGAATGATGTGCCCCATGATGACGTTCTCTTTGAATCCGCGGAGATAGTCAATTTTGCCCATCGTGGCCGCTTCGGTAAGAACACGAGTGGTGTCTTGGAACGAGGCGGCGGAAAGGAAGCTCTCGGTTTCGAGAGAAGCCTTGGTGATGCCCAACAGGACCGGCACAGCTTCGGCGGGTTTACCACCCATGTCCTCCACACGCTTGTTCTCGTCGTCGAAGATGATTTTGTCGATCTGTTCGCCCCAGAGGAACTTGGTATCGCCGGGCTCAGTAATGCGAACCTTGCGGAGCATCTGTCGGATGATGATCTCGATGTGCTTGTCGTTGATCGTTACACCTTGGAGACGATAGACCTCCTGGATTTCGTTCACGAGATGCTCCTGCAGCTCCTGAGTTCCGCAGATTTCAAGAATCTCATGCGGCACGACCGGACCCTCAGTGAGTTGCTGGCCTTTCTTGACCAAATCGCCCTTGAACACGATGACGTGTTTACCAATCGGGATGAGGTGCTCCTCTTCCTCTTCAGTCTGCGGATCACGAACGACCAGACAGCGCTTACCGCGAACAGTGGCACCCCAATCGACGAGTCCGTCGATCTTGGCGATCTCAGCTGCATCTTTCGGCCGGCGGGCCTCGAACAATTCGGCCACCCGCGGCAGACCACCGGTGATGTCCTTGGTCTTCGACGTCTGACGAGGTGTCTTGGCCAACAAGGTGCCGGCCACGATCTTGTCTCCCTGATCGACCACAATGTGGGCACCAGACGGAATCGCGTAGTGCGCGAGCATTTCGCCTTTGGTGTCATCGATGATGATTTGCGGATGAAGATCTTCCTTGTGATCGATGACCACGAGATCTTCCTGACCCGTTGCTTCGTTGACTTCCAACTTGCAGGTCACACCTTCAATCACGTCCTCGAAGCGGATCTTACCCGCTTTCTCAGAGAGAATCGGCACATTGTAAGGATCCCATTGGGCGATGGTGTCGCCCTTTACGACCTTACCTCCATTGGGCACCGGGAGCACGGAACCGATCACAATTGTGTAGGTCTCAATTTCGCGACCGTCGTCGTCCTGCAACTCGATGGTGCCGTGCTTGTTGAGCACGATGTTATTGCCGCCTTCGAGTTCCACCACGCGGAGATCCTTGTATTTGAGCGTTCCCGGCAGCCGCACTGAAATTTCTGGCTGGGTGAACCCACCCGCCGCAACACCACCGATGTGGAATGTGCGCATGGTCAACTGGGTTCCAGGCTCGCCGATGGACTGGGCGGCGACGATTCCGACCGCTTCGCCAGGTTTTGCCAGTCCGCCAGTGGCGAGATTACGTCCATAACAGTGAATGCAGGTTCCGTGCTTGGTTTCGCAGGTAAGAACCGAGCGGATCTTGACCCGCTCCAAATCTGCTTCATCAATCGCTTTGGCGTACCGCTCATCGACCAGGGTGTTGGCCGGCACCACGACTGCATCCGTTTCCGGATTCATGATGTCGTCAGCGCTGAACCGACCGACAACGCGGTTGCCGATCGTCATGACAACTTCCTCACCTTCCTTGATCTCACCGATCAGGATGCCGCCGGTCGTTCCGCAATCAAGTTCGCGAACGATGACGTCTTGCGAGACATCAACAAGTTTGCGGGTCATGTAACCCGAGTCAGCCGTCTTCAACGCCGTATCAGCAAGGCCCTTTCGGGCACCGTGGGTCGAGATGAAGTATTCGAGAACCGTAAGACCCTCACGGAAGTTCGAGAGAATCGGTTTCTCAATGATGTCCCCCGAAGGTTTCGCCATCAGCCCACGAAGCCCGGCCAACTGCCGGACCTGAGCCTTGTTACCGCGAGCACCGGAATCGACCATCAAGAACACCGGATTGTATTCATCCTTGCCCTTGTTCGCCTTCAGTGTGGCGAGCATGACGTTTGCAATCTGGTCGGTACAATGCGTCCAGATATCGATGATCTTGTTGTAACGTTCGCCCGAGGTGATGGCACCGTTGTGATGTTGTTTCTCAACCTGCGCAATCTGCTTCTGAGCGACGTCGATCTCCTTCTTCTTCTCGATCGGGATGATCATGTCATCAATACCGATCGAACATCCGGATTGGGTCGCTTCGAAGAAGCCCAGCGTTTTCAGTTCGTCCAGAGCCTCCACCGTGGCCGCGTGGCCGCAGTGCTTGTAACAATTGGCAATGATTTCGCCCAAGGCGTTCTTGTTCATCGGCTTGTTTGGGAAACCCAATTCCTCCGGCCAGATCTCTGAAAAGATCACGCGACCAATGGTGGTCTCGATGAGCTTGGATTCTGAGTCCCCAAACACCGTTTCTTTGCCGCGATCGGGATTGGCAAGCAACACGCGGTCGTGTGAAGCCAGTTCTCCGTCGTCGTGCGCGAAAATCGCCTCACTTTTGGTGCCAAACATGCAAAGCCGGCCCTCTTTCTTGGCCTTCTTCGGTTCGGCAGTCAGGTAATAACAACCCAGCGTGATGTCCTGCGACGGCGTCATGATCGGTTTGCCGCTGGAGGGATTGAAAATATTGTTCGGCGCCAACATCAACATGCGCGCCTCCAACTGAGCTTCAACCGAAAGCGGCACATGCACCGCCATCTGATCACCGTCGAAGTCAGCATTGTAAGCCGTGCAGACCAGCGGATGGACCCGGATCGCTTCACCTTCGATCAGCACCGGTTCAAAAGCCTGGATGGAGAGACGGTGGAGGGTCGGGGCGCGGTTCAACAGAACCGGGTGCCCCTTGGTCACCTCTTCCAGAATATCCCACACTTCGGGCGACTGGCGTTCGATCATCTTCTTCGCAGAACGCACGGTATGCACATAATTGCGCTCCTTGAGTTTGCGAATAATGAATGGCTCAAACAAGACGAGCGCCATCTTCTTCGGCAGCCCGCACTGATGCAGACGCAGATTCGGACCGATGACGATCACGGATCGGCCGGAGTAATCGACGCGTTTTCCGAGCAGGTTCTGGCGGAATCGTCCGCTCTTGCCCTTGAGCATGTCGGAGAGCGATTTCAGTGAACGGTTACCGGCTCCGGTGACGGCACGACCATGACGACCATTGTCGAACAGCGCATCAACGGCTTCCTGCAACATGCGCTTCTCGTTCCGGATAATGACTTCCGGAGTCTTGAGCTGGAGCAGATTTTTAAGACGGTTGTTCCGGTTGATGACCCGGCGATAAAGATCGTTCAGATCGGACGTCGCAAAGCGGCCGCCTTCCAGCGGCACCAGCGGGCGAAGATCCGGAGGAATAACCGGCAACACCGTGAGAATCATCCACTCGGGACGCGCCTTGGATCCTTGGAAGCCCTGATGCAGTTTTATGCGTTTGGCGAGCTTCTTGCGAATCTGCTTGGAGCGGGTCTCGGTCATCGCCTGCTCGAGATCCACGATCGTGGTAGCCAAAACGATATTGGCCAGAGCATCACGCACACCCTCGGCACCAATCTTGGCCTTGAAGGCATCAACCCCAAATGTTTCACGGGCTTCGCGGAACTCCATCTCGCTCAGTAACTGGTGCTTGAGCAACGGAGTGTTCCCCGGATCGATCACGAGGTAATCTTCGTAGTAGATCACCCGCTCAAGGTTACGGGCAGTCATGTCCAGCATCAGGCCAATGCGGGAGGGCATGCACTTGAAGAACCAGATGTGAGAGACGGGAACGGCGAGCTCGATGTGGCCCATTCGTTCACGGCGGACCCGGGCAAGCGTCACTTCCACACCGCAACGGTCACAGACGACGCCGCGATGTTTGATGCGCTTATATTTTCCGCAGGAACATTCCCAATCCTTGACCGGACCGAAGATGCGTTCGCAGAAAAGACCACCCTTCTCCGGCTTGAATGTCCGGTAGTTGATGGTCTCAGGATTTTTGACTTCACCCTTGGACCAAGCCCGGATGTTCTCCGGCGAGGCCACTGAGATGGAGACGTATTCAACCAGGTTGACCTTGTCGAGGCCGAGCAATTCGCGAGCAGATTCTTTTGCTGAGATCATGGTGTTTTTCGGTTGATTGATGATTAGCTGGCGAGAGCGGCGAATGCATCGGCGCTGTTTTGCGTTGCTTGACCTGACTGGTTGGTAAAGCCCACCTTCACATCAAGACCAAGCGACTGCATTTCCTTGACGAGAACGTTGAACGATTCTGGCACGCCCGCTTCGAGTGAGTTGTCACCTTTGACGATACTCTCGTAGATTCGCGTTCGACCCTGGACATCGTCTGATTTGACGGTGAGCAGTTCCTGCAGCGTGTAAGCCGCGCCGTAGGCTTCCATGGCCCAGACTTCCATTTCGCCGAATCGCTGACCTCCGTATTGGGCCTTGCCGCCGAGTGGCTGCTGCGTGACGAGGGAGTAAGGACCGACCGCCCGGGCGTGAATCTTATCCGCGACGAGGTGACCGAGCTTGAGCATGTAGATGTAACCCACAACCACGGTCTGGTCGAAAGCTTCACCACTGCGTCCATCATAGAGTTGGGCTTTGCCGGCCTCATTGACGAGGGCCGCGTTCTTCTCTTTCTTCAGCAGGTCATCCGCTTCCTTCATGTATTTCCGGATGTCGGGTTCCTTGATGCCGTCGAACACCGGCGTGGCGAACTTCAATCCGAGAACACTGGCCGCCCAACCCAAGTGAGTTTCGAGCAACTGACCGACGTTCATGCGTGAAGGCACACCAAGCGGATTGAGAACGATGTCAACGGGCGTTCCATCTTCAAGGAACGGGAGATCCTCTTCAGGGACGATCTTGGCGACGACACCCTTGTTACCGTGTCGACCTGCCATTTTGTCACCGACGGAGAGTTTACGCTTGGAGGCAACAAACACTTTGACGGACTTGATAACGCCGGGATCGACTTCATCGCCGGACTCGGTCCGGTCCATCTCTTCGTCGTGCTGCATCTGCAGGTCGTCAAACTTGCGCTTATAGCTGGCGATGATCTCGTTGATCTTGTTCCGGATCGGCGAAGGATCGATTTCGATCCGATCGTAAACCTGGGCCAACTTGCGCAGGAGAGTCTTGGTGATCTTGCGATTCGCAGGAATGATGATCTCGCCACTCTCGCTATTCACGACATCCAGTGGGA
Source organism: Limisphaerales bacterium (assembly GCA_047608975.1). Taxonomy (GTDB): domain Bacteria; phylum Verrucomicrobiota; class Verrucomicrobiia; order Limisphaerales; family JAYPXF01. The sequence goes on along the minus strand of JBLFYM010000005.1, from coordinate 64,159 downwards.
TTTTCTCACCTAGAAGGATGTTGGAGAGTGCTTCCGTCAACTGCTCGCTGAGCTGTTCGTTTTTGCTCTTGAAGTCATCTTCAATCTGCTTCGCAGCGCGTTTCGCGTCCTTGTTGACCGCCACCGTCGAGATGGATGCTGTGCCGTCCAACTTCTTGGACGATACCTTCACATCCATCACGATGCCGTAGGTACCGGAAGGAACCTTCAGAGAGGTGTCCTTCACATCGGCCGCCTTCTCACCGAAGATGGCCCGGAGCAGACGTTCTTCCGGAGCCAGTTCGGTTTCGCTCTTGGGGGTAATCTTACCGACCAGGATATCACCGGGTTTGACTTCAGCGCCAACGCGGATCACACCATCGGGGCCGAGGTTCTTTAGTGCTTCCTCACCGAGGTTCGGAATGTCTCGGGTGATCTCTTCCGGACCCAGTTTGGTATCACGGGCGCCGACTTCGAATTCTTCGATATGAATCGAGGTGAAGACGTCGTCCTTAACGATGCGTTGGCTGATGAGAATCGCATCCTCGAAGTTGTAACCATTCCACGGCATGAACGCGACGAGCACATTCCGTCCCAAGGCAAGTTCACCACCATCGGTGCAGGGACCATCCGCCATCGGCTGCCCCTTCGTGACCTTGTCACCAACCTTGACGAGCGGTTTCTGATTGACGCAGGTCGCCGCGTTGGAACGCATGAACTTGCGCAACTCGTAAACGTAGATATCGCTGCCTGGATCGTGCCTAAGTTTCTTCTTCGTCTCAGGAACAATGCCATCCTTGGTGACGATGATTCGATCCCCCTGCACGGAGGCGACAATACCGTCGCCCGCACTGGTGAGAACAGCCATCGAATCCAGAGCCACGCGGGTTTCCATACCGGTCGCCACAAAAGGCGCATCAGTAGTCAACAACGGAACCGCCTGGCGTTGCATGTTCGAGCCCATCAATGCGCGGTTCGCATCATCGTGCTCGAGAAATGGGATGAGACCGGCTGCAACTGAAACCAGCTGTTTCGGAGAAACATCCATGTAGTCCACCTCAGCGGGTGGAACATCGATAAAGTCTCCGCGACAACGACAGGTGACGGTCGGATTCACGTATTTGCCCTTGTCATCGATCGGGGCATTCGCCTGCGCGATAATGAACTGCTCCTCACGATCACCGGTCAGGTAATCGAGTTGCGCAGTCACTCTGCCTTTCACGACTTTTCGATATGGCGTTTCGATGAACCCAAAGTCATTTACGCGGGCAAAACATGCCAACGAAGCGATCAGACCGATGTTCGGTCCCTCAGGGGTTTCGATGGGACAAATTCGGCCGTAGTGAGACGGATGAACGTCGCGCACTTCGAATCCGGCACGATCTCGGGAGAGACCACCAGGGCCAAGCGCGGACAGACGACGTTTGTGCGTCAACTCAGCCAGCGGATTGATCTGATCCATGAACTGCGACAGCTGACTGCGTCCGAAGAAGTCGCGGACAACCGCCGACAACGCCTTCGGATTGATCAACTTCGCGGGAGTCATGGTATCGACTTCCTGATCGAAGAGCGTCATGCGCTCTTTCACGAGGCGTTCGGTACGAGCCAGACCTACGCGACACTGATTCGCGAGCAATTCGCCAACAGTACGGATACGCCGACTGCCAAGATGATCGATATCGTCAATCGAACCGTCACCCAACTTCAGCCTCAACAGATAGCGGGTCGCTTCGACCAAATCTTCCTTCGTCAGAATGCGGGTATCGACGGCGTCGTCGAAACCAAGTTTCTGATTCATCTTGTAACGACCTACACGACCGAGGTCGTAACGCTTCGGATCGAAGAACAGGCGCTTGATGAGTGCCCGGGCGTTCGCAGCGGTCGGGGGATCACCTGGACGGAGCCGGCGATAAATATCCTTCAGTGCCTCTTCCTCGTTCTTGGTGGGATCCTTTTTAAGACACTTGATGAGAATGCCTTCATCGGTGGCGGTATCAACCACGCGGATGCTCTTCACACCCAACTCGGCGATCTGCTTGAGCACTGCGTTGGACAACGGCTCAAAGGCGCGTGCGACCACAATGAACTTGTCATCATCGATCACATCTTCAACCAAAACGCGGCTGGAAATCTCTTCAATCTTCTCCGCCTTCTTAAGCGTGAGTTCTTCGATGTCGTAGAAGAGTTTAATAATCTCTTCGTCAGTGCCACGAACCTCACCCTTCTTGGGCTTCTTCTCCTCATCGAGCCCACTGATGGCACGGAAGAAGGTGGTGGTAAGAAACTTACGTCGACGCTTCTTGCGGTCGAGATAGACATAGAGCATGTCGCTCGTGTCAAACTGCGCCTCATACCACGATCCACGATCGGGGATGATGCGGAAACTGTGCAGCGTTTTGCCATTCGGATGCTTTGTGGCCTCAAAGGCAATACCCGGCGAACGGTGCAACTGGGAGACAATCACTCGCTCAGCACCATTGATGACAAATGAGCCTTGCGGGGTCATCAGCGGCATTTCCCCCATGAAGACCTTCTCTTCGCGGGCACCCTTCTCATCCTGCAGGATAAAGGTAACATGCAACGCGGCACCAAACGTGACGCCTTCACGCAGTGATTCGAGCCAACTCAGCTTGGGGTCACTGATCTCGTAGCCTTTGAAATCAAGAACCGTTTTGCCGTCATAACTTTCGATGGGGAAAACTTCCTTGAAAACCGCTTCCAACCCGCGGTTGTCGCGTTTGCCAACAGGTTTGCCGTCCTGCAAGAACTCGACGTACGAGTTCGTCTGAACCTCAATGAGGTTCGGCGGCGTGAGGACCTCTTTGATCTTACCGAAGTTAATCCGTTCGCTCTTGGTTGCCATATGCGCTTGTTGCTCGTCCGGTATGTCAATCCGGACTGGTTTAATCATGACAAAACCAGACAATTCCCGGCGCCTCACCGAAAACCTGCCTGACGTCTTTCTGTGAAAAATAAAACAATCAATAAATCCGCGTTGAGTAATTCCGAAACCAACGGGAGTGGAATGGCAGGGATTGCCCGCCATTCCAACAAAGGGTCTTACTTGACCGTGACTTTGGCGCCAGCTTCTTCGAGTTTCTTCTTGGCGTCTTCGGCTTCATCCTTGGAAACTGCTTCAAGCAACGGCTTGGGTGCACTTTCGACAAGCGCCTTGGCTTCGGCGAGGCCGAGTCCAGCCTTGGTGGCACGAACGGCCTTGATGACCGCGATCTTGTTACCACCGAAGTCTTCGAGAATGACGTCGAATTCGGTCTGTTCTTCCTCGGGAGCAGCAGGGCCACCGGCGGTAGGTGCAGCAACAGCAGCAACAGGTGCTGCGGCGCTTACGCCCCATTTGTCTTCGAGTTGTTTCACGAGGTCAGCGGCTTCCAATACAGTCAGCTTGCTGAGCTCTTCCACGAGGTTATCGAGTTCTGCCATGTTATGTTCTTTCTTTAGTCTCGACGTCACCGAAGGCTTCCGGTGGTTTGAGACGGCAGCCCGCCGCCCGTCGATTTTCTATTTTGGTTTCGGTTTACTCATCCCCGACCTTCGGGAATGAAATTGTCAAATTAATCGCCTTTGTCAGCCTTGGCCTGGAGGACCTGTGCCAACTGGGTGCCCGGCGTATTGATGAGGGTCGCGAGTTTGGTCGCCGGCGCGTTGATTACATTCAAAATAGTGGCGCGAAGGACGTCCATTGGCGGAAGATCTGCGATCTTTTTAACCTCTTCGACCTCGAGCCGGGCGTCACCCATGTAACCGAAGCGAACCTTGGGTTTTTCGAACTCAGACTCAAACGTCTTCAGGATCTTCGCAGCGGCGGCGATGTCCTGAGCGCCAGTGACAACCGCCAACTGGCCTTTCACCGCGCCGGTAAGATCCACTCCAGATTCTTTGGCAGCAACCTTGAAGATGCGGTTTTTGACGACGTGCGCCTCAGCGTTCACACCGCGAAGCCGCGTGCGCAACTCGTTGAAATGTTCAACTGTCAGTCCGGTGTAATCGACAACGATGAAGAACGGGGAGTTCTCCAGGCGGCCGAGATATTCAGCCGTAATTAGTTTCTTAGCTTCTCGCATCTTTCTAAATTTTTCTGGTTGGATTGGGGCACGCTTACTCGGCAACGGTGACTTCCTTCGGATCGACAGCGATACCAGGACTCATCGTCGCTGTGACGGTCGCGCTTTTCACGTAGTGGCCCTTGATGCTGTCTGGCTTTACCCTCGCGATTGCATCGAAAATGGCGCGAATATTTTCTTCCAGCTGATCAGCAGTGAAAGATCGCTTTCCGGCGACAACCGCTAGGTTCGAAGTCTTGTCGACCTTGAATTCCACCCGTCCGGCCTTGACCGCCTGAACCGCAGATCCGGTATCATCGGTAACCGTCCCGGTCTTCGGATTTGGCATCAGTCCGCGAGGACCGAGCACACGCCCCAATTTGCGTACTTCCACCATGGCTTCCGGGGTGGCGACCGCCACATCAAAATCCGTCCAGCCTTCAACGCACTTTTTGATGAGTTCGTCGAACCCAACGTGTTCGGCACCGGCAGCGATCGCCGCATCTGCAGAAGGACCAGGCTTGGCAAAAACAATGACGGTCACGTTCTTGCCGCTGCCATGAGGCAACGGCACTGTACCACGGACCATCTGGTCCGACTGGCGAGGATCGACGCCCAGCTTGAGGGCAACCTCAACCGTTTCATCGAATTTGGTTTTGGGAAGTTTTTCGAGCACACCAAGAGCCTCCTTCAGAGGATATTTCTTGTCCGTGTCGACCTGTTCGAGGGCCTGTTTGTAGCGTTTGCTTGGCATTTTTTGAGGCGGTTCATACGAATCCAGAAGGACTCTCCCGCATTTTTTTTAGTCGGTGACTTCGATGCCCATACTGCGGGCAGTACCGGCGATTACCTGAATTGCAGCTTCGTCGTCGTTGGCGTTCAAATCTTCCATTTTGGTCTTGGCAATCTCCAGCAATTGAGCGCGGGTGACTTTGCCAACCTTGTCCTTATTGGGCGAAGCGGATCCCGAAGCGATACCTGCCGCTTTTTTCAAAAGAATCGCTGCGGGCGGCGACTTCGTAATGAAAGTGAAACTCTTATCCTGATAAACCGTGATGACCACAGGGATGATCAGGCCGGCGCGATCCTTCGTCTTGGCATTGAACTCCTTACAGAAGCCCATGATATTCACGCCGTGCTGACCCAGTGCGGGTCCGACCGGCGGTGCGGGATTCGCCTGACCAGCCGGGATCTGCAGTTTAATTAGTCCAGTTGCTTTCTTCGCCATTTTTTAAATTTGGGTTCAGTGTTACCGAGTTGAGCTGGAGTCAGGTTTTTTCAACCTGCCAGTATTCGAGTTCTACAGGAGTCTTCCGGCCGAAAATATCGACAGTGATTTTCAACTTACCGCGATCAGGATCCACTTCCTCGATCACGCCACTGAAATTCAGGAACGGGCCATCGTTGATCTTGACCGTCTCATTGATCTCAAAGTTGACACGAGGCCGTTCAACATCTTCGGAATCTAAGATCTGCGCTTTGATGTCGTCAATCTCGTGCGTATCCAAAGGGATCGGACGCTCGCCACCCACAAAACCAATAATACCCTGCGTGTCTTTGATGAAATACCATGGCTTATCCATGATCCGATACGTTTCATCAAGCAGAGCGATGTGAATATACACGTAACCGGGATGCAGTTTGCGCTGAGTGACAGTTTTCTTCTGATTGCGAACTTCCACAACCTTCTCCATCGGCAGAAGAACTTCCCCAATGTGATCCTGCATCTCCTCAGCCTTAAGCCGCTTCATGATGCTGTCACGCACCTTCATCTCCTGACCAGAGAGGGTATGCAACGCGAACCACTGGTGTTTTGCTGAAAGTTCTTCACTCATACTACATCAAAATCTTGATCACCTGTGAAATCAGGATATCCACAAAAAACGTGATGAATCCCACCGCAACCACGGAGAACATAACAAGGACCGTCGACCCTTTAAGTTCGTCTTTCGACGGCCAGTTGCACTTCTTCAGTTCAACATTCGTTTCGCCGACGTAGTGGGCCAAGCGCAGCAGATGCCCTTTTCGCCACGCAAGCAGTAGCGCCACCGCGCCCACGACCAAGAGAACTATTTGGGTTGTACTAAACACGTTTTTATCTTCGTTTATCTTCGCCAGGATTTGGCGGAGGGGGAGGGATTCGAACCCCCGTTCCGGTTTCCCGGAAAGCGGTTTTCAAGACCGCCGCATTCGACCACTCTGCCACCCCTCCGCACGAGTTTTTGGATGGCAGGGCGGGAGGGATTCGAACCCCCAACCGACGGTTTTGGAGACCGCAACTCTACCAATTGAGCTACCGCCCTAGCCAAAAACTGTCCGATTCCGGCAAAAATGGAGGAGAGTCAAGCTCGCCTCACACCGGAAAAGCAGAGTTAACCTTCGAGCACTTCGCTTACGCGACCAGCACCAATTGTCTTACCACCCTCACGGATAGCAAAACGTTGGCCCTTCTCCATTGCCACCGGGGCAATCAGAGTGACGGTCACAGAAACATTGTCACCAGGCATCACCATCTCGGTGCCCTCTGCCAGATCAATGGTTCCCGTCACATCGGTAGTGCGGAAATAAAATTGCGGACGGTAGTTTCCGAAGAATGGAGTATGACGGCCGCCCTCATCCTTGGACAGAACGTAGAGTTCAGCCTTGAATTTGGTGTGCGGCTTGATGGTGCCCGGCTTGGCGAGAACCATACCGCGCTCAACATCTTCTTTCTTGATGCCACGAAGCAGGATACCAACATTGTCACCTGCTTCAGCTGAATCCAACAACTTACGGAACATTTCAATGTCCGTAGCAGTCGTTTTACGAGTGTCCCTAAGGCCAACGATTTCAACCTCTTCCATCTTTTTCAGGATACCGCGCTCAACTCGACCGGTAAGAACCGTACCACGTCCTTCAATGTTGAATACATCCTCAACACACATCAGGAACGGCTGGTCGATTTCACGAGGCGGCAGCGGAATATACTCGTCAATCGCCTTCAGGAGTTCCTGAATCGCAGCTTCACCCTCTTCCGTGCCTTCCATAGCAGCGGTCGCGCTCCCACGAACGATCGGAATATTATCGCCATCAAATTCGTATTTGGTCAGAAGATCACGAACTTCCATCTCCACCAGATCAAGCAATTCCTCGTCATCAACGAGGTCACACTTGTTCATGTAGACAACAATCTCCGGGACACCCACCTGACGGGCGAGCAGGATGTGCTCACGGGTCTGGGGCATCGGACCAGAATCAGCAGCAACCACCAAGATCGCTCCATCCATCTGAGCAGCACCCGTGATCATGTTTTTCACATAATCAGCATGACCCGGACAGTCAACATGGGCGTAGTGACGCGTGTCGCTTTGATATTCCACATGCGACGCAGCAATGGTCACCGTCTTGGAATCATCACGCACAGTACCACCTTTGGTGATATCAGCGTATGAAACCGCTGGTGCCAGATTGCGACGTGCCTGAGTCGCAACAATCGCTGCGGTCAGAGTTGATTTACCATGGTCGACGTGTCCGATGGTACCAACGTTCACGTGTGGTTTAATCCGTTGAAACGCTTCTTTTGCCATTTCTGAGTGTCCTGTTTTCTATTCTGTTCTGTTGTTAGTCGATCCGGCGTTTAAGCCGAAATGGAGCCCATGACCGGGCTTGAACCGGTGACCTCATCCTTACCAAGGATGTGCTCTACCAGCTGAGCTACATGGGCAAAAAGCCCGGGTATTATCCACTTCGCACCTCTGAACCCAGCGACAAAAAGAACGCTTCACCCGATATTCTGCTACCAGCAGAACCAATGGATTGAGCGGTCTTTTTTACTCGGTTCCAGCACCTAAGCGGAGCGGGAAGATATAAAAGCGCAGTTGGAAGTCAACCAAATTGTTTTGGAAAAGTCGACCAATCCATGTTTTCGGCACTATTCCTGCAGAATACTCAAAATTCGCATAAATGTGGCTAAAAACCCTAGAATCCCCCCACCCTCTCGGAATTTCTCAGTCCAGCCAGTGGGCCTATATACAGATTCCCGGAATAAAAATGACCTCTCCCATACGGATTTTAAAATCCTCTGATTTGGGATCGGTCGAGATTTTCTTGGCGGCGGACTTGATGACAGTCGATTTTCCGCCGACGTCCCGGTGCACATTTATGCGTGTCCGACGGGACCAGCCGGTGAATCCACCAGCAATCGCCACTGCTGCCATGATGGAGATTTCCATTTTTCCCGCAGGCAGATCAAAAACACACCGGCTGACCAATGTGCCCGTTGATGACAAACTTCCCGGCTATTCTCGGCTGAGGGGTCAGTAAAAGTGACACCCTCGGGTTGACCAGCAGGTCTTTTCCGTATGCGTCTCGGACGCATCTTTTTCGCTTGGCGCACTTTTAGCCCCGCGAGTTTCACCGGACCAATCAGAGGCGATGAAACCTTGCCGTCGGTGGCACCACGGAGACCAGATTCAGATCAACCTCGCGATCGACGCTCAACTTCACTTCATCCCCTGGTAAAATGACTCCGACCGAAGCCGACTCGGTGCTCACCTCCACCGGTCTCGCTCCCGAGGCGGGTACGACTGCAAACGTAAGGAGCGTGAGAGAGAGGTGGTGTGTAATGATGGTGAGAATTAGCGGCTCCGATCGATTGTTGAGCCTGTATCGTAGCGACCGATATCGCCGCAAGGCGACCTGAAAGGCGTTCTGGCAATCGCTCAGCAGGTCATTCCGGTGCGCGTACGTTCGAAGCGCCGAGTGAGTTTTGAGAACCGGTGAAGGCTGGGATAGGTCAGCTACTTTTTCTTCGGCGCTGGAGGGTCTGATACCGCCTTTAATTGAGCCTCACTCCCTTTCCCATCCAGATAACCAAGTTCCACCAGAAACCGATCCATTTTCCGAACTGTATCGAAGAATATTTCCGTTCCGCCTTTGCGCTCATTGAAGAAACCGTGCGGTTGCCCGTCGTACAGGTGCAGCTCGCTTTTCAAACCGACTGCTTCCATTCGTGCTTTAAACGATTCACCAGTGCTAACGGGAATCAGCGTATCTTTTGTTCCAAGAAAAACCACCGCCGGGGGATCGTCTTTGGTGATGTTGTGGGCGGGTGAGAATTCCTTCCAATACTCCGTCACGCGGCTGTACCCATAGCCATTGGGGCCATTGTCATACACAGGATTGAACAGCACCAACGCGTTGGATTTGGAGGAGATCTTCTGGTCGTCCGCCTGGTCGTCGAGTCCGTCCAGCATTCCGGTGGCAGCACCGACATGCCCACCGGCGGACCCGCCGCCGGCAGCGATGCGATCCGAATCAATCCCGAGTCGAGCCGCGTTCTTCCGGACATAGCGGATCGCGGACTTGCCATCGTTGACACAGGCACTTGGAGGTGTCTTTTGACGTGACTTCACACGGTAATCCGCAGCCATCGCCACCATGCCGCGCGATGCGAGATAGCGGCAGTGTTGTTGAAACTGTGTTGGGGCTCCTCCATTCCAACCACCGCCAAAGAAAAAAACGATCGCGGGTCGCTTGTCTTTCTTCGGCTTGTGCCCCTCAGGGTTGAAGATGTAGAGCTTCAATTCATCACCGGATGCGACCTTGTAAGTTTCAACTTCCGCCCCCCGCATGTTCACTTGCGCCGGCGCGGCATCCAACGAGACCGTCAATCCAACGACAATTGCCGCAATCAATAACTTCATTGTGTAATGCTGTGGACTGCTCGCATCCCATGCAAGCCGACATTCATTCGACTTCGGCCGCCAACTCCGTGCGCAGAGCGTCCTCCAACTCCGGATGGTCAAATTCGAATCCCGCCTCCAGCAATCGCTTCGGCCTCACCCGCGTACTCGCAAGCAAAGTTTCCTTCGCCATCTCCCCCAGCGCGATCCGCGCAACAACTGCGGGCAGCGGAAAGAGGGTGAAGCGCCGTAGAACGTGACCGAGCGTCTTCGTGAATTCGCGATTCGTCGCAGGGTTCGGCGAGACCAGATTGATAGGCCCTCGCAATCCTTCGTTCTCCAACAAGAACGCGATCGCTTTCACTGTGTCCTGCAGACCGATCCAGCTCCACCATTGCCGGCCGTTTCCAACGACGCCCCCGATTCCCAGGCGGAAGACCGGAAGCATCTTTGCAAGCGCACCGTCAGCCGTGCCCAACACCAGGCCGAAGCGCAGATTCACGACGCGTACGTTCGCCGCCGCAGCGGGTTGGCTGGCCGCTTCCCATTCCTTGCCGACGCTGGCCAAAAAACTGTCCGCTTCAGAACTCTCCTCATCCAGCAGTTCATCGCCGCGATCGCCATAGTTTCCGATTCCGGTCGCGCAGAGAAATACCTTGGGCGGTTGTTGGAGATTGGAAATTGTCATCGCCAAGAGACGCGTGCTTTTGACCCGGCTATCGCGGATGCGTTGTTTGAACTTCTCACTCCAACGTCGCAACGCGATGTTCACACCTCCCAAATGAATCACGGCGTCAAATCCCTCGCACGCCGTCTGGTCCAATAAACCCCGTTCGGGGTCCCAAGAAATCTCCCGTTCGTCATCCGACTCCCGCCGGACCAATCGCCAGATCTCGTGTTGGGTATCGCGCAGACGTCGCCCCAAAGCGTTACCCACCAGACCACTTGAACCAGCAATCAGAATTCTCACGTAGGGAACATTAACGCGGTTTTTCCAATCGTAAATCAACGTTGATTATCAGTCACAGCAACGAATCAGCAAAAACAGTTCACCGTCTTTCAACCTTCTTCAACATCTCCTCCGGCAAACGCCTACCTTTGCTGGCAGCCACGAAACCCAGAGTCAGCGAGATCGGCGTTTCCCCGTCCATTGCGTAAACCATCACTTTCTCCAGCGTGAGATTCGGCTTCGAAGTGGTGCACAACGCGATCAACTCCTCCAGACTCCCAAACGTAAAGGTTTCCTCGACATAGTTCGGCACGTCCGTGCGCATAAACACGACCTGCCCAACGGTATTCTGCGGCTGACCCACTAAAGCGATAACAGCACATCTTGGACCGTTAACAATAGGTAAACCGTCTTTTACAAACGGCCAGGGCTTAGGTCGAAATCGCTTCGGCGGTGTCGAGCTGCAAAAACTTTGCACCGGCGTAATCCGCAAATCGGTGCCCTCGTGCTGACAATCGAAAACCAAGTTCGGAAATCTTGCCCAACTCTTCGTTCACCAATTCCGTCATCTCCCGCTGCCAGTGCTCACGCAGATCAAAGCCGGTCGCCGCGACGAACTCATCAAAGCCCCAGCCCCGGTTCATGCGCAGACCGAAGGCCGCAGCCTCTCCCGCTTGCGCGCGGGGAGAAAGTTCTTCGTTGAAATCAAACGCGCGTTTGTCGCACTCGATCAACTCGCAATACATCTGTGTATTGGCCCAGTTCTTTGAGCGGCGTCCACGCACATAACCCGTGGCACTCGGACCCAAGGCGTGAAACGAAGTGCCCCGCCAATAGCCCAAGTTGTGGCGACACGCCCGCTCCGGATCCTCAAGCGGCCCCAACGCCCCGTCTTGCCGCGCGAAGTTTGCCACCTCGTATTGCACGAATCCCTGCTCAGCCGACCGCTCAACCAGGGTTTCGTAGAGCGTCTCGTTCAACTCCTCATCCACATCAAATTTACCGGCCTTCAACTGCTCAAACAACGGCGTATCTTCCTCATAAATTACCTCATAGCTCGACAGATGTTCCGACTCCAGCGCCGCGATTTCAGAAAGCGTCTGTTCCCACACCTCGAGCGTCTGCCCGGGAATTCCGAACATCAGGTCCAGGTTGATGTTGTCAAAGCCGGCGGAACGCAGGATGTCAAAGGACTTGAACACCTGCTCGCGCGAATGAATCCGGCCCAGCCGTTCCAGCATATCTGTATTCAGAGACTGCACCCCCATTGAAATCCGGTTCACCCCAAACTCACGAAGCAGCATCGCCTTGTCCGCTGACACCGTCGCGGGATTACACTCCACCGTCCATTCAGCCGCCCCCAACAGCTTCAAACGGTCCATGCCATCCAGCAGCTTCTGCCACTGTTTGACGCTCAGAAGAGACGGCGTTCCACCGCCAAAGAAGATTGTGTCCGGTCGACAATCCCCGGCAACCATCTCCATTTCAAGCAGCAGTGCATCGACGTAACGCCCGACCAAATCAGCGGCGGGAATCTTGGAATAGAACGCGCAGTACTCGCACTTGTGCGCACAAAACGGCACATGCACGTACAGGCTTCGAATCGGCTCGGAAGAGGCTCCAGACATCAGTATTCGTGACCGCTACGAAGCACGCCTCGCGCGGTCAGCCACACCCCGACGAACAGAGCAAGCGCTCCAACCGGCACGAGAAAAATGCCCATGCCAGGATCTCCGCCGTAAAGATAAACGCCCCCCATAAAGAATCCACCCGGCACCAGAACTGTCGCAGCTACAAAACAGCGCGACGCCGACGACTGCCAGCCCGCCGAGTGACCCAACACATGCAGCGTGGCAGCGAACCCAAGTTGAATCAGCGAAAACAGCGTCCCGTGTGCGTGCGCCAGCGTCCACATGAGCCGCCGGGTCTCGTTCGAAACATTCAGATACGCACCCACTTTGAATCCATGCAGGGCTTCAAGCACAATCCCCAGAGTGAGAAACACCAGCAAGCCCCACCAGCCGAAGCCCAGGTGATAACGAACCAGCGACACCGGTGGTTCGCCAGCCTCCGTTGAACTCTGCTCCGTCGGTGGGTTGCCCATCTGCATAATCGCCGGCGATTGCCGATCAGAGAGCGGTCAGGCGGATGTTGCGGAAGCGATAGATCTGACCATTCTCACCGTGATGCTGGACAGCGATGTAACCGGAGGCATCCATGTCATCGTGATAGTCCGTGGTCTTCTTGCCATTGATGAAGATCTGAAGGTGGTCTCCGTGACACACGATGCGATACTTGATCCACTCGCCGAGCGGCGCCTGAACGAGCTTCTTTTTACCACGTTCCTTCGTCAGGGGGTGCAACCACTTCCGACGCCCTTCGTCGTACAGCCCGCCAGTCCACCCACGATCCGAGGGATCGCACTCCGCCTGATAACCGTAGACTTTGTTCTTCTCCACATGACAACGGAACATGATCCCGGAATTGCTCGTGCCTTCGGGCGGTAGCATGATCTCCACTTCCAATGAGAAGTCTGAGTATTGCTTCTTGGTCGTGAGGAAGAACTTTTTGTTGGCCTTCAACGCAATCGCCCCGTCTTCCACCCAGGCTTCACCCCAGTCAAACGGATTGGTCCAACCCTTGAGAGTCTTGCCATCGAACAGGGCAACAGATTTGCCGGCGGCAGCGGCCTCGCTGAACGGCACGAAAATGACAGCAGCCAACGAAGCCGTCAGGAATATGGAGAGTAAGTTCTTCATGTTGATTGAACCGCCCCAGCCGAATTGTTTTTCAACCACTTGGCAAGTGGTTTCTGCGTTCGACCGCAGTGCGTTCCCGCCACCGATCTGAAATCGCTCCGGCAGATCCCATTGACGAACCGCGCGTTCTCACGCTTCAGATCACAAATCGAGTTCTGCTGAATCACGATCGGTGTGCCGACGGCAAATGCGGCAAATGCGGCAAATGCGGCAATGGGAACGAGGGTCTTGAGCCTGGTCTAGGCAATCATATTCAGGGTCTCATTCGTCAGGGTTAGGGTTAGGATTGAGTCACCGCAAACACCCATATGATTCCCGAGCCCGGTCAATTCCGACAGAGAAAATCTCCGACTGCACATGGACCAAATGCAGCCCGGTTTTCAAAGTTCACCGTGATCGCAATATCCTCCACAGTCCACCATCAGCAACGCAGATCCGATATCCAACCCGCCCGCTACTCCGAAACCACCGCGCCGCAAAGCCGCTGGTATTCTCATATTGCTGTTCGTAGTCTCGCTCGCCCTGACCGTTGCCAACCTGATGCTGCAAAAATTCGAACATGCCAACGTTTACCACCCGAGCCGCGAAGCCGAATCTGCGGTCACAGATCTGCGGGCGACCGGTGAAGATCTGTTCCTGCAAAGTAGCGACGGAGTGAAACTGCATGCCTGGTTCCTGCCGGCGAAGGAAGACTCATCGCGCAAGGACTTCGTGCTGATATTTTGCCACGGCAACGGCGGAAACCTGACCGGACGTCCCAGTTACTATCGCGCCTTGCTGGAAAGTGGCATCAATCTGCTGGCCTTCGACTATCGCGGCTATGGGCAGAGCGAAGGCGAGCCCGGCGAGGAAGGAACCTATCTCGATGCATTCGCCGCCTATGACTCGCTTCGCGCACGAGGCTTCGGCGCAGATCGCATCATCGTCTGGGGCGAATCGCTGGGCGGCGGAATCGCGAGCAAAGTCGCCGCCGAACGCGAGGTCGCGGCGCTCGTGTTGCAGAGCACTTTTACAAGCACGCCGGACGTGGGTGCGGAATGGTTCAAATTCCTCCCCGTGCACATGCTCGCCACCATTCACTACGACACCCGGGCGCGGCTACCCGACATCCATTGCCCAGTGGTGATCATGCATTCCAAAGTCGATGAAATCATCCCGTTCCACCATTCGGAAAAGAATCTCGCAGCTGCCAATGAACCCAAGGTGTTCGTCGAACTGGAGGGTGGACATAACGACAGCATGTACGCATCCCCGGAGAAGTATCGTGACGGCTTGCGAGCCGCGCTGAAACTGATCGACGAGCAGGAGGCCAAATGAAGAGCGCTCTATCTGAACTAGGCCAACGAACCAAGGCCCCACCGATCTCCTGGCTGATGGGTCTCGCGCTTGCCCGTCCCCAACTGATCTCGCTGGCCGCCGGGTTCACCGACAACGAATCACTCCCCACCGGTTTTACGCGCGAAATCGTGGACGAGATGTTGCGGCAACCCAAACGAGGGCGGCCAACTCTTCAGTATGGCCCCACGCTTGGCGACCCGACGCTGCGCGATCTCACTGCGAAACGTCTGACCGCATTGGACGCCGCCGCTGCACCCACCAAACGTCGACCCTATTCCGCGGACAACGTGATCATCACGAATGGCTCCCAGCAGCTCCTCTATCTGCTGACCGAAGCGCTTTGCGATCCGGGCGACATCGTGTTGGTGGAAGACCCCACCTACTTCGTCTATCTGGGCATCGCCCAAAGCCACGGTGTGCGCTGTCGAGGAGTCCGTCTCGAGGCCGACGGCCTGGATCTGGAGCACCTTGAAAACACGCTGAAGGCACTGAAGAAGTCGGGCGAACTCAAGCGAGTCAAGATGCTCTATCTGGTGACCTACTACCAGAATCCCGCCTGTATCACGACCTCTCTGAAGAAGAAACGCGCCGCCCTGAAACTGCTGCGCCAGTATGAAAAGTTCGCCGGGCACCCGCTTTATTTGCTGGAGGACGCCGCGTATCGCGAACTCCGGTTCGAAGGCGAGGACGTCCCTTCAACGCTCATTGATCGCAGCGCCAAAGATCGCCTGCTTTACACCAGCACCTATAGCAAACCCTTCGCCACGGGAATCCGCGCGGGCTTCGGCGTGCTTCCCGATGAAATCCTCAAGGTAGCCTCCTCGATCAAAGGCAATCACGATTTCGGCACCGCCAACCTGGTCCAACAGGTTTTGCTGCGCGCCATTCAAAGCGGACGTTACGAACGACACCTCACGAATCTCCGGGTCCGCTACGCCAAGAAAGCGTCCGTGATGGAGCGCGCCATGACGAAACATTTTCCGGAGACCATCACCTGGCCGGAGACCAATGGTGGCCTCTATTTCTGGGGCAAAACTCCGAAGCGAATCCGCACCGGATTCAAATCACCGCTCTTCACCAAGGCACTCGCGTCAGACGTGGTGTATGTTCCTGGTTCCCTTTGCTACGCCGACGATCCGACCCGCCAAAAACCGGACAATGAAATGCGCATCAGCTTCGGCGGCGCGACGGAGAAAAACATCCGTGAAGGAATCAAGCGCCTCGGCAAGGTTCTGCACGCTCAGGGTTGAGGAGTTGGGCGAACTTCCAAGTTCGCCGTGACCTAAGCCGAAGGCTTTACAGCAATTAGCCCGGGGTCGAGCGATACCACGGGATCATCCGCCAAACCGAACCCCATCCCGTAGGGATAGCAGCAGCACACCAAAACCAACTGCTCCCCTACTCCATCGCGCGGGCAATGGAGTTCCACCAACCGTCGTGGAGATCGCTAAGGGCCCAGGAGGTCTCATTGTCACCGGTGACGATGCTGAGTTTCTCTCCGCCAACGGTTCCGATCCGGGCCGCAGGCACTCCCATTAGCTCCGCGCGTTCGGCAATCTTGGCGGTGTCCTGATGGGCGCAGGAAACGACGACCCGATGTTGGGTTTCACCAAACAGTAAAGCATCGAGGCGGGGTGCCGGAGCAACGGTTGCCGCTTCAACTTCGCCTTCGCCATCACTCGTCTCAGGTTCTTCCACGGCGTCGGATTCGGCCTTGAGAAATTCAGAGAGATCGATTTCTGCACCGATCAGGCGCGGAGTTTCGCGGGCGGGGTTGTTGCTGATACAGCTCTCAGCGATGGCCACAGCGAGGCCGCCTTCGGCACAGTCATGCGCACTCTTGATGCCACCGGCCTGAATGAGCCCCAGCAAAGTGGTGTTGAGCGTTGTCGCATCCTCCAGTTCACAGCGGGGCGGTGTACCGCTCTTGGTATCATGCAGCAACTGGAGGTAGGAGGAACCGCCCAATCCCTGAATGGCATCTTCTGAATCCACCGGCACGCCGAGGAGAATGATCGCATCACCCTCGTCCTTGAACCATTGGGTGGTGATGTCCGCTTCTTTGTCGATCAGGCCAACCATGGACATGGTCGGTGTCGGATCGATCGCGCCTTCAGGGTTCTGATTGTAGAGACTGACGTTCCCACCGGTCACCGGGGCGCGGAACGCGGAGCAGCCCTCGGCGAGACCTTTCACGGCTTCGCGCAATTGATAGAACAACTCGGGGTTGTGCGGATTGCCAAAGTTCAAGTTATCGGTGGAACCGATCGGCAATGCTCCAGAGCAGGCGAGATTCCGGGCCGCCTCAGCCACGGCGATCTTCCCGCCCACGTAAGGATCAAGGTAGACGTAGGTGCCGTTGCAGTCGGTGGTCATCGCCAGGAGTTTCTCCGGCGTATCCCGATCCTCTTCACCTTTCAGTTTGGGAATCGAATCGGACTTGATCCGAATCACTGCCGCATCACTTCCGGGGATGACCGCAGTCCCGTTTCGAACCATGAAATCATACTGCGAATACACCCAATTCTTCGAGGCGATCGTGGGCCACGACAGAAGTTTGGACAGCGCGCCCGCAACGTCTTCCACATCAGGAACTCCAGCGAGCGTGAACGCGCGGACGGCTTTCATATACTCGGGCTCCTTCGCTTCGCGATGATAAACGGGCGCGTCGTCAGCCAGCTTCGCGGCCGGCATATCGGCGACGATTTCACCTTTGTGCTTCACCACCATCTGGCCGGTGTCGGTCACCACGCCGACTTGCGCCCACGGGAGATCCCATTTGTCGAAGATGCGTTTAACCTCATCCTCACGGCCCTTCTCAACGATGATCAACATGCGCTCCTGGGACTCGCTGAGCATGAGCTCGTAGCTGGTCATGTCCGGGCCGCGCTGCGGAACCTTGTCCAGATCCAGTTCGATTCCGGTGCCTCCACGGGCGGCGGTTTCACAGGTGGAACAGGTGAGTCCGGCAGCGCCCATATCCTGAATTCCGGTAACGGCTCCGGTATCGAGCAGCTCCAGACAAGCCTCGCACACGAGCTTCTCCATGAACGGATCGCCCACCTGCACCGCGCCCCGTTGCTGTTCCTGGGATTCTTCCGTCAGATCCTGTGAAGCAAAGGCCGCCCCCGCCAACCCATCGCGCCCCGTCGCCGGTCCGACATAAAAGACCGGGTTGCCAATTCCTTTGGCCGCGCCGCGCGCGATCTGGTCGTGACGTAGCACACCCAGACAGAAGGCATTGACGAGGGGATTGCCCTCATAAGATTTGTCGAAATAAACCTCGCCCCCAACCGTGGGAATTCCAAAACAGTTTCCGTAGTGACCGATTCCGCCGACAACGCCACGGAACAATCGCCGCACCTCAGGATTGGTGATCTCACCGAAACGCAGCGAGTTCATCGCCGCGACGGGTCGGGCTCCCATGGTGAAAATATCCCGCAAGATTCCGCCCACACCCGTGGTCGCGCCCTGAAACGGCTCCACGGCGCTCGGATGATTGTGGGATTCAATTTTGAATGAGATCGCGATGCCGTCGCCAATGTCGAGCACGCCGGCGTTCTCTTCGCCCGCGCCAACCAGCACCTTCGATGACTTGGTCGGGAATCCTTTGAGGAGCGGTCGCGTGTTCTTGTAGGAACAATGCTCGCTCCACATGACGGAGAAAATGCCGAGCTCCGTGTAGTTCGGTTCGCGCCCGAGGATCTCCAGTATCTTCTCGTATTCCTCCGGGGTGAGGTTGTGCTCTTGGACCAGTTCGGGGGTAATCTGCGGTTCTTGCATGGAATGAAATAGTAAACGAAGCGTGGGTCGTCAGGCGGTGGCGGGTTCGCCGGCGACTTCCCGGATCATGCCTTCAAAGATGTGATTGCCATCGGAACTGCCGAGGAGTTCCTGACAGGCCCGTTCGGGATGCGGCATCAGACCGGCCACGTTCCGCTTCTCGTTGCAGACGCCGGCGATGTTCTCGATGGATCCGTTGGGATTGGCTTCCTCCGTCAACTCACCGTCCGCATCGCAGTATCGCCACAGGATCTGGTTGTTCGCCTTGATCTTGGCCATGGCATCCGCATCCGCGAAGTAACAGCCCTCGCCATGCGCGATCGGAATCATGAGATTCTTCCCCGGCGGCGTGGCGCGGGTGAAGGCGGTATCCGGATTGGCGGTTTTGAGGAAGACCTGTTCACAACGGAACTGCAGGCCCTTGTTGCGAACCAAGGCACCCGGTAACAGACCGGCCTCGCACAGCACCTGAAAACCATTACAGATCCCGATCACCAGGCCGCCCTCATCGGCGAATTTCTTCACCGCCTGCATCACCGGGCTGAAGCGCGCAATCGCTCCGCAGCGCAGATAATCGCCATAGCTGAACCCGCCTGGGACAATCACGGCTTCGGCGTCGTCCAGAGATTCATTCTTGTGCCAGAGCAAATCGGCATCGTGTCCCAACCGGCGGATCGCGTGCACGGCATCCTGATCACAGTTGGACGCGGGGAATTGAAGAACGGCAAATTTCACGGGAGAGGCTGGGCGGCTGAACGAGATTGACGGCGTAAGAGAGGGTGGAGAAACGAGCGGGTCCGCTACTCGATTTCGATGTGGTAATCCTCGATCACCGGATTGCTGAGGAACTTGTGGGCGGCTTCATCGATCTTCTTGCGGGCTTCCTCCGGATCCCCGTCCGCCAGATCGATCTCGATGTATTTTCCGACGTGCACGCCTTCGACACCGGTGTATCCCATGTGCTCGAGCGCATTCTGAACCGTCTTGCCTTGCGGGTCAAAAACCGCTTTTTTGGGGGTGATAACAATTTTTGCTTTCATATCCGGTCCCGCCACGCGGACGAGCAGGCGAATTCTGGAGAACCAGCCGAAGGCAAGCCAGCCCGAATTATTCCCAAGCGTCTTCGACGCACCACAAAACACGTTCTCGAACGGCCCTGATTTACAAACTGCCGGTCCACCACATGCCGAGCGCAAACACTGGAGGGGCGAGCTTGCGAGTCCGCCCGACGACACCTCAGCTGCGAACGCGCCCGCTATCCCCAGATCTTGACGATTCGCGTCCTATGTTGTCAGTGATAGGACCAAGTGAGAGGTTTGTGCAAAATGCCACCCGCAGGAGAGAAACGCCCACAGATTCAGCTATGAGCAAGTTTTACCTAATTCTGGGCACTTTGGCTTGGGTTCTCGTTTACCACCTTGCCGGATCGATTTGGGGCATGCATGGCAAACTTACCATGCTCGGAATCGGGCTCGCAATTTGGATCGGCGCCTCGATCTACATCGCACGCACCAAGCGCTACATCAGAAAGATGTGCGAACCGGACGAAGCTGAGGCGATGATCGCCGATCTCGACGAGCCAGATATCCAAGGCCTGAAACTGACCGCTCCACAAACGTTCTTTGATGGCATTCTGGGGATTGCCTTTTTTTTCGTGCCGCCGGTTGTTGTTTCATTGATCAGGGAAGAGTCCATCACGTGGGAAAGCCCTTTCACTGTTTGGCACTTGGGCTCCCTGTTTGTTGGTTTATTTGCGTATCTGGTACTACGACCACGGATCTTTCGAAGTCCTTTGGATATTGTCGACAAATCGCTCAGCCGCTCACCTCAACATTCCCGAAAAACATAAAAAATTCAGACCTGATCAAGGATCTACGTAAGCGCAAGGGCTACGGCCTGGAGCGCCTTCTTTTTGTGGACAACACACCGACCAATCTGGAGCCGCATTACGGCAATTTGATAGGCATCGGCTCATTTGAGGGAGATCTCGAGGACAACGAGCTTGAGCATCTGTCCGCATATCTTCCGACGTTCGACGATGTGGCAGATGTTCGCCCCATTGAGAAGCGGGTTTGGCGGACGCGAAATCGAGCGAATCAAATCGTCGGTGGTGATGAATCCGCCACCCAACGCTGAACAGCTGCAACACGGCTCCTCGGGTCGCTGAGTTTGGGTAAGGTGTTAACAACCGAACCTTGTCGTTCCTCGGCGGGCGAATAGACTCCGCGGCCGCATGGTTGACCTGAGGGCACTTAATCCCGAACAAGCCGAGGCTGCGGAGACGATCCGTGGGCCGGTGCTGATCCTGGCAGGTGCCGGGACCGGGAAGACGCGTGTCATCACCTTCAGGATCGCACACATGGTCGACCGCGGGATTTCACCCGAACGCATCCTGGCCGTGACTTTCACGAACAAAGCGGCCCGGGAAATGCAGGAGCGCATCCGCAAGATCATTCCGCGGCGGAAGAACGATGAGGGCAAAGTGGTCAAGCCGACGATCTGCACCTTTCATTCGCTCTGCGTGCGGATCTTGCGGCAGCACATCGAGAAGCTGGGCTACAAAAAGAATTTCGTGATCTACGACGAGTCGGAACAGCTCAGCGCCGTAAAGAAGATCATGAGTTCCATCTCGACCGGCAGCGATCAGAAAGGGGATCCCCGGGCGATTCTCTCGCTCATCAGCCGGTTCAAGAACAAGGGGCAGGACGCGAACTTCGGGGACGAGGCGCTGGCGGCGATGGCAGATTTGGTGGCCAAGAAGTATGACGTCGCTTTGAAGGCCTGCAACGCGGTGGATTTTGACGACCTGATCCTGCTCACGCTGAAACTTTTCCAGGAACATCCCGAGGCGCTGGAGGCCTGCCAGCTCAAATACCGGTATGTGATGGTGGACGAATATCAGGACACCAATGCCGCGCAGTTCGATCTGGTCAACGCCCTCACGAAGCAGCACCGCAACCTCTGTGTCGTCGGCGACGATGACCAAAGTATCTACGGTTGGCGCGGCGCTGAGATCTCCAATCTCTTGGATCTGGAGAAGCATTTTCCCGAAGTCAAAGTCGTCAAGCTGGAGCAGAACTACCGTTCGACCAATTTCATCCTGAAGGCGGCCAATGCCGTGATTCGGAACAACGTGGAGAGGCGCCCGAAGACGCTTTGGTCAGCCAACGGCGACGGTGAAAAAATCTGCATTCACGCCTTTGACAATGAAGATCTCGAAGCTGAGGAGATTTCACAGGAAATCGAATTCAACCGCCTGAGCAAACGGATTCCCTGGCAGGATCACGCCATCCTGTTTCGCACGAACCAGCAGGCCCGCGCCTTGGAAATGGCCCTGCGCAAGGCCGAGATCCGCTACAATCTGATTGGCGGTCAGAGCTTCTTCGACCGCCGCGAGATCCGGGATTTTATGGCCTTCGTGAAGATGTTCGTGAATCCGCACGATGACGTCAGTCTGCTCCGCATTGCCAACGTTCCGGCGCGCGGTCTGAGTGCCGTGACGATGGAACGTCTGCTCGCCGCCAGCCAGGAGAAGCAATCTTCCGTGTTCACCGCCATGCGCCACACGGATGTGCAGTCGACCTTTCTGCAGCGCGCAGAGAACGCGATTCTCGAGTTCACGCAGCTCGTGGAAGAAACCCGGGCAGAGTTGGAGGACGACGTCGCCGCTGAGGATCCACAAGGTCTGACCAAGTGGGCACAGCGCTTCATGTCGGAGATCGGATATCTGGACGAAATCCGGAAAACCGAGAAGAAGATCGAAAATGCGGAGAATCGCGTCCGAAGTCTCACCGATTTCATCGCCACCCTGGACGGCGACGGCGGAAAGGGTCCGTTGAACAAACGACTCGAACGCTTCCTCGAAGATGTGACGCTCGATCAGGATCGTCTGGAGGACCGGGAGCAGAACGGCGATGTGGTGACCCTGATCACGATGCATTCCTGCAAAGGCCTGGAGTTTCCGCACGTCTTCATTGTCGGATGTGAGGACGGTCTGTTGCCGCACTCACGGTCCAAGGTGGAAGGCACGATGGATGAGGAACGCCGTCTCTTCTACGTGGCGATCACCCGGGCAAAGATCACCCTCACGATCAGCCACTGCCAAGGACGCAAGAAGTATGGCGAAGTGAGTCCCTGTCATCCCTCCAGGTTTCTCAAAGAACTGCCTGCAGAACTCATCGAGGATGCCAACGAACGCGGCAAGGAACCGGTCGCCGCGGAGAGTGGGAAAGATATGTTCGCGGCCTTGCGGGCGTCGTTGGAGTGACCTGAATATTTGTGCAGCAGACGTTCTGTGCTCCCAAAACGATTACTGGCGACCGAGTAGGCTCGCTTGAAGGCAAAAATATTCTGAGACAGAATCGTTTTCAGGGAGAAGCGTTCCCCTCAGATCCAGATATTTTTGCCGCCATATTTTTACCTAAATCGGGAAACCGCTCAGGATTGCAACCGCCGCATCGCGGCCGGCTTCGGATCCATCACCTCGCAATTTTGATGCCCACCTCCGCCGTCGAAATTTTCCGCATTGGCGTTCGCTCACAGCTCGGTTAAACCGGATCCCGAATGGACACCCAAATCACCGAGGCTTTGAGCCACACCAACTTCACGGTCGTGGATGCGGTGATTGTGACGGGGTACCTCATGATCTCCGTGATGATCGGTGTGTTCGTCCGGAAATACGCCCGGGACATGACGGCTTACATCGGTGCCGGTCGCAAAGTCGGAACCTGGCTTGGAGTCGCAACCATGCTGGGCACGGAGATGGGGTTGATCACGGTAATGTATTCCGCCCAGAAAGGTTTCAATGCGGGATTCGCCGCGTTTCACATTGCCGCCATCGCGGGCGTCGCAACGCTGCTGATCGGTTTGACGGGTTTCATTGTGGTGCCGCTGCGCGCCGCGAAGGTGCTCACGATCCCGGAGTTTTACGAAAAACGGTTTAGCAGGAAGACCCGGATACTCGGCGGAATCCTCCTGGCGTTTGCCGGGATTCTCAATATGGGTCTCTTCCTGAAGCTGGGTTCAATGTTTATCGTCGGCGTCACCGGCCTCTCAAACGAGGGCTGGGCATTGCCCGCGGTGATGGTGGTCTTGCTGGTCCTGGTCCTGATCTATACCACCTTTGGCGGAATGATCTCGGTGATCCTCACCGACTATATCCAGTTCGTTGTGCTGTCGTTCGGAACGCTGCTGGTGATCGGGATCGCAATCTTCAAGCTCGGATGGGCACACATCTTCGGGACTGTGCAGGCGACGATGGGAGAAACCGGATTCAATCCGGTGGCGGACGGTTCAGATTTTGGAATCTCGTATGTGATCTGGATGTTCATCTCCGCAGGATTGATCGGCAGCGCCGTCTGGCCGACCGCCGTCTCCCGGGCCTTGGCCATGGAGAGCACAGCCGCGGTCAAACGACAGTATCTGTGGTCTTCGATCTCTTTCACCGTCCGGTTTATGATGCCCAACTTTCTTGGGATCTGTGCCTTCGTCTACATCATGGCTTCGCCGGAGGGAGCTGATCTGAAGGCGCTGTTCTTTCCGCCGGGCGGCGGCGAAGCGCCCTTGGATAATCTCTATGCCATGCCGATCTTTCTAGGTCGGCTTGTGCCCACGGTCCTGCTCGGTGTTATCACCGCCGCGATGATCGCGGCGTTCATGTCCACGCACGACAGCTACTTCCTTTGCTGGAGCTCGGTGATCACGCAGGACATCGTGGCTCCGCTGCGAAAGAACGGATTGAGCGAAGCTGCGCGCATTAAACTGACCCGGATCATCATCGTGATTATCGGGGGCTACGTCCTCTATTGGGGCATGTTCTACGAAGGTCAGGATGACATCTGGGATTACATGGCGGTCAGTGGTGCGATCTATTTCAACGGCGCGATCGCGGTGCTCATCGGAGGCATCTATTGGAAGCAGGCCAGTACCGCCGGAGCGATCGCGTCACTGATCGTTGGCTTTTCCGCGATCCTCGGCCTGGGACCAGTTCAGCAATGGGTCGGGTTACAATATCGCCATCCGGACACCAACGAATGGGTTCAACGAATGACTGGCGCCCAGGTGGGGATTGCGTCAGTAGTGACGGCGCTGTTGGCGATGTTTGTTTTTTCCCTCTTGTTCCCTGATCAAAAACAGACGGCAACTACTGAAACGGCGGTGGCATCATGAACTGGCAACTTCTTTGGCAAATCGTTTTTATTTCCGTCCTGATCCTATTTGCAGTGATGGCCGTCCTGACGACCATCTACGGTGCCCGCGACGTAAAGAAACTGCTCAAGGAATTGGACGAAGAAGCGGAAGCAGACAAAAAGGATTCAGCGGAATAGCTCGCACCCGAATCTCCGTTATCGTTTGCCGGGCGGGTGTAAAAGTCTTTCTGTAATTTGTTCTGTGGACATCAGCTTCTCCAGTCCCTTCAGATAGATCCACTGGGGATTCTTCAAGTCCGCCATGTGATTCGCAATGTCGTCTCACTCCCGCGCACGTTCAAGTGGAAGGAAGGGTTCAACGGTTCCCCCACCCTTCCCTCATTCTTTGTTGTTCCCTATCCGGTGCCCGCCTAGGGTCCGCGCATGAAATTTGCGCTCGCGGCCATGTGCCTCCTCACCGGCCTCTCATTCTGCCACGCCCAAGATGAGGGCCCCAAGCAGCAGGTGCCGCCGCTGATTGCAAAGGTGCCTGAACGTTCCGATTTCATGGGTGAATGGCTGCGGCAGGACGGGACCTACAAGCTGAAGATTGAAAGCAAAAAGGACGGCGGCGTGAAGGTCGGTTACTTCAATCCGAAGGTGATCAACGTTGAATCATCCGAATTTATCGAACAAAACGGTATGATAAGGCTGCACATCACGCTGCGCGACGAAGGCTATCCCGGTTCGAAGTACGAGCTCGTGTTCGACGCCTCCTATCGAATTCTCGCCGGGAACTACGCGATGCCCGGCACGGGGCAACAACATCAGGTGTATTTCAGCAAGGTGAAGACCCCGTAACAGCTCGATCCCAACGTTGTTTTCAAGCGATTCATTCTCCAATTATCCCCCGCCAAAATGAACGCAAAGAAATGGTTTCTCTCGTCAGCCGGAACGCTGTGCCTCATCAGCATCATTGCTGTCGGCTATCTGCATTCACGCACAGACGGCATCGAGAAAACCCAGACCAAGGCGGCGATCAGCGAGCTCGCATCCATTCGCAGCGCCGATGATCTTTCGCGCGGAGCCGGCGTGCTCGGTGCCTGGTTCACCTTTTCCACCAACGAATGGCTGGCCATCCAATATCGGGACGGCAAGTGGCCGGAATGGTCGGTCGCAGTCGCGCGGGACAGTGACAACAAATACTATCGCAGTGAGAAACGATTTGACGGTGCTCTGGCTTCCTACCTCTTCAAGCGAACCCAGTATCAGCGAATCAAGACCGAAAAGTTGACGGCGAGCTACGCCAGTTACGACGCGAAGAACAAGTCGGTGGTCGATCGCGCAGTGGATGGAGCGAATCCCGCGTTGGTGCCCGGCATGACACCACTTCACGCGATCACGACTTCCACGAATCTTGCCGCCGCCCGCAACGCACTGCAGGCGATCGGGTTCGAACCCTTCGATCCCTGATGCCCAAGATCTACCTCGACCACCAGACCGCCGCGCCGCTCCTGCCAGAGGTGGCAGCAGCGATGGAACCCTACTGGCAGGAACGATTTGGTCAGGCCTCATCGCTCCACCTGTATGGCCTCCAGGCACGGGACGCATTGCAAGCCGCGCGCGAAGAGTGCGCGGCATTCATCCAGGCCCGGGATCCGGAGGAAATCCATTTTACTTCAGATGGGACCGAGGCGATGAACCTCGCCGTCAAGGGGACCGCTTGGGCCAATCGCCAGCGCGGGAACCACATCGTCACGTCGGCAATCGAACACCCCGGAATTCTCCGTTCGATCGAGTTTCTGGAACAGCAGGGTTTCGAATGCACCCGTGTTCCCGTCGACAACTTCGGTTTCATCTCCCCCGCAGCGATCGCCGACGCCATTACCGATCAGACCATTCTGATCGCAACGCACCTGGCGAATCATGACCTCGGCACGGTTCAACCCGTCGTTGAAATCGGTGTGATTGCTGGCGAACGGGGGATTCCATTCTTCGTCGATGCGGAAGCGGCGGCGGGCTGGTTGCCGATCGATGTGAATGCGTTCAACGCCAGTCTTGTTTCGTTTTCCCCTCATCGCTTTGGTGGACCGAAAGGAGTAGGCGTTCTCTATCGGAACCGCCGCGTCCCGGTCATCCCGTTGATTCATGGCGGTGAACAGGAGCGCGGATTGCGCGCCGGGGTGGAGAACATTCCGGGCATTGTCGGAGCCGGCGCAGCTGTGCAGAATCAACCATCGACCTCGGCTGCGGTTTCTGAACTCCAGTTGGATCTCTGGAACCAGATCGCGGAACAGTGCGACCACCTCTTCCTCAACGGTCCAACTCCCGATCGCGGCGAACGTCGTTTACCAAACGCCCTGAACATTTCGTTCGAGTTTCTGGAAGGCGAAGGCATCGCGTTGGCGTGCGATATGCGTGGCCTGGTGATCGCCAGCGGACCGGCCTGCCTCGGCCGCGCGCTAAAGGTTTCACCCACCCTGAACGCAATCGGTCGCAGTGACGCTCTGGCCCGCGCAAATGTCATTCTGTCGCTCGGCTCCAAAACCACCAAAGAGGAAATCGGCGAAGCCGCGCGCATTCTCATCGCGACCGTTGAACGACTCCGCGGCATGTCTGACAGCTGGGAAGAATTCCAACGGACGCAATCGAAGTCTTAGACAAACGTTTATCCTCGATGAATGTGCTTGCAGCGAGGCGGCGTATCCGATGACATCACTTCAGGATGTTTCGGGGAATCACTTATGTGTTGGTGCTGTGGCTTGGCATCGGTTGCGGCGAGGTTTACGCACAGGAGAGCTTCACCGTGGCCACCTACAATCTTGCCGGCTATCTCGATCAGCTTGTCCAAAACCGTCGTCTCAAATCGGAGGAGGCCAAGACCGCCATCCAAGACACAATCCTCATAGCTCGCCCAGATGTGCTTGTGGTGCAGGAGATGGGAAAATGGAGTGCGCTCAAGGAACTCCAATCAAGTCTGGCCCGCCGCGGCGTGAACTATCGCCATCTGCGCATGGTCCATGGCTACGATCCTTACATCCATGTCGGACTGCTCAGTCGATTTCCGGTCGTTCGGGAACATTATCACACCAACGACGTGTTCCTGCTTGAGGGCAAACGGATGGAAGTCTCGCGTGGTTTCCTCGAAGCGGAGATCCGGGTAACCGCGAACTACCGCTTCACCCTCTTCGCTGCGCATCTGAAATCCAAACGCTCGGTTATTTACGGCGACGAAGCCATGATTCGCGCCCGGGAGGCGGAACTGCTCCGCGCCAAGATCGATGCCGTGTTCGAGCGTGATGCCAAGGCCAATCTGCTGGTATTGGGAGACCTGAACGACACGCGGGATTCACGCCCCATCCGGACGATCATCGGACGCGGTGCCTGGTCCCTCAAAGATACGCGACCCAACGAATCATCCGGCGTGAACGGAAGTCCTCGCCGACATACCAACTGGACCTATTACTTCGATCGGAAAGACGCCTACACGCGGGTAGACTACATTCTTCTCAGTCGCGGAATGGCTGCCGAGTGGGACGCGGAAAGCTCATTCGTCCTCGCCACGCCGGACTGGATCGATGCCTCAGACCATCGACTGGTGAGGGTAACTTTCGAAACAACCGATCGGTGAACGCGCCTCAGCGCGCGGCCACCTTGCCGGACAGATCGATGCAGGCGGCTTCCTTGGTGCTGCGCACGTAGACGCGGCCGTTGCTGATCACCGGAGTGGTCCAACACTTGCCCTCGAGCAATTTCGCACGGGCAACCTCTTCGTACGAATCAGACTTCGCCTCGACCAGAACGAGTTGGCCACTGTCGGACAGTGCCGCGACGTGACCATCGACAATGATGGCATTGCCGGCGCCAAATCCTTCTTGCTCCCACATCACCTTGCCGGTCGAAAGCTGTACACATTTCAAGGGGCCGCGCTCGTATTTCTTGAAGCTGAACATTCCGTAAAGATATCCCTCGTGATGAACCGGAGTGCTCCAGTGGTTGGCAACGTTCTTGTGTCCGACGATGCGCCAAAGTTCCGTTGCCGCGAATGCTCCGTTCTCTTTGTGCACCCGCACCACGGCGCTACCCACACCGTAACCCGCCGAGCAATAGACCATTTCTCCGCCAACCACCGGAGTGATCGCGGTCGAGACGGCGAATTTGAATCCATAGCGCCACAGCACCGAGCCGTCTTGCAAGTCACAGGAAACCAATCCGGTCTGGGTGAAGAAGATGACCTGTCGGGTGCCGAGCAGATCAGTCACCACCGGCGTCGAATGCGTCATGAGATCGTCTTCTCCGGCCCACACGACTTTGCCGGTCACCTTGTTGAGGGCCAGCAGCGCCTGTCCTGTTCCGCCACCGGCAACAAACACCAGATCTCCGTCAACCAGTGGGGAAGCAGCATTCTCCCACTTGATGTTCCGACCATGGTTTTGCCGAATGAGATCGCGTTGCCAGATGGGTTCGCCGGTCTTTTCGTCGAGGCAGTAGAGCACCAGATCGGCAGACATCACGTAGACACGACCATCGTCAATCGAAGGGGTGGAACGCGGACCATCCCCGCCCTTGTTCGTTCGTGACCCGGCATTGCCGCCATCATGCCCGTACTCCGCCGTGGTCATAACGTGCGACCAGAGTTCGCGGCCGGTATCGGCGTTCATCGCCACGGCGACTTCCTTGCCGTCCCGCCCACAAACGGTGAAGGCTCGATCTCCTTTCACCGTGAAGCTGGAAAATCCCAGCGGATAGTTATCCGTCTTCCAGAGCACCTTGGGCCCGCGTGACGGCCACTGCTTTTGAATCAGTTTCTCAGCGGAGGTCCCGTCGTGGTTGGAACCCCGGTACTGGGTCCAATCATCCGCTGAAACAGAAGATGTGAAGGCCAGCGCGGCAACGGTCAGATAACAGAAATTTAATCGCAAATCCATTGAGTGACGGATGCTAAGAACGCCGCTGAAATTCGCAATGGATTTCTGGGATTTCACCCCGCTGAGCTGATCGAGGCTCACCTGAGGTCCAAATCCCCACCCATCTCAGTTGACGATACCTCCCGCGGCAATTAGCTTGCGCGGCTCATGATGGCATCGATGGCCAAACACGGCGCAAAAGAATCACCGAGCGAAACCAAAATTCGGGTAGGTGACGAACGCCTGATCAAGCTGACCGACAACGCGGGCGGCAAGGTCACCGGCTTGCTCGGCAAACAGGGCCGCCCTGAGGGCGTCCTGCGCGTGGCGGTGATCGGCGGTGGCTGCTCCGGACTGCAATACAAGATGGATCTGCAGGATTGTCCGCAACATCGGGACATTCTCGTGGAGAGCGCCGGAGTCAAAGTCGTCGTGGATCCCAAAAGCGCGCTCTATGTCACCGGCAGTGAGCTGGATTACGTGGATTCATTGACCGAGGGCGGCTTCAAGGTGCACAACCCTAATGCCGCCACGAGCTGTTCCTGCGGTGAGAGTTTCACCGCCTGAACTCCCGTTCATGAAGGATTACTTCGCCCTGCTGGATGAGCCACGTCTCCCGTGGCTCGACACCAAGGCGCTCAAGGACAAGTTCCTCAAGGCCTCATCCGAGGTCCACCCGGATCGCTGTCATGACGCTGGAGCCGAAGAAAAGGCCCGGGCTCAGGCTCTCTACACCGAGCTGAATGCCGCACACAGCTGCCTCTCTGATTCCAAATCCCGGCTGCGTCACCTGCTCGAACTCCAGACCGGCGAAGCCTTCAGAGATATCCAGCAACCGCCCGCCGAGTTGATGGATCTGTTCTTCGAGATTGGGGCGCTTTGCAAAGAAACGGATTCCTTCCTCGCGGAAAAGGACGCGGCTGAATCTCCCCTGATCAAGGTGAAGTTCTTCGAGCAGGGATTGGAACGCACCGATGCAGTGCAGAAACAGATTGGATCGCTTTCCGAACGGATCACCGCATTGGATGAGAAACTCCAACAGCTCAACCCGGCATGGCAAACCAACTGGCAGAGCGCGCAAACCCAAGTTGAAGAGATCTGTCGCCTGCTCAGCTACTACGAACGCTGGCGTGGGCAACTGAACGATCGCTTCGTCCGCTTGGCGATGTAGGCACGCTTAGGGGCTGTAACGAAACACCCGTGAACAGTATTCCCCGCAATCATCGAGTTCAGAACACCTGTTGGACGGCAATGACAAACGAATGTGGGCAAGCGAATGGGCTCATTCTTCATTCGTTTGTCCCGTTCCGTTTGAGAACTGTAGCTCTTATTTCGTAACGAGCCCTTAGCCGAGGGATCACTTCACCGGCCGCATGAGCACGCGCCGCAGATCCATCACCGCATTCTTGGCCTTCTTACGTGGCGAAACCATCAAGGTGTGACGTCCCGCAGTCTTCAGTTTGATGCGACCGATGTTTCGTTCGACGAAGTTTTGAAAGTGCCCGGTGTCCTCCACTGTCATCATCAGCTTCTCATCGCCCACCGCGAACTCCACCTGACTGCCGCCCTGCCCCGGGCCGCATCCTTGCGTGGCGATCACCTCGTAGGTGCCGGGGCGTTGGATGGTGAAGTTCCAGCTCACGCGATCTGATTCGTTCACCCAATAACCCACGGTGTTTTTGTGCGGCATGGGTTCGTAGCGGAGCATTGTTCCATGAATATTTGCCGTTCTGGCGGCGAGGAGAATCGGCCCGTTGTTCTGCTGCGCATTCGGCAGGTAATCTTCGTATGGCAACATCATCTGCGCTCCGGTTTCCCGATGCATCGCCTCCAAAGCATTCATCATCGAACGGGCGACGACGGCTTCGCTCCCAACTACGTTGCGCCCCTCGCGCCCCTTCGAGACATCGTAGAGTTCGAGCCGGCCATCCTCGTAGTTCTGAATCAGCTTCCACTTTCCCTGTCGCAACGCACCGGCCGGTTTGCCGCCCTGATTGCTGTAATGCGGGTAGTGCCAGTAAAGCCGCCGATTCAGGCCCTTCTTCGAGCCGTCCAGCACAGGGGTCAGATCCGTGCCATCCACTTTTGCAGAACTCTTGACCCCGGCCGCCTTTAGCAACGTGGGAAAGAAATCGATTCCGCAGACCGGCACCTCGCTCACACTTCCGCTCTTGGTTTTACCCGGCCATTTCACGATGTATGGCACTCGTAATCCGCCCTCGTAGATGAACCCTTTGCCCTCCCGAAATGGAGCATTGTAGGTCGCCGGAGTATTCCGACCTTCCAAGGTGCAGAGCCCGCCGTTGTCCGAAGTGAAAACCACGATCGTATTGTCGGCGATCTTCATTTCCTCAAGCTTCGCAAACACCCGACCCAACCCGGTATCCAGCGATTCGATCATCGCCGCATAAACCGCGTTGGTCTGTTTGCCCCGCTGATCGGTCAGAGTCGGATACCTCGCGATCAGGTCCTTGGGGGCATCGAGTGGGATATGGACGGTGTAGTGCGAAAGGTGGAGGAAGAAGGGTTTGTCATGATTGTACTCAATGAACCTCACGGCGGCATCGTTCAGCGCGTCAGTCAGATAGGTTCCTTCCGCAACGTTATCCAAATCAGGAATCTTAAGCGTGTCGCCGTTTCGCAGTTTGCGTTCATAGGGAGGAAACCAGCCAAACGGATACCCCCACTTTGTGCCGGCAATGTTCACGTCAAAGCCTTGATCCTCCGGCAGAAAGCCTTTGTCCCCCAGATGCCACTTCCCGATGTGTCCCGTCGTGTATCCCTCCTCTTTCAGCGCTTCCGCAAGGGTTGTCTCCTCCAATGGCAATTGTTGACGAATCACCGGTCGTGCCAGTGGCTGATCCGGACGGTCGGTGCGTCCGGGCAGCCAGTCCGTCAGATGAAGACGTGCCGGAAATTTTCCCGTCATGATCGCGGCCCGGGACGGTGAGCAGACGGAGCAGGCCGCGTATCCGTGGGTGAACTTCATACCCTGCTGCGCCAGCCGATCGATGTTCGGCGTCCGGTAAAACTTGCTGCCGTAGCACCCCAGATCGCGCGCACCCATGTCGTCGATGAGCACAAAGAGGATATTCGGTTTCGCGGCGGCAGCGCTCGCGAATGTCACAACGAAGAGTGAGAGCAGTAAGATGCGGAGCATGGCCGGATTGTGCCTAGGAATCCCCAAATCTCAATCCGATTGAGATCCGAGCGATCTCAACCATGCCAACGAGCGCTGACCTGCCGGAGCCATTCACGGGCGATCAACTCGTGGCCTTGCGGTAAGGGATGAACACCATCCCAGATCCAATGCTCTGGACTGACTTTTTCAGCAGCCTGATCGAAGACGTCCTGCGTCTTCACGTGAACGGCGCGATAGTCTCTAGCCAGGTTCGCAACGATCTGACGCATCTTGTCACATTCCCCGCGCCATTCTTTCCACGGCGCGTCCGCTTTCAGGCGTCCGCAACGCAGCACGAAAGGGTCGAGCAAGACGAGGCGCAGGTTGTCGTTCGCCTTCGTGCTCTGATCAAGAATGTGGCGGTAATCCGCCTCCCATTGTTCCAGCGCAACCGGTTTGCCGCGCCCTTTGCTGATATCATTCACGCCGATGAGAATGCTCAGCAGATCCGGTTGCATGTCGACGGCGTCCTTCTGCCAACGCTTTTTAAGATCACCCACTTTGTTGCCGCTGATGCCGCGATTGAAGAATTCCAATTTGGCTTCGGGCAGATCGGTCCCGAGGCGTGAGGCAATCAGATAGACGTAACTGTGACCGAGGTAATGATTTCGATCCCGCTCGTTGCGGCCCCACTTCATATCAGTGATCGAGTCGCCCAGAAAAACGAGGCGGCTGCCATTCGGCAGCCTGAGCTGGCGGTAGTTGTAGCCGGTTTCGTCGCTACTATTCTCAGCGCGGGATGCCCACGGGATGGCACCAACAGCGGTCGCAGAAGTGGTTTTGGCAATAAAGTCGCGCCGGCTGAGCATGGGTGTTTTTAGGTGGGCGTTGAGGCGTCACCGCACAAAATCTGACAACCGACTAAGAAGAGTGTTCCTGATCCTTGTTGTTGAACACGCGGAAAACCCAGATGGCGTCGTAGCGCGGAAGCTTGTCGCGACCTTCCGCTGACATCCCCCCGCGGACCACGATTCGCACCGTGTCCAAGATAATGAACAGGTCGAGGAAGAGACTCATGTGCTTCATGTAGTAGAGGTCATACTCCAGCTTCCATTTCGCATCTTCCACGGAAGAACCGTAGGGATAGTTCACCTGCGCCCAGCCGGTCAGGCCGGGCTGCACCATGAGGCGTTCCTGATAGAACGGCACCTGCTGGGCCAGCTCTTCCACAAAAACCGGACGTTCGGGGCGCGGTCCGACAAACGACATCTCACCCTTGAGGATGTTGATCAGCTGAGGCAACTCATCAATGCGGTACTTCCGGATAATATTTCCAATCGAGGTGGTCCGCGGATCCTTGCCCTGCACCGACCACACGGCTCCATGCTTCTCGGCGTCCATGCGCATCGAACGTATCTTGATTACGTTGAACGGTTGAGCGAAGCGGCCAGCGCGGACCTGACGATAAATGATCGGACCACGGGAGGTGAGCTTGACTAACAACATTGCCAGGGCAACCACCGGAGCCGTCAGCACCAGCAGAGTGAGTGAAATCAGAATATCAAAGCCGCGCTTGATCTTATTGATGTAAAGCATGTGCGGCTGGCCGCTCGCCGTGAGCAACCACTCGGGCGTGATCAGTTCGAGCGGCACCAACTGATGAACCTCCTCGAACAGACTTACCAACGGCATCACCTGCACACCCGAATATCGCAGCTCGCAGAAGGCCTTGCACATGGCCGGATCGCTGATGCTCTTGTTGGTGCACAGAACCCGCTGGATTCCCTCCCGTTTCACAATGACCTGCAGATCGCTGACCTTCCCCAGCACGCGCATCTCGCCGACCGGCTTGTATTGGTCGTAGTGAATCAGGCCCACCAGCTCCATGTTCTCCGTACCAAGCGACTGGAAAAAGCGTGCCTCCAGTTCGTCGAATGTGCAGGTCATGATGACCGCAACCCGCTCCTTGTGATCTCGAAGCGCCCGGAGAAGGAAGCCGTGGTGCAACAGGACGGTGAAATAGGCGATCGGAAACGACCAGGCGATGACCCCGCGACCGATCTTCGTGGACGCGTTCACATAGAAGAGCGCCCACATCACCAGCGCCGTCAGCGTCACGCAACCTCCCAGAATTACCGCCCGAGCCGTGACCTTCTGCTTGTAGCTGAGGGGCGAATAAAGACCACAAATGTAGACCAGACTCGAAAACGCCATGCTCCCAAGAAGGATTCCCGGGAGGTAGGAAACCAGCCGCATCTGGACATCATCACTGGGAAT
Organism: Limisphaerales bacterium; assembly: GCA_047608975.1. Taxonomy (GTDB): domain Bacteria; phylum Verrucomicrobiota; class Verrucomicrobiia; order Limisphaerales; family JAYPXF01. The sequence goes on along the minus strand of JBLFYM010000005.1, from coordinate 29,194 downwards.
AACGAGCTGGGTTCCGGCGATGAACGCGGCGATGAAAATCAGGGCATCCAGTACGAAATGAACTGCGACGTGTAACCAATGCTGTCGAAGTATGCCGTTGGCGTTCATGTGTGCTTTTTTCGAAGGACACGGCAATTTAGGTCAGCGCCTGCTGCAATCCAAGCCCCACTTTACCCCAAAAAGCCCTCCGGGAATGCCTGACATACCTTCGCGAGAGCGATTTTCCGCTACTTTGACCAGAGCCAACTGATCAACTTCGCGAAACTCGGCGACTGGCCCTGCGCCAGCAGCCCGATGCGGAAGATTCGCGCGGCCGCCCATACGCAGGCGAACATGAAGAGTCCGGTAAGCACGAAACCCAGAACCAATTCCCAAACCGCCGGCCCGGGCGGTGACGCCAGACGCATCGTCATCAGCATCGGCGTGAACGGCGGGATCAGAGACATGGTCTGCGAAAACGGGGAGTTCGGCGCTTTGAGAATCGGCATCCAGGTCAACATCGGAACCATCACCAGCATCATCGCCGGCATCATCAGGCTTTGGGCGTCCCTAATCTCGTTACAGGCCGAGCCTATCGCCAGGAACATGGACCCGAAGATGAACAGTGCTAGAATCTGAAACACGAAGAACCAGATGATCAGCGGGATCGGAATCAGGCTCAGCACGCCGAAATACGTCAGCGCCGCCGCCAGTGAACCGATGTACAGCAACGAAAGCGTCATGGCGACCAGGACACATCCCACGAGCTTGCCAAACATCAGCTGAAACGGCGTGACCGAGGCGATCAGGACTTCGGACACCTTGTTCATCTTCTCCTCCAACACCGTGTTCATCAGCATCGGCGCGCTGGTCATCACAATCACAAACATCATTACCATCGCCACAACCGGAACCAGCAGGTTCGCAATTTGATTGTCCTTCCTGGCCTTTTCCACCTTGCCCGTGCTGCTCTTCTTGGAGAGCCCCAACTTCTCCATCTGCACCTGCCGACTCAGCCGGTTGATCTGCGCCGCATCGAGACCCGCCTCATTGATTCGCCCGCGCCGCACCTCAGTGTTTAGCGTGCGTTCTATCCAGGACGGCAGCTCGCGATAGGTCGGCGTTTGTGAAAAGTAGCGAATCCCTCGCTCTCCCTTTCCTTCGGTAAGCATCACGTCCTTGCCGATCACGACAAACGCGAAGATCTCCTTGCGGCGAACCTGGCTGGAAAGGTTCAGAATCAGTGCTTCATGATCGTCATCACTCTCGACCAACGAGGGAACGAACGGAGCCTTGGGTCCCACGATTTTCCCGATCTTTCCCATCGGCGCATCCAATGACTTGTTCCGGTTTTCAGCGGCGCGCACCACGGAGTCGAAGAGCTGCCCGCTGCGATCGACCACGGCAAATTTCCGCGGTGAACGGTCGACTTTCTTCTCCGCCATGATCTGAATTCCGATGCTGAAGGCCATGATGAGCGGGGCCATCACCACGCTCAGCACGAACGCCTTGCTGCGCACGGCATTCAGGTATTCGGCCACCGCAACGCGTTTAATCTTTTCCATGGGATACTTCCTCGGTTTCGGGACTTGCGATGCGCACGAAGATGTCGTGCAGGGAGGGTTTGGCGATCTCGAAGTGAGTCACCTCGGCCCGGGCAATCGTGGCCTTCAGCAGGGCCTGCGCGCCGCCGGTGTAGTGAAGCTCCTGAAAACCGTCGATTTCACAGAGATCGGACACGCCATCCAACTCCTGCAAAAAACCAAGATCGCCAGTCGCGCCCAAACGATAGCGGTCCGCACCGTGCGCTGATTGAATCGCCTCCAGCGTACCGTCCAGAACCTTGCGCCCCTTGTAAATCATGAAAATCGAGTCGCACATCTTCTCCGCCATGGCCATGTCGTGCGTTGAAAAGATGATCGTCGTGCCCTGCTGGCGGAGCTCAAGAATCGCCTCCCGAATCACCTCCAGATTCACCGGATCCAGACCCGAAAACGGTTCGTCCAGAATCAACAGTTCAGGATTTGCCATCACGGAGGAGATAAACTGAATTTTCTGCGCCATCCCCTTCGATAGCGCCTCGACCTTCTTGTTCGCCCACTCGCTCAACCCCATCCGTTCCAGCCAGACTTTGATCGCTGCTTTTGCATCCCGGCGGGACATGCCCTTGAGCGCGCCCAAATACTCCAGCACGCGGTGTACCTTCTGTTTGCGGTAGAGCCCCCGTTCCTCGGGCAGATAACCCACCCGGTCATTGGACGCGCGCGTCGTGCGTTGGCCCAGCACTTCAACCTCACCCTCGTCCGGATGAAAGATGTGGAGAATCATCCGGATCGTCGTCGTCTTGCCCGAACCGTTGGGTCCGATAAACCCGTAGATGGAACCACGCGGCACCTCGAGTGAGAGGTCCTTCACCGCCTCGTGCTTGCCAAAAGACTTCGTGACATCACGCAGGCACACCGCCAGCCCGTTCGCGCTGGGACCGGAATTGTCGGGGACGTCGGACATCGCCGGATGTATTAACGGGAGCCGACGTGGGACGCAACGTCAGATGAGTCTGATCAGGAGGGATCACCTGGAGACAATCCGAACTCTCTGGGCTCAGCCCGTGAATGCTTCGGATTGCCTTCTATTGTCCAATGGTCTGGCTAGTCCACGACCGTGCTACATCAGATTCACCGGGTCAATATCCACGGTCAGTTTGATCTCATCCGGGATTCCAAACGAGTCGAGCACCACCGCAAACTCCCGACTGAACCGGCTCATCTGGCCGAGACGGATCATGATCTGATATCGATAGTAAGTTTCCGCCCGGACCAAGGGAGCCGGAGCCGGTCCGGCAATCACCATGTCCGGAAAACCGCTCTGCATCTTTTCGAGCTCACGCCGAAGATGTTCGGCGGTGAACTTGACCTTCTCCTCATTCCGGCCGCGCAGAGTCAACATCGCCACGCGGGACAGCGGCGGGTATTTGAGCTGTTCACGAAACTCAATCTCCTGGTCAAAGAAGCCATTGAAGTCATGCCGACGCGCATACTGGATCGCGGGATGGAAAGGCGTGAAGGATTGCACAAAAACTTCACCCTCCACATCGCCGCGCCCGGCCCGGCCCGCCACCTGCGTGAGCAATTGAAACGTGCGCTCCCCGGCCCTGAAATCGGCAATGTGCAGACCCAGGTCCGCGTGAATCACACCCACCAAGGTTACGTTCTCGAAGTGCAGCCCTTTCGCAATCATCTGCGTGCCGATCAGGATGTCGGTCTTGCCGGCCTTGAAATTGTTCAGCGCCTTGCGGTAGTCGTCTTTCCGCTTCATGAGGTCGGAATCCATGCGCTGGACGCGGGCGTGAGGAAACAGTTTTGACAGGGTCTCTTCGACCCGTTCGGTCCCCAGTCCGGCGTAGCGGATGGAGGCATTGCCACACTTGGGTTCCGGACAGACAGAGGGAGCACGTTCCTCATGCCCGCAGACGTGACAGGCGAGCTTGCCATCGCGCCGATGATAGGTGAGCGACAGGCTGCAGTTCGGGCATTCCGCCACATAGCCACATTCCGGGCACTGCAACGAGGTGGAATAGCCGCGGCGATTCAGGAACAGGATCGTCTGTTCGGATTTTTCCAGTCGCTGGGTGATGGCCTCCTTCAACGGTGGCGACAGAATCGGTGGCCCTTTGCCATTCCGGTTTTCGGAGCGCATGTCGATCACCCGCACGTGCGGCATGCGTTTATCGTCAGCGCGAATGGGCAGGGTCAGCAGATCGTACCGGTCGCGCGTGACATTGTAGTGACTCTCCATCGAAGGCGTGGCCGAGCCCAGCACCACGACCGCGTTCTCGCGTTTCGCACGAACCACGGCGACATCGCGGGCATTGTAGCGCGGGGCCTCCTCCTGTTTGTAGGATTGCTCGTGCTCTTCATCCACGACGATCAGGCCCAGTGGTTCGACCGGAGCAAAGATCGCCGAGCGCGCACCGATCACAATCCGCGCGCGGCCCTGCCGGATCTTATGCCATTCGTCATGGCGTTCCCCGGCGGAAAGGTGACTGTGCAAGACCGCGACCAAGGTTCGCAGAGGACCGTGACTGAAACGGGCCTTGAAGCGTTCGACCGTCTGGGGGGTAAGCGAGATCTCCGGAACCAGCACAATGGCCCCGCGCCCCTGCGCGAGTGAGTGGGCGATGGCCTGCAGATAGACCTCTGTTTTACCGCTCCCGGTGACGCCGTAGAGCACGAAAGGTTTCACCTCGCCGCTGTCATCGGTCTCTGACTTGGGTTCGCGCGCAACCGCACCTTCAGGTTCAGTGGGGAACCAGACGAACTCCTCGGCCGTTGCCAGACGGGTCTGATTCCACAGCTCGATGAACGCCGAGCCCTCTCCGATGAGCGTCGTCTTCGGCGGGCCCCAGACAGCGCCCTTGCGCTCCATGGCCTCATTGATCTCGTGCTCGGAGTAGGACGCGATGCTGTCAACGATTTCCTTGAGCGGATACGGTTTGGACTTACCCCCGAGTTTCAAGGTCCGCGGTTCGATCAGGAGTTCAATGCCCCGCTCGGTCACACAGGCAAGATGACAATCCGCCTTTTCACCGTGCCAGAAACGGCAGGCGGCGAGGGCATGGCGACGGGCACTGGCGGATAGTTTCAGCTCAGCAACCCCGGTGAGAACCACCTGATGGGATTCGCGCTGATCTTCTTTCTCTTCTGGAACCGCAGCAAACGAGAGCAGATCCGGTTCCGGTTCCTCTGCTTCTGAATCCTCACCATCCAACACCGGTTGAATTGCGAGACTCGGTGGAGGCGCTTCGTGCAGTTTGTCCAGCGCGGCGATGATCCGTTTGAGCGCAATCAGCTGATCCGAATTGAGTGGCAGCTGATTCGAATGACCGATGACCTCGTTGGCATACGGATCCCGTTCATTGATCTCGGTCGTAATCGCCACCACGCCCTTGTCTTCCAATCGGCGAACCGTTTCCGCCGTACACTCGGCAAGCTTGCACAGACCGGCCAAGGGCAATTCCTGATGCTCTTCCAACACCGCGTAGATCTCCGCCTGCCGCTTGGTCAGCTTCGGGAGTTCCTCACCGGGAACCAATCGGACGTAGAGCTGTTCCTTGAATCCCTTTTCCTTCGTGCGAACGGCCGTGGGCAGAACGCTCTTCAAAGCCGTTTCCGGCGCGCAGCAATAATAGGCGGCAATCCACCGGGCCAGCGCCAAAACTTTCGGAGTGATCAGCGACTTCACACTCACCGCCCGGACGATGTAACGAAGGTTGGTCTGCGAGGTCTGCTCAGCCAACGCCGTGACTACGCCGAACACCTCGCGATGTCCAAACGGCACCCTGACCCGCGTCCCGATCTCGATGCGGTCCTCAATCTCGCGGGGGATCGCGTAGTCAAACTCGCGCTTCAACGCAATTTCGAGTGTGACGCGGGCTACCATTGCCGTGAGGTTCTGAAACTAGCGCATCCGCTTCAAACACCAAATGAACATCTGAACCTGACGCGGGTGGTGGCGGTGCCATCTGAAGGGGCGAGCTTGCGAGTCCGAAGCCGCATGTTTGCACTCAAGATGAGGGGATCAGGAAATCGTGTACTGCCACGTGGCATTCGCTGCTTCAAACGATCAAGTCAACTCCGGTGGCTGACACAACGCCCGGCCTCGCAAGCTCATCCCTCCAAATGGAACTCACTCACGAAGGCCGCAATTCATCGGGAAGTTCATCCGCCTGCAGGTCTTTGAACCGAAACCCGCCATCGACGGGAATTACCGCGCCGGTGATGTAATCGGCATCATCCGAAGCAAGAAACGCGGCGGCTTTGCCGATATCAGCGGGAGTTCCCATCCGGCCCCAAGGAAGCTTTTGACCTTCTTCCGCGATCACCTCCGCGGAGAAGGTCGCGTGTTCAGCCGGCGTGTCGATCCAGCCGGGTTCAATGGCATTGGCATTGATGCGATGGCGGGCGAGTTCCACCGACACTGTTTGCGAAAAGTGATTCAATGCCGCTTTTGCAGCACCGTAGGGAGCGTTCCGCGCGAACGGCATTTCGGCCTGCACGCTGCTGATAAAGATGATCTTTCCCCCACCACCACGCGCGACCATGTGGCGGGCCACGATCTGGCTGAGGTGAAAACCTGATTTGAAGGTTGCATCAATCACGCGATCAAATTCCACCGGATCGATATCCAGAAACGCGGCGCGTTTACCAAATGCGGGATTGCTGATCAGAATATCAATCCGGCCGACCGCTTCGAGCGTGGCGGCAACCAGCTGCTCGCAGCCGGTGCGGCTGAATACGTCGTTCTCGATCGGGGTGCACTGGCGTCCGAGCGCGCGAATCTCCCCGGCGGCGTCTGCCAGATCAGGGCTGCCGGGCCGATCATTGATCACGAGGTCAGCCCCGTTCCGCGCAAGTTCCAATGCACAACCGCGACCGATTCCTCGGCCGCCGCCGGTCACCAGCGCAATTTTGCCGCTCAGATCCATGTTCAGTTCAGTTCGTCGAAGTTCTTTACCGTCTCATACAGCGACTGTTTCCAGCTGGCGAACTCCGCATTGTGCACGAGCAATTGCGCGCCCTGGGCATGCTGCTTTTTCATGGAATCCAGTGGCACTGCCGGTCCGCCCCAGGCTTTGCCATGTTTCTTACACGCCGCGGCAACGATTTCATACGCTTCGTCCAAGGTCATCTCCCCGGTTTGCCGCAGGCGCAATCCAAGATCTCCAGGGCCGACAAAAACGATATCAACGCCTTCAGTGGCGGCGATGGCATCTGCGTTGGCAACCGCTTCGGGGGTTTCGATCTGCACGGCGAGAAAGGTCTCACGATTGGCCCAGGCCACATACTCATCGGGGTCGTGGATGTTGAAATCCGCGTCCAAGCCGGCGTTGTCGATTCCGCGATCACCCAGCGGTGGGAACTTCACGGACTGAACGAGCATCTGCGCTTTCTCGGGAGTGGATACGTGAGGGATCAACAATCCCGCGGCGCCTTCTTCCAAATATCGGTAGAGTCCGGTCTTCTCCAGCGTGGGCGGACGCAACATCAGATCAATGTCATAGAGATGCGCGTAGGCCAGCATCGCCTGCACCTGCGTCATCGTGAACGCGCGATGCTCCATATCGATCCAGATGCAATCGAATCCGGCGCGGGCGGCATTGGCGATATAGGCCGGGATGTAATGTCCCAACACGCAGGTGCGAATGACTTCTCCGGCACGGATGCGGGCCAGCGTCTTGCTCTTTCTCATATGCGGACGAGCCTAGCGGTGTGCTTGATGCGAAGCCAGTGTGGTTTCAGGGCGCGAGTATTCCGCACCGAGACGGAATATCTCAGTGTCTTCAAATCTTCACGACTTCGCCGGTGGCGGCACTCCGCTCGGCGGCCAGGCAGGCACGTACCGCTTCGCGCGATTCTTCAGCGGTGATGATCGAGGGCTGCTCGCCTTTGGCAACGCAGTTCACAAAATAGGAGAGTTCCTCCCGCAATGCCCCGCGCAGTTCGCCGTGTATCTGCGGCCAGTAGGTTGTGTCCGGACAGGACGAACCGTCCTTGTCGACAATCATCAGGTTCGGATGCGTGTCGTGAATGGAAACAGAACCTTCCGTGCCGACGACTTCCAGGCGTTCGTCGATCTGGAACGGGGTCTTGTCCGGCAGACACCAGACGGATTCGAGGATGCAGGAAGCACCGTTTTCCAATCGATACATCACCTGCCCCAGATCGGGGTTCGCATGATCACGAACTTGAACCGTTTGCGCATAGGCAGAAATCGCCTTGGATTCGCTGAACCAGAACATGAGGTCGGTGTCATGCACGCAGTCGCCAATGATCGGGCCGATCTTGTCGAGCACGGTGGCTCCGACCCAGGCCGGCAGATTGCGGCGCGCATACATGGAAATGATCTTGCCGATCTTCCCTTCGGCGATGGCCTGCTTGGCGGCCGCATAGCGTGGATTGAAGCGACAGATGTGGCCGACCATGAACGAACCACTGGCCGCGTTCACGGCATCCACGATCTTGTCGCAATCCTCGACAGTCGAAGCCATGGGCTTCTCAAGGAACACGTGCTTGCCCGCTTCCAGCGCCGCGACGGTCGGGGCGACGTGCTGGTCCCACATGGTCACGATGCTCACCGCTTCCAGCTCGGGATCCGCAAGCATTTCGTGATAGTCGGTGAAGGTCTTGGTAGCTCCGAAGTTTTCCGCCAAATCAATGAGCCTCGGTTCATTGCGCGTGCAGAGCGCGTGCAGCTCAACATTGGGGATCGCCGCAAGGGCTTCCAGATGCCGTTCACCAAACCAACCCAGACCGATTACACCGTATTTGACTGTTTTCATATGCAAGAGAAGTGGGGAGATAATTCCACGGACCACGGGCCGCCGAAAGGAAAACAAGGAGAGAAAAATCCAACGCGGGCGGCTCGGATTCCACTCGCTCACGCTCGCCGCCACATGGGGCGCTACCGACTTCCGGTTACTCGGCTTCCACAACCGGGAGATCGGTCAGCCGCGCGCGAATGACCTTCCGGCGTTCTGTAAAACTCTCCTTCACGGAGGCATCGGAGGGAGCAGCCTCTTCGGCCACATCCATCGCATCGAGTGCCTTCTGCCAGCGCTGCAACTTCTCCAGCAGCTCAGCGCGCCGAGTCCAGGCGACCACCGGATCGGTGGCGAGGTGTGCGGCGCGTTGACTGAAGAAGTCGGCAAGATCCTGTTCCAAGGGGGCCAGTTCCCCGCCATGATGCAGCATCTCATCCGCCATCGCCGCAAAGACGCGACTGTCTGCCGGAGCCAGCAACGCCGCTTCGTGCAGGCTGGTGTGGCTTCCTTCATTGAGCAGACGTTCCACCAGCTGCTGACGGGTGACAGTGCTGCCGGGAGCAATTGGACGCTCGCCGCGATCCGCCAGATGCCACTGGCCCCACGCGGTATACCAGTCGTTGGTGTCAGCTTCGGCAATTTGACGCCGCAGGCCCCGCAAGGCCCCGCGATCGACTGCTGTCACTACCCCTCGTTCATCGATCCGTTCGCCGGAGATGTGTTCTGCGAGTGCGGGCAGCCAATCCGGAACCGGCACCGGAACATCTCCAAAATTCCAAATGCGTACGGTGTTCGCGTCCGTCAACACGGCCGCACTGTTGCCATCCGGGCTGAGGGCGGTCGTAGCGCTGCGATTCATGGAGAACTGATACGCGTGCGTGTGTGGAAAGCGGAAGTATTCGGAAAGCGGCTGCCCGCTTTGCAGATCCCAGATCCGACTCTCGTGAACACTTGTCGAGGTGAGCAGACGTTGGCCATCATTCAGAATCGCGGTGAAGGCCACCGCGCCATTGTGCAACAATTGATCTCCAACCTGTTCGCCGGTCGCAACATCCCACAGGCGGACAGTGCGATCCTGTGAACCGGTGACCAGGCGGTCGCCCGCGCGGTTGAAAGCGGCCGTGCGAATAAACGCGCTATGCTCCAATGGCACTTCCAACGGCTCACCGGTCTCGAGATTCCACAACTGGCTTTGTTCGGCAGAATAGGTAACCACGGTCTTGCCCGTCGGATCGAAATGCGCGGCGGTGATTCGCTCGAAGTGCCCGATCCCGTCCGAAATCAATTCGCCGGTATGGGCGTTCCAAATCCGGACCGCATCAGAAACAGTCAGCAAGCGGTCTCCGGTTGCGTCAAACTCCGCCCATTCTATTTTACGCTGCAGATCCTTCTCGAACATGGGCTTGGCTTCGGGCAATGACCAGACCTGAAACCGTCCTCGCGAGTTTGCCAGCAACACTCGTTTGCCAGCGGGGCTGAATTGCACGGCGGTCAGCCAGCGGTCGCAGTTCACCGTCAGGGCGATCTCTCCGCTCAATGGCAGCTTCCAGAGCCTCACCAAACCCTCCGCTTCGGCGGTCAGCAAATGCAGGCCATCCGCACTGAACTCCGCAGCGACCACCTCCCCTTTGTGCGGCAGCGCTTCCCCCACGGGCAAGCCGTCCGCCACGTTCCAAATGCGCACCCTGCCATCCGCCGAACCGAGCACGACCTGCCTGCCGTCTGGGCTGTAATTCACCGAATTGATTTTCGCCTGATGTCTCAAGGGCGGCATCCACTCAGCACTGTTCTGAATGTCCCAGACGCGGCTCTTGCTGCCTCCCCCAAACCTACTTCCACCAGGCCCGCCCCGTCGCCGAGATCGGCTGATGATGCCCAGCCCGTTCCCACTGAATTCTGCGTCACCGGATCCCCGGATGCGTTCCGTCAATGCCCGTCCGGACATCGCGTCCCAGACCCGCATCGTTCTTCCGAAGCCGGTGGTGACCACCCGCAATCCATCGTGACTGAACCGGACGCGACCGACGGGGGTTTCGTGCTGCAAGACGGGGACGGTGAGTGTACCTGTGTGGATGTTCCAGATGCGGGCGGTGTTGTCCATCGAGGCGGTTACCACGCGACTGTTATCGGGGCTGATGTGTGCGTACAAGACCTGTCCTTCATGTTTGATCACCCGCACCACTTCGGAATCGCTCAGCCGCACGATCCGCACTTCGAACCGATTCGTACGGTCCATCTGCCAGTCATACTTCGCCTGACCGGTGGGAACCCGCGGCGACTCGATGATCTGGCGTTCCTCCTTCGGATCGGAAACCGGACGGGCGAAATTTCGTCGATTCAACGCCGAGACGATGCGACGCGCCGCCGTCCGGTTCGAGGGATCCAGGCGCAACAGACCGGCAAGATAGGCGACGCCCTCAGGCGCGCGATCATTGTTGAACATGTCCTCACTACGACGCATCTCCATCTGATGCAGCACCTCCGACACCTGCAATGCCGCCTTCTTCGCCTCAACCGTGGCTTTTTCCGCCCGCTTACGAGCAATACTTTCATTCCCCGCGCTCTCGTCCGCTCGGAAAGCCTGATACCGGGCATCGATCCAAAGACTGCAGATGAGAATCAGAACCACGGACGCCATCAGCGCGGCCCGCAGCAGACCGCGACGATAGGCCTCGCGTTGGCGACGCAATTCTCCGCCGGGGAGATTCGCGGTGACCCATTGGTGATTGAAGACCCGGCGATAGATCGGACTGCGCACCTTCAGCAGACCGTCTTCGTCCCGGGTGGCGCCGGAGAGTCGCAAGACAGGAATCAGCGGATTGCTGGGATCATCAACAACGCGCCGACCGCGGAGAATCCGATCGTAAAGCTGGAGCAGTTCGAACTGATCCACTTCGCTGCGAAGCAACCGTTCGCGGACAAATACCAGGTTGTCATTCTTCTCGCGCGCCTGTTCGGAGAGAAACAGTTCCGAACAGAGGTGATCGACATTGCGGATCGTGCGAACCTCCGGGTGCTCGGCGAGTCTGCGGCAGAAAAGCTGCGTCAGATACGGTTGACCGTTGGTCCAGTACAGCACGCGTTTGAGAATTCGGGCGGCGAGGTCCTTTCCAAAAACGCCTTCGAGTCCGCCGAGCAGACTCTCCGCCTCGGTCTCAGAAAAATCCTGCAATTCGATCCGTTGGCCGATGTTAAACGGCGTCGTCCGGGTGTCACGGATCAGATCAGAAGGTGTGGCGACGCCGAGCAGACAAAAGCTGAGGCGCGCGAATTCCGGCTCGGCGCTGCGCCGGTTGTAACATTCGCGGATCGCGGCAAAAAACTCATCCGTCGAAAACGGCAGACTTCTTACCGCATCGATCTCATCCACGAAAATGACCAGACCCTGCTTGGCCTCATCGGTCTTGAGGGCAATCTCATGCAGCGCCGCAAACCAGCGTTGCACCGGCCCCAATTGCTTGTGATCGTCCCAGTAATCCTCCAGCTCATCTTCGAGATCCAATTGGCGACCAAGCCGTTCAAGCATCCCGACATACCACTGCTCCACCGTCAGATTTTGACCGATGGCGGTGAGGTCCAGCACGGCGACTGCCTGACCATCTTTACGGAGCGCCTGTACCGTGCGGACCATGAGCGAGGACTTGCCCATTTGCCGGGACGTGAGCACATAACAAAAATCCCCGCGCGTCAGACTCTCGTGAATCCGCACATCTGCCTGACGTTCCACATAACATTCTGCATCCGGCCGCAGCGTGCCGCCGGTGACATAGAATGCTGTTTTTTGGGAAACGCTCATGGGGTTTGCCTGCAAACACGAATGGACGCGAATAGACACGGATTCCGGGTGCCCGGCACGGACGGGATCCACGTAACCTCACTCATTTGCTTGATATCCGTGATCATTCGTGGTTTCGCCACCGCAGGGAGCGGCTTCAGCCTTGGCGCATGTGACGCTTCAGGTACTGCTGATAGAGTTTGCAGCGTGGTAGCACTTCATTCTGCGAACTGCCCCTTACGAGGCCGGCGCTGCGGAGACGGTAAAAGCTCTCGGGTGTTGGACAGGGCTGCCCTTCCAATACGCCATGCATCACGGCGAGCAGTTCCGGATCCTTGGCGAGCAACACCAGAATACGGCGCAAGTGGTCGCCATAGATACCCTCATCCTGATCTGCCAATTCCTCGAACTGATCGTATTTGTCCGTGGGGTTGGTCGCGAGTTCGTGCAACGCGCGACGTACCAAATATGGATGACCGGCAACCAATTTTACCAGGCGACCAATCTCTTCCGTCGACTTTAGCGGGCTCCGGTAACGGCGGTTCATCTCAGCGACCTGCATCGAGGAGAAATCCTCCACCTCCAGCCGTGTTCCGACGTTGAACGGCGACTGATTCATGTCCGTGATGAACAGATGTGCTTCCGTCGCATAGGCGATCACCAAGGTCAGTTTTGACCAGGGACCGGACGGATCCAGGGCGCGATCGTTGTGCCAGGAACGAAAGAGTCCGAAAACTTCACTCCCAAATTCACAGCCGAACAGCCGATCAATCTCATCCAGTCCCCAGACAAAATGTCCGTCGATATTCTTTAGGACCTGACGCCGGATATAGCGCTCGAAGTTGGCGTTCGCACCGCGGTTCTCGTCCCAGGTTTCCGACGGCAGCACATCGAGGTCCAGCTGATCGGCAAGGGCTTCGCACAAGGTGAAGTAGAACGTGTTGGCCGACTGCAGGTTGGTGCCGCTCAGCTTTTGGAGATCCAGCGAGGAAACCACGTCGCCGCGTTCTCTGGCCGCAGCCAGCCCGCGCGCCAGTAGCGAGGTCTTCCCCATCTGGCGCGCGCCCTTGATCAGGACGATGCTGTCGCGCTGCTCCAAAGCCTCCGCCAGTTGCTCATCGGCCGGTCGGGGCAGGTAGAATTCTGAACTCAGCGGTACCGCGCCACCGACAGATTCCAACGCACGCGGCAGGGTTGATACCAGTTCCTCCAATTCCGGCTTCACCTTCGCCTTCTCGATCCGGGCCGCCAACTTTGGCGTCAGCCGCTCGCCTTTCTCCGGCAACGCCGCGCTGGATGCGGCCGGCGCCAGAGATTTGAGGGCGTAGGTCAGTTCCGCCACCAACCCCTCGTTGGTGTACTCCCCGTCCCACAGGATGTATTGGATGGGATCAAGAATGCCCGCCATGGGCTCGGTCAATGGTCCCGTATAATCCACCCGCACCGGCATGAGTGCCGGGCGGCCATTGGTGGCGCGCGCGACGTCGTTTGCGTGCTCGACCTCGAAAGCCATCATTTCACTGGATAGAGACGCCTCGGAGATAAGCGGCACAACCGCATCGGCCTCGCGAATCTGGGTTTCCAGCTCTCGCGCCCAGTCCATCCCGACCTCGAGATGCCGATCGATGAAAACCTGAAAGCCCGCGGCGGTCAGTTCGGTTTCCAGCAATTCAACGAGCGCCTCATCCGGCTGCGCGCCACGTTTGTAAAGAATCGCCACACGGCGATTGTCGGTTTGGTCGTCCATATTTTCGGGGCAGAGCCTAGTGTGAAATTCCTGTCGCGCAAATCATTGCCCACTCTTCCGCTGGGTTGTCCGGCAGCTATCCGCGCATCCACTGAACGTAACCGAATGAAATGACGGGAAGATGACGCCATCCCGCGCTTGGCCCAGTAGCGGAAGTCGTAAGACTTTCGTAGGCGCAGTCTATTCGTGGTGCACGTTGGGCTTGGCAATGTGAATGAGACCAAAAGCCTGACGTGCACCTTCTCCATTTCCGGAAACGAAATTCTCACGAATTCCGCCACTTCGCGCCCTACAGCTTGCGAACTTCGATCCAGGTCTTCAGTTCCAGACCGGTGGCCGGGTCCGATGCGGTGAGCAGATGACGGCCAGGTTTCATCAACGCGACAGATTCACCAGCCCCTTCCCGACATTCCAACGATTCGCATTTCCAGGATAACTGTCGGGAGGTGGAGCGGAGTGGTATCTCGCGACTGCTCGCGGGAAGATCCGGATCCAGGAAATACACAGTCCCTTGAATGGGAGACAGAATTCGGGCGACGCCCGTCGCTGGTCGGATTTCAACCCGATCACGCAGATGGTTTTCCGAAGAATCGAACCAGCTTTGATATTCGCCCGCCAGCAGCACGCAACCGGTTTCTGAATAGTCCCCCACCGTCTCCATCGGCGGCAACTGATCCTTGATGAACAGTTCGGCAACTCCATTGGTAATCTCCGTAAGACGGCCGGTCAGCGGATGAACATTGTGGGAAACCACCGTGGCGGGTTGCTCATACCAGCTAGTACCAAAACGTTGCTTCAGGCTGTTCATGACCTCATGCAACACCGGCCCGGCACCGGCCACGCCCGAGACCTGCTGCATCGCGGTGCCATCGAAGTTTCCAACCCACACACCGACTGTAAATTCGGGGGTGTAGCCAAACGCCCAATTGTCTCGAAAATTGGAACTGGTCCCGGTCTTGCAGGCGACCTGAAAATCGAACTGCAACGGCGAATCCATTCCAAAGGCATGACTGCGCGCCATGTCATCCGACAAGATGTCGGTGACCAACCAACAGGCATCACGCTCAAGAATCTGTTTCCCCTCCCCGGCCGTCTCATCTTCCAGAAACGAAACCGGCCGGTAAACGCCCATACGGGCAAGAGTCGCGTAAGCGTTGGCAAGTTCGAGCAGGCGAACCTCCGGATTTCCCAGTGCGAGCCCGAGTCCGTAGTAATCCGGCTCGTGAGTAAGATTGCTGATCCCCAACGATTTGAGTCGGGCCTGAAAACGGGTCGCGCTGATATCGGCCAACAACCGCACGGCGGGCACGTTGAGTGAATTCGCCAAAGCAAACCGCGCCCGTACGGGCCCCAGAAATCTACGGTCATAATTCACCGGCCGATAAAGCCCCGTGGCGGTTGGGAAATCCGTCGGGATATCCGCCAACACACTGGCCGGGGTAAATCCTCGTTCGAAGGCCAACTGATACAATATCGGTTTCAGAGCTGAACCAGGTGAGCGCGGAATCCACACGCCATTGATCTGACCGTTTCTCGGTTCGAAGAAGTTCTGTGAGCCCACCAATATCCTCACGGTGCCGCGTTGGTTTTCGATCGCCACGACCGCGCCGTTCTGAACGTTATGATCAGCCAGTTCTTTCAGGTGCAGATTGAGCGAACTCAACACCTCACGATTCAGTTCCAAATCGAGCGAAGTCCGAATGCTAGGTTCATCAGGAATTCCTGCAGCATGCGCGAGTTCGACGAAATGAGGCGCATGAAAGGCGCGGCCCGACAGGCGAAGATTCAGTATCTCGTCTTTGGCAAAATCGAATTGAGCCTCATCCAACTCACCTATCACCCTCATTCGTCCCAAGACCCATTGCTGGCGGCGAATTGCCGGTTCACGATTTCGGTGGGGATTCAGCCGCGAGGGCCCCTGAGGCAAACCCGCGAGCAGCGCCGCTTCAGCATGGCTCAACTCGGAAACCCGTTTCCCAAAATAGAACTGCGCCGCATTCACACAACCTCGCTGCAGATTCCCGTAGTCCAATCGATTGAGGTATTCCGTGAGAATCCGATCCTTGTTCCAAAGCTGTTCCAACCGCATCGCCTGAACCGCTTCGATCACCTTCGTACGAATCGTCCGCGGCCGCGGCTGGGCCAGCTTGATGAGCTGCTGCGTAATCGTCGAACCACCACTGATCACCCGCCGATGCCGCACAAATCCATAGGCTGCCCGCAACGTCGCCAACACATCCACCCCACCGTGATTCCGAAACCGCTTGTCCTCCGCCGCAATCGTCGCCATGCCCAAAACCCTCGGAATATCGTCCCGCGCAATGTTACTCGAATACAGCCCTCCACCCCTCGCCTCAACCCGCAGCCGCAACCCGTACCGATCCGTCAACTCAACACTCTCCACCGGCGGCACAAACAAAGCAGCCGGCAACGGCACAAAGCGCAAACCAATCAACGCCCCCAACACTATCGCCACCCCCATCATCACCAAGCCCAACGCGACCCGCCGCCCTGCCCGGGCGGCGACCCACTGCCAAAATCTATGCGTCTTTGAACCGTTCAACAACGCCATGATGTGATCCGCCGTCACAAAGTCGATCTGGAGTTATGGACAATCCCAATCCCCGGAGCGGTTGACGCCTTGGCCGGATTCGGGATCGTGTCAATGCACTGCCACAGGACCGAGCTTGGTCAAGGCCAGGACTGGCACTCCCTCCGTATCGCTCTTTTCCAGATTCACGTCGAAGACTGCGCTCCAGTCATTGAGTTCTTCCGGATCGATCAGGACCTGTTCGACTTGCCAGCGACGTTCGTCGGGGACTTCATCGATGTGACTGTGTTTGGCGTTTCGGGCCTCGGGGTCTAGGCGGATCCGGCCGTGCTCTTCCCAATAACCAGACATGGCTTCGGTGAGACGTGGAACAGTCCATTCGCCGCCCTCGGCATTCTCAGCGATGAGTTCCAGGGCGGCCTGGAGATTGTCTCGCGAGAGCTCTTTCACGAAATCAAACACGCGATTGCGCACCGCTCGCGTAAAGGCGGTACGATTGCGGGTGAGGGGTTGCGGCTTCTTTTCGGTGACGGGCTTCTCCCGTTCCGCGGGCACGAAATCCGGATTGCGCAACCGTTCCCATTCATCAAGCAGGCTGGAGTCAACTCCCCGCACGATCTCTTCGAAGAAGGCCTCCACCTCTTCCAACTCGGGGGTCTTCAACGCCGGCGGTACTGTCTGGGCGAGGACTTTGTAGACTTCGGACAAATGTCGTAACAACACCGCTTCGCTACGCTCCAAGCCATAGGTCTTGATGTAGTCATCGAAGGACTGCCACTCAATGAACATTTCCCGCGCGATCGACTTGGGCCGGACCGAGGCTTCTTTTGCCCACGGGTGGTCGACGATGAAGGCGTTGTAGGTTTGGTAGATGAATTCCTTGCCGGGCTTGGGATGCTCAACTTCTTCCAGCCGTTCGATGCGCTCGTCGTACTCGATCCCTTCGGCTTTCATCTTCCCCATCAGTTCCGACTTCGCCAGGTCCACCTGTTTGCGCAGCACGGCGGCGGGATCCTCAAGAATCGCCTCCACCATGGAAATCACGTTGATCGGATAATCGATGTCTTCGCGATCGAGCTGCGGGATCGCTTCGAGCAGATAAATGCCCAGCGCCTGGTTCAGGGTGAAGTCTTCCTGTAGTTCGATATTTAGAGCCACCTTGGCGGGTCCGGTTCGGGCCGCTTTGGGAATGATGTCCAAGACGCCGCCCTCGACCAATCCGCGAAACAACGAAAAGGCGCGCCGCCGCAAGGCCTGCTTCTTCACCGGCGTCTCGTGACAGATATTGATGAGTCGCCGCAATTCTTCGCAACCGTCCTCATCACGTCGACTGAGCACATTGAGCAACATGCCGTGACGCATGTTGAAGGCCGAACTCAGTTGCTCGGAAGGCGCGTCGATCAGACGTCGGAAGGTGGTTTCATCCCACATCACAAAACCCCGCTCCGGTGCTTGCTTCTTCACCACCTTGCTTTTCTTCCCTTTGCTCTCAGCTTTCCGTTCCGACTTGAGATTTTCGATGACGTGCGCCGGTGCCTGAGCCACCACGTAGCCGACATCATCGAAGCCGCGGCGACCGGCCCGACCGCTGATCTGTTTGAAATCGCGAACTGCCAGGGTCTTGGTGGATTGGCCACCGAACTTGAACAGCTGGGTGAAGAGCACCGTGCGAATGGGAACGTTGACGCCGACTCCGAGGGTGTCTGTTCCGCAGATGACCTTGAGCAAGCCGCGCTGTGCCAGCTTCTCCACGGTCACCCGGTATTTCGGCAGCAGGCCCGCGTGGTGAATTCCGAGCCCGTGGCGCAGCAGCTTCTTCATTTCCTTGCCGTAGGGACTGCGAAAGTCCGCCCCGACGAGAATCTCGGCGATCTCAGCTTTCTGCGCCTTGCTGCAAAAGTTCCGGCTCATCAGATCCTGCGCCGTTTCCGCGCAGGCGCGCTGAGTGAAATGCACGAGGTAGATCGGCGCCCGGCTGGCTTCGACCAGTTCCTCGACCTTTTCCTCCAACAGGGTCGTGCTGTATTCGAACTCGAGCGGCACCGGTCGTTCTTCTGATTTCACCAACACGGTCGGAGTGCCGGTCAGGTCCGTGATCGACTTTTCAAAGAAAGCGGTTTCGCCCAGCGTCGCCGACATCAAGAGGAACTGCGCGCGTGGCAGGGTCAGCAAAGGTACTTGCCAAGCCACTCCGCGTTCGACGTCGGAGTAGTAATGGAACTCGTCCATGATCACCTCGTCGACCTCCGCCGCCGCACCTTCTCGCAGGGCCAGGTTCGCGAGAATCTCCGCCGTACAACAGATCACCGGGGCTTCCGCGTTGACTGTTGCGTCGCCGGTGATCATGCCCACGCGCTCGGGCCCGAAGGTCTTGCATAGCGACAGGAATTTCTCATTGGCCAACGCCTTCACCGGCACCGTGTAGAAGGAACGCCGCCGCTGACAGATCGCCCGGAACTGCAGGGCCAAGGCCACCAGCGATTTCCCCGATCCGGTGGGGGTGTTGAGAATTACATTGTTGCCCGCAAACAATTCCAAGATCGCCTCTTCCTGGTGATCATAGGGCTCGATACCCTGCTCAATCAGGTAGGCCAGGAAGATGTCCAAGATCTCATCGTTGGACGAAGGATCAGTGAGCGCAGCGGGATCGAGGTCGGGCATGATTCAGGAAACCGAGCGGGGGCAGTCCCTGAAAAATAAAATCATTGACCTCCAACTTGACGGAGGATCGACTTACAGAAACCGGGTCCGGATCGAATTTCGGGAATTCGATACCAAGGTTTCAGAAAGGATCAGGTGAGATCAGGCGCAGAAGTGGCCTCTTGGGCAGCTTTTTCCGCTTTTTGTTGCAATTTCGCCGCTTCACGATCTCTGCGCTTCTCATCTTTCCTCATCTCACGCTCTCTGCGCTTTTGGTCTTTGCTCGGTGTAACTGCCATTTCGCTAAGACAATTAGAGGTAAGTAAGGAATCAGGCAACCATTATCCGAATTTGAAAACGAATCGCGGCGGCTTTTCAGGTCGGGTGAAGCTCGCTCATCTGGAATGCCCGGAACGGTTTCCAAGCCGCGGATCGGGCAAGTGCAGCAGCGCAACCCGTAACGGGTGACCGGACGTTAGCGAGCTGCCAGCCGTCACGTTCGGACGGCGTAGGCGCATGAAGAATCACCGGGCGCGGTGCCGATTGCAGCGGGACGACGGAGAAGATTTCAAGCGGGCAGCTGAGCCCAGATCCAATTCCTTTGATGTCGGCTTCCTTGGCTGTCCAGATGTCGTAGAACAACGGCATCGGCCCGTCTCGTTCGGCCAAGAACCCTGATTCGGCGGGCGAACGCCACCATGCAGGTCTGGTTGGCGGGGAGCAGATTCCCACTGCAGTTCGAGTTTTGGTCCCAATTGAAAACTCATTCGCGCGGCGAAACCATGGCATGCCGCGCGCCCAACACCATTGGCGGGCAGCCGCCGCCGTTTTTGCCTAGCCGAATCAGGCCGTCTTCGGGAAGATGAGTGCCCTTTTACTGATGGACGAAAAGCCGACGCCAAATGAAACCCCGATGATCGAGGTTCGCGGTCTGACCAAGCGTTTCAAGAAACGCACGGCAGTCGAGGACGTCAGTTTCACGGTGGGGCGCGGCAAGGTGGTCGGGTTCCTCGGTCCGAACGGAGCCGGGAAGACCACCACTCTCCGCATCCTTTCCTGCTACATGCCGGCGACTTCCGGCTCGGCCTGGGTAGGCGGGCACGACGTCTACACCCAGCCGGACGAAGTCCGCCGGACAATTGGCTACCTCCCGGAAAGCAATCCGCTGCACACGGACATGCGGGTGCGGGAGTATTTGAAATTTCGGGCGCGACTGAAGGGGATGAAAGTCGCCGACAGCCGACGACGGGTCGACTACGTCACTGAAGTCTGCGGACTGGGCGACGTTCAGCGAAAACTCATTGGGCAGCTTTCCAAAGGATACAAGCAGCGGGTCGGGCTGGCCGATTCGCTGGTCCACGATCCCGAAGTGCTGATTCTCGACGAACCCACCAGCGGTTTGGATCCCCATCAGATCCGCACGGTTCGCAAGCTGATCAAGGAACTGGGCAAGACGCACACCGTGTTGCTCTCCAGCCATATTCTTTCCGAGATCGAAATGACCTGTGATGAGGTGATCATCATTCATAAGGGAAAAATCATTGCGGCGGACACGGTCGAAGGTCTCCGCGCCAAGATGAGTTCCGAGCGACAGGTCATCGCCGAAATCGCCGCGCCGCGCGAGGAACTGATGGATTACCTCGAACACACGGGCGAGATCGAACACTTCGATGTGCAGCCGTCCGATGGGGATTTCCTGATGTGTTCGCTGACTCCGCGCACGGGTCTTGATCTGCGGCCACAGGTATTTGCCGTGGCCCGGGACAAGGGCTGGAATCTCCGCGAACTCACCCGCACGCGCAACTCACTTGAAGACATCTTTATGCGCGTGACCCGGCGGGAAGAGGAGGACGGTTTCTGATGCGACCGTATCTCACATTGGTGCGGCGGGAACTCGGGGGCTTCTACGTTTCGCTCACGGGCTATCTCATCATCGGCGCAATCCAGTTCCTGCTCGGCTTGTGCTTCATCATCCTGCTGCAGGCATTGGATGGGAAACCCTTCGACATGCCCGTCACCGAGGCATTCTTCAACAACGGCCTCTTCTGGCTCATCCTGTTGTTGGCCCCTCCCGTGATCACGATGCGTTCCTTTGCGCATGAAAAATTTTCCGGGACCTATGAGACTCTGATGACGACTCCGGTCTCTGACGGACAGGTGGTGATGGCCAAGTTTTCCGGGGCGCTCATCTTCTTCCTGTCGGCCTGGCTTCCGCTCATCGCCTATCCATTCATTCTGCGAAAGTATTCGGTGGATCTCACCGATCTCGACTTGGGGGCGCTCGGAGGCACGATGCTGGGTCTGTTCCTCTACGGCAGCCTTTACCTGTCGATCGGCTGTTTTGCCTCCGCGATGACCCGCAGTCAGATCATCGCGGCCATGAACACCTTTGTCATTGGCCTCGGTTTCTTCCTCGCGAGCTTTCTGCACCACATTCTGCCGGTGAAGCCGGGCTGGCAGTCCGCGTTGTTCGAGCACATCTCCCAGATCGAACACATGAAGGATTTCTCGCGCGGGCTCGTGGATATACGCCAGGTGACGTTCTACGTTTCCCTCACGATTTTCTTTCTGTTTCTCACCCATAAAGCCGTCGAGAGCCGACGTTGGAAATAATGGCGGACACGAAGGACATGCAGAAGACCTCCGGACCCAGCCGCACGGGCGCACGGTTCAACGTGATGCTCGGCACGATTTCCCTCCTCGCGATCGTGCTGATGGTGAATTACATCGCGTCACGCCATCCGACCAAAATCTCCATCTCAGCCGACCGTTACCAACCGCTTTCTCCGGTCACACTCCAGATCCTCAAATCGGTCACCAACGATGTGAAGGTGATCATTTACTTTGATCCGAACGAAGCGCTGTTCGGACACGTTCAATCGTTGCTCTCCCAATATCGTGAGGAGAATTCCCACATCGTCATTGAAGAGATCGACTACATCGCCGAACCGGCCCGCGCCGAGGCGGTGAAGACGCAATATGCCTTGGGTCCATCCATGAAGGACCTGATCATCTTTGATTATGAGGGCCGGACGCGCGTCGTCCGGCAGTCCCAGTTGGCGGAATACGATTTCGACGGCCTCTTGGAAACACGGACGGTGAAGCGGAAGGAATTCACCGGCGAAGCGCACTTCACCACCGCTCTGCTGGCAGTGCATGACGCGGAGAAGCGCGTGGCCGGATACGTGGTCCAGCACGGTGAGCACGGCAACGGCATGGAACGTCCGGATGACTACGGCCAATTCCTCAAGCTGCTCCAAGATCACAACGTCTCAGTCGGCAACGTGAAACTGGAGGGATTGGACGACATCCCCCCGGAAATCAAACTGCTGATCATCGCGGGCGCGGAGACGAAGATTGAAGAGCAGGAACAGGCCAAGTTGAACCGCTTCCTCGAATCCGGCGGCCGCATGTTGGTCCTCTTCCGCTACCGAGGACGCTCCGGACTGGAACGCCTGATGTCCACCTGGGGTGTCGATGTCCAAGATCGCCGCGTCGTCGATCCAACCCAGAAGAACAACCAGGCTGTGGGTGCCTTCCCGGATGTCGCCCATGAGACCGTTCGCAGCCTGACCCAACGGAAGACCGGCATCGCTCTCGCCCTGCCCCGGCCGGTGCGCGCGCTGGCCGGCAACAAGATGGCGGATGCCCCACAGGTCGTCGAACTGGCACGCTCCACCCCGAGTGGAATCTCGATCGTGGATTACCGGGATGGACTGCAGCACGATCCGCGCACCGATGAAACCGGCGCGATTCCACTGATGGTCGCCGTTGAAAAAGGCAGCATCATGGGCGTGTCCGAAGGCAGCACCCGAATGGTCGTCGTCGGCGACTCCCATTGCCTCGACAACTTCATGCTCTCCCAAGGCGGCAATCGCGACTTCGCGTGGAACGCCGTCAGCTGGCTGCTCGACCAATCCGAGCTGATTGGCATTGCCCCGCAACCTATCCGCGAGTTTCGTTTTACCATGACCGCAAAACAGATGCAGACCGTGCAGTGGATCTTTCTCGGGGGCATCCCGGGCGGAATCCTGTTCCTGGGCTGGATCGTGTGGCTGCGGCGACAGATGTGAACGCGACTCAATCCAGATTACTTGCCCTGCTCGCGATGGCGCTCTTCGCCTACATCGTCGTGTACGAGTATCCACAGACGACGGACGACTCGGCTGGTGCCGACCGATTGGTCATCTCCGGGATCAATCCGGCCACGGTCAGCCGGCTGGAGTATGCCTCCACCAACAAACTGTTGGCGGCCGAACTCCGGGACCAGCGTTGGCAGTTGGTCAAGCCCGTGCCCTACGGCGCCAACAAGACGGCAATCGAGTCGCTGCTGGGGGTCTGTGCCAATCTCCGCACCGAACTCACGATCCCCGCCAAAGACATCCGCAATCTTTCTGACTTCGGCCTCGATCCGCCCCGGGGCGTGCTGAAAATCTTCGAGGGCCAGAAGACCGCTTACGAACTGCGGATCGGTGCCATCTCCCCACTGAACGACAAACTGTACGTGCAGTCCGCCAATGAGGATTCCGTCATGGTCGTCGATGCCGGACTGATGGCGCAGATGCCCACGTCCATTGACCGTTGGCGCAGTCCGTATCTCATGCATCTCGAACAGCTCAGCTACGATCAGGTCGAGATCCGGAACAATCGCCACACCATCAGGCTGGCCAGGACCGCGACAAATTCCTGGCAGATCATACAGCCTCCGCCACCCAAGCGTGGCGACACCGCCCGGATCAATCAGCTGCTGCAACAATGGCAGAAGTGGCCGGTGTTTTCGTTCGTCAGTGACGATCCTGGAATTCCGCTGGAACAGTTCGGTTTGGACAAACCACAGTTCCGGCTGGCATTTGCACAGGGATCGAATGAAGTCTTTGCCGTGCAGTTCGGCGGCAGTCCGGCCGACCAGCCGCACGCCGTGTTCGCGCGCTTGTCAGGTTCTTCAAACATCGTGCTGGCGGCCGCCAATCTCGCCGCTCCGTTGAACGAACATTACTGGAGTTTCTGTGACCATCAGCTTATCGAACGTCACCCCGACAATTCTTTCGACCGCATCGAAGTGAAGGGGCCGGAGAACTTCACGCTGATCCGTCAGACCAATCTGATCTGGCGCGCCGAGGACCAGTTTCAAACCCGCATGGATCCCAAACTGATGATGCATTTCATCGATCAGCTCACGTCACTTGAGGCGGTGGAACTCGCGCGGGAAGTGGTCACGGACTACACTGAATTCGGTTTGGAAAAACCGACGCACAGCTATCGGATTTGGAAATCCGGAACCAACAGCACCGGCACGGCCACGAATCGACTGGTTGCCGGAATTGATTTTGGGCGCACCGAATTGGATCGCACCTTTGCCCGGCGGCACGACGAAAACGCGGTGTATGTAATCCCCCGCGGTGCACTGAACGCGCTCCCGCAATCACTGTTCCAGATCCAGAACATGATCGTCTGGAATTTCCCCGCGACGGAAGTCCAGTCCATCGCGATTTCGCGAGGCGACAAGCCTCGCGTAATGGTCCGCAAAGAAAGCGGAGTCTGGGCCGAGCGCGTGGAAGAAAAGGAAGATCGCCTCTTCCCTGATCTGGAGAACGTGGCGATCGAAGAGGGAGTCAACCGCCTCGGACTCCTGGAGGCCACCCGGTGGGTCACCCGCGGCCAGGGACGGTTCGGCGTCTACCAGATAAACACCAAAAGCCTTCGCATGACAGTGACGCTCAAAGTTGCCGGCAGTGAAGATCCGGTGACACGCACGATCATCTTCGGACACCAGCCACAGCGACGGGGCCCCTACGCGACGTTCTACGATCCGAAGTTCAAGGACTGGATCGTCTTCGAGTTTCCCGCCGGGCTCTACAGCGAGTACATCAAACGCTTCTTCGCGGCAGAACCCGAACCCCAGTCGGCACCAAAACCGCAGTGAAAGCGCGCAATGCCGGTCTGATCGAAACCGGCATTGCAGTCGTCTGATGGGTTGGGCACTATCCGCCCCAATTCCATGAAGACGATTCAAAAGCTCCTTTGTTTTACCCTGACGTTTACGCTCCTTGGCGGAGCGTTTTCCACTTACGCAGCGAAGTTGGATCAACCCCATGTCATCATCATCATGACCGATGACCAGGGTGGCTGGGATTATGGGTTCATGGGCAACAAGGTGCTCGATACGCCGAATATCGACGCGATGGCCAAGCGCAGTTCGCGAATGACGCGGTTCTACGTCAGCCCGGTCTGCACGCCGACGCGCGCGAATCTGATGACAGGGAGATACAATTATCGAACCCGGGCGATCGACACCTACATCGGTCGCGCGATGATGGACACGGAAGAGGTCACGATCGCGGAAGCTCTCGCTCCCGCCGGCTACGCAACCGGTATCTTCGGCAAGTGGCACCTGGGTGATTCCTATCCTCTGCGACCCCAGGATCAGGGCTTTCAGGAAGTGTTGGTCCACCGTGGTGGCGGCATTGGTCAGCCGTCTGATCCTCCGGGAGGTGAGTCGAAATATACGGATCCAATCCTGCAGCACAATGGTGTGGAGAAACAGGTGATGGGATATTGCACCGACATCTATTTCAACGCGGCGATGAATTACATTGGACGGAATCACAAGCAGGGCAAACCCACGTTCATGTATATCCCAACCAATCCACCGCATGGACCTTACGGTGATGTTCCAGGTGGTCTGTATGAAAAATACAAGGCCCGCGATCTACGACCGACGTACCAAAAACAACCGGTCCCGGACAAACTCTACGAACGGAAGAAAGATCAGACGGCGCGCATCTTCGCCATGATTGAGAACGTCGATCAGAACGTCGGCCGACTCTTCGCTCACCTGAAGAAAATCGGCGCGTACGACAATACTCTGGTTTTCTTTCTGAACGACAATGGGCCGAATGGTCAGCGATTTGTCGGGCCGCATCGCGGCAACAAAGGGCAGATCCATGAGGGGGGGATTCGCTCCATTCTACTAGCCCATTGGCCGAAGTCACTGCCGGCCGGCCATACCTCCGACGCGATCGCCGCTCACTACGATTTGTTCCCCACCATTCTTGACGCCACGGCGACAAAGAAACCTGCGGGACTGAAACTCGACGGCATCAGCATTCTTTCCCACCTCAAGCAGATCAAAGCAAAACGGGTTGCCCGGACACTCTTTCTCCAATGGCATCGTGGAAACGAGCCGGTTCCCTACCGCAATGGCGCGGCGGTGACCCAGCGATACAAACTGCTCTGGGGAAACTATGGCACCTACGCTCCGAAGACCCACGGCCCGGAACTGTATGATCTCATTGCCGATCCGATGGAGTCCAAGAATCTGGCGGAGGAAAAGCCCGACATACTCAAACGACTGAAGCGACAGTACGATGGGTGGTTCAGCGATGTCAGCTCCACCCGGCCGAACAATTACGACGCGCCCCGGATTCATATTGGCAACCCGAAGGAAACCACCACCGTATTGACCCGACAGGACTGGCGCTTCCGTGGTCCCAAGGGCGGTTGGAATCGCAACGACCGCGGCCACTGGCAGGTGAACGTGGAGCGGGCAGGTGACTACCGGATCAAAGTGCTTTTTGCGGCGGACAAAACGCCGGAGCAATTGACGATTCAGGTGGGCAAGGCGTCCAGGAAAAGCAAGGTGAGGGCGAATTCGAAGGAATACACCTTTGCCAAAGTCAGCCTAAAATCCGGTCTTCAGGATGTGGAGGCCTTCCTTGGCCAAGCGGACCAGCAACGGGGCGTGCATCAGATCTACATCACGAAACTGAACTGAACCCTTTACTCAGCTAACCGATCCAATCATATGAGCGCAGAAGCCAAACTCAAAGAACTCGGCATCGAACTTCCACCCGCCCCGCCTAAGGGTGGTGTCTACAAACCAGTCGTCTATGTGGACGGATTGGCGTTCGTGTCGGGGCACGGTCCCTACCAGGCCGACGAAACTTACATGTCCGGCAAGGTGGGAAGTGATCTCGATCTGGAAGCCGCCCAGAAAGCCGCGCGTCAGACCGGCCTGGCGCTGCTGGCCACGATCCGTGCTGAGCTCGGCAGTCTCGACAAGGTTAAGCGCGTGATCAAGCTGCTCGGAATGGTGAACGCTGTTCCGACCTTTGGTGAACATCCACAGGTCATCAATGGCTGCAGCGAACTGTTTCGCGATATCTTTGGTGAAGATGGCGTGGGTTCACGTAGCGCCGTGGGAATGGGTTCACTGCCGGGAAACATCCCCGTGGAGATCGAGTTGACGATCGAAATCGAACGCTGAACCCAGACGATCGTGGAACTTGACCTGCAGGATCAGCACGCCGTGGTGTTCGGAGCCGCGCGTGGAATTGGCCGGGCCATTGCCGAAGCATTTCTCGCCGAAGGATGCACGGTGGGATTGGTCGATGTCAGCGCGACCGTGGAAGACACCGCAAAACAATTGGGAGACCGGTGCCATGCCACCATCGCGGACGTTACTGATTCCGAACAGATCGCGGCGGCGATAGAAACACTCAGCGGACTGGGAGGTCCCATCAGGCATGTGGTCTACGCGGTGGGAATCGGTTCGGGAAAATTCGGTTTTCCTTTCTGGAATCTCGACCCGGAAGATTGGCCACGCGTGATTGATCTGAATCTCACCTGCGCCACGCGCGTCGCGCACGCCGTGGCACCTCATCTGATCGCCACGCCCGGGAACACAATTCTATTTCTCGTTTCAGTCGCCGGCCAGATCGGGTCACAGACAGATCCGCCTTACAGCGCGGCCAAGGCGGGACTCGTAAATTTCATGCATTGTGCGGCCAAAGACTTCGCACCCTACGGAGTACGTTCGAACGCAATTTCACCCGGCATGGTGCAGACTGAGCTGAACAAGTCCGTGTGGGCAGCCGGGCAAGAGGTGTTGCCCGAATCCGAACGGGAGAGCTACGAAGAATGGGGGCAAAACAAGATCTCCAAGATTTCGCCCCTGGGTCGTTGGCAGGAATCCGACGAATTCGGAGCCATGGCCGTTTATCTCGCGTCCAATCACGCGCGAAACATCACCGGCCAAACGATCAATATCGACGGCGGCCAGGTGATGCATTCCTGAAGCGTGTTCGGTCTGCCATTCGCCTCTACTCCACTTCGCTGCCGCGTTTCCGGGCTTTCCTTCATCGGGAATAATTGCAGATCACTGCAATTGGCATGAAATTCGCTATAGGCTGTTCCATAATCAGATTGGTTATGGCTGCACGAAAGATAAAATCAATGAATGAGGGAACGAACAACTCGCGAGGGGAAGCCCGCCGACACATCAATGTGGTATTTCTCACTGAAGAGTCAGGCGCGCGGTCCCCAATGACAAGTTGGTTGGATTCCCAGCGTCCCGGCGTGGAAGATTCTGGGCCCCGGGCAGAGCACCTGGAGCGCAACATAAAGCACAATATTTTCGGTTAGAACGACAGATATTGGTATTCGGTCCAGTTCGCCGGCCACTCGTCAGGTTGGCCAGTTGTTTTGTGTCTGAAGCGCCGAAATCTTGTGGCCCGCGCGGTCACACAAACGCAACAGTTATCCACAATCCCTTCCCCTCGCTTATTCACAAAGATGCAGGATTCGCTGTATTTTCACCCCATATCCGGTCAATTTCTCGGGAATAAGAACGCGAATAACATTTCTGCAAATAATCTCTTGAGCACACTATATGTTGTGCTAGCCTCAGGTCATTACCCAACCTGTGGGGTATTTTAGCTAAGAGGAACCGAGGCTAAAATCCCAATTGGAGGGCAAATTGGCGCTTTTTGCCTAGATTTGACCAATTCTTTGGTCGGGCTCGAAGCGTGACCGGTCGACCCTTAACATTTGAACTGCCGTAACCCATGATTGACGCTCCAGAAAAAATTGCCACGGCCACGAAAAAATCCCGTCGTGGACGCCCCTCTGTCTCTGCCAAACGAAATTCCGCCACCAAAGCGCCAAAAAACCGCCCGGGCGGTTCACGAAAGAAGCTGGCACTTGAACGGACCTTCAGCGATCCGGATGTTGCCCCCTTTGATCAGGTCAAATGGGAACGACGCGAGGCTTCCATTACCGATGAGACCGGTGCTTCGATTTTCAAGCAGGACAATGTCGAGGTTCCCGAAAACTGGTCGCAGCTCGCCACCAAGGTCGTGTGCTCGAAATACTTTTACGGAGATCCGGACAAGACGGACGAGC
>JBLFYM010000004.1:0-99094 GCA_047608975.1 Limisphaerales bacterium | reverse complement strand
CGACCAGGAAAGAAAGGTCAGCGCAATCCAGCAGAAACGCATCGTTTACCAAGCGCTGCGCGACGAGGCGGAATCGATTCGTTCTACCTACACGAAATTGTTGGGAGCGCAGCAACAATCAGCCGTCGAGCGGAATGCGGAGTCGCGGTCAGTAGATATCTACGAATCTGCTACGCTGCCACGAACGCCCACGAGTCCCCGGAAGAACATGGTGATACTGGCCTCGTTGGTGATCGGTGCTGGCCTAAGTGTCCTGCTGATCTTTGTGGTTCAGCAACTTGATAATACTGTCAAATCGATCGATGAGGCTGAACGAATGTTTGGAATTCCCGTTCTGGGTGCCGTACCAAAGAACCCTTTGATCAAGGATGATAAGGGAAGGTTGGCTGTAGCTAACGCTCCTAATTCCAGCTGCGCGGAAGCATTTCGTACACTTCGTGCTTCCGTGGCACTGTTGGGACGTGAAGATGAAAGAAAGGTCATCCTCTTTACCAGTGCCGTGCCTTCTGAGGGAAAGACTTTCTGTTCAGTCAATTTTTCAATTGCGAACGCAAAACAAGGGAAAAAGACATTGATCATGGATTTTGATCTGCGGCGTCCGAGTGTTGGTGACACCTTCGGGGTTGATTTGAAGACATTGGGGGTGACAGATGTGTTGTTGGGGAAGAAAACGTTCAAAGAGGTCTCACTCCAGACCGATTTTGAAAATTTGACGGTGATTCCGGCTGGCAGCATGGTTCCAAATCCCTCTGAACTGATCTCCGGAAAGCACGTAAAGAAGCTGATTGATGACGCTTGCAAAGAGTATGATCAGGTTGTTATCGATAACGCACCGGTCACTGCGGTAAGCGATACGTTGATGATCTTGGAGTATGTCCAGACTGTCTGCATCGTAACCCGCGCAGGCAAGACGTCGGATAGGCTTATTGGGAGGTCGCTCGAGCTGATTCGACGCAGTGGCAGCAGTCCTTCGGGCCTGATTCTTAATTTTGTGTCGGAGAAGCGACGTGCCGGATACTACTATTATAACTCCGATAATAAGTACTACGGCTACGGCGGTGACCGAAAGAGTTGAGTGCCATCCGCTTTGATGTGCCATGGCGCTCCGCGGCACGGTGATTGGAGTTTGGCTTGTATGGTGGATGATGGTGTCCCTTTCAGCCATGGCCTAATGTGGGGCGGCGGGGATGCTGCCCGTTATCAACATCGCCCCGATTCCATGCGCCTGTTCTTCAACGCGTGGTAACCGACCGGGCGATTGGCCGGAGGGGTTCTGGCGCGGGGCATCGTCGGCGCTGAGGCTCTCCAGATTAGCCACCAAGATCGCGGCAAGCAGATCCTGCAGTAATCCTTTCTTCGTTTGGCCCGTTCAGTTTTCCAAATCCAACCGGCCCTTGAGTATCTGGTAGTAGGTCTCATGGTTCCACCGCCAATGGTTCACCTCGAGGAATTCCTCGGTCGGATAGGCCTCGGGGCTCAACAGCGAGGTCACCAAGACTTCCAGTTCGCCGGGCCTCAGGCGCACACTCACAAAACGCAGCATCAACTTCTGCGGCAGTCCGGTTTCTTTCAACGCGCGCACCGCCGAGCAGGCTTGGAGTTCCACGATCACGCTTTGGCCGGCACGATGGGCGCGGTAGCGGGCCACCAGCTGATGGTTCAACTGCGCAAGGAGTACAAGAAAATGGGAATGGATCGCAAGACCGCCCGCAAATATCTCCTTGAGCCGGGCAAATCGGCAAAGGAGTTTCAAGTCAAACACACCTTTTTTAACGATCTGAGGGACATCCCCGACATCTCCTCTGTGGGTCTTACGCATCATAAAGAACAACTCCGATTCTCCCAGTCGGTGCTGGCTTCAGTTCGTCCGCTGCTCAATGAACCTTGCGTCGCGGCGATCAGTTTCTCGTGATCACAAAGATCCAAGGAACAACTCCCACTCGGCGATGCTGTGCGAGTTTCGAATCGTGGCTGATACCGGCAATGGCTTCGGTGCCTTCGGTTTCTTCAAAAGCTTCAGTCCCATTTCGGACGGCAAGCGGTCTCCCTTGCGGTTGTTGACCTGCTTGCAGGACCACACGCAGTTCTCCCAGACATCCCGTCCGCCTTTTGAACGCGGCACGACGTGATCGATGCTGCCTTCATCCGGGCGGAGTTCACGTCCGGTGTACTGGCAGCGGTTGCCGTCCCGCTCGCGGATGCTGCGGGTGGAGAGCTTGGGTCGCTTCATCGGCACTTTGGCGTAGTTGACTGCCACGATCACGGTGGGAACACGGATCGTTCGGGTGCTGGTGTGAACACAAAGATCATCTTCACGAATCGGCAATGTAATCCATTCCTCCCAGGTCACCGGACGGACAATTTCCTCGCCATCGATATCGAGACCGGTTGCTGAATTTGTAGCCATCTGGCAGAACGCGTCCTGCGGACTTCGCACATTGATGGCCTGCCAATTGCGGTTAAGCACGAGTACGATCGACTTGTTCAGTATCTGCTTCATCGGTTGTTTACGACCTTCAACTCTGCAGTGGTCCGGCCGAACGGCGCTGTTCTTGTTTGTTCTAATCCGGCTTATTCAGGCTGGAGTATGTCCTAACTTTCCGAGATTCCGAGTTGAAAGAGCCACGGCGAATGAGCTGAGATGGCCAGCAGGTGCCTAGATCTGTCGGCACAAACCTCACAATCTGAATCACGACCACGCGGTTATTCCGACATCCTCGCCCGGCCCTTGACATGCCTCCCCTCGCCCTGATGATGCCAGTTCTTACATGGCATCCGCACGAGATAAGAAGGCCCCGTTGTGCCCCGCGCAGGGTGGTTCGCTCACTCTGTGGGTGATTCTGATCACCTACGGTTCCTTCTACTTTTGTCGGACCAATATTTCCGCGGCCATCCCGGGCATTGAAGAGGAGTTCGCGCTGAGCAAGACCCAGATCGGTTTTATTCTGGGCTCGTTGAAGATCGCCTACGGCATCGGGCAATTTGTGAACGGTCAGTTGGCTGAGCGCATTTCGCCGCGCAAACTGTTGACGATCGGGATGCTGATGTCGGCCCTCTTGAACGTGGTGTTCGGCTTCGGCACCGGGCTCTACTTTTTGATCTTTGTGTGGGCCTGCAACGGCTACTTCCAGGCGCTCGGCTGGACGCCCTGCATGCGGGTCGCTGCCAATTGGTTTCCGCCGGAAACTCGCGGTCGTTCGATCGGCATCATTGGAACCGGCTACCAGGCAACGGCGGCGTTGACCTTCATCGTTTCCGGGTTTGCTGCGGATTACTTTGGCTGGCGCGGAGCCTTCTTTGTCCCGGCGGGAATCCTGATGCTTTCGTGTATCCACATGTTGTTCTTCCTCAAGGAAACCCCCGCAGCTGTTGCGGGCCCGAACGACGGGGAAACGCCGTCTGAGGAATTGCCCAAGGTCGCGCAACCCAGTTTTCGCGAGACGATCAGGATCACCGTTAACAATCCCGCGCTATGGATTTTGGCAATCGCGCTCGCCCTGCTGAATGCCTGCCGCTACGGCTTCCTCGATTGGGGCCTGCCCTTCATGGTCGAGACCACTGGCGAGTCCATTTCGAAATCGGCGCTGAAATACGCAATTCTGCCCGTGGGCGGCGTGCTCGGCTCGTACCTGGCGGGATGGACTACCGACCGATATTTTGGCGGACGAAGGGCACCGTTGATCTGCATGTTGATGCTGCTACTTGGCGGGCTGACGCTGATGTTCAGCAGCGTGGTTCAGATCGGACTTGGACCCGCGTTGATCATGTTGGCGTGCACGGGCTTCACCATCTACGGACCGCAAGTTCTGCTCGTGGGAACAGCGGCAATTGATCTGGCCAAGAGCGGCGCTCCGGCAGCGGCGGTGGGTCTTGTAAATTTCATGGGTTACATGGGTGCCTTTGCCGGTGATCAGGTCACCGGCATGTTGGTGGATAACTATGACTGGTCGGCCGCCTTGGGATTCTGGGCGGGTTGCGCCATTCTCGGTGCGGCGGTGGTCTCACTGCTATGGAATCGTGGGCCGGAAACGCCTGAAGAAGCAAAATGAGAGCAATCATTATCGGAGCAGGAAGAGGGAGTCGGTTGATGCCGACCACGGCGGATTCACCCAAGTGTTATGCTGAAGTGCACGGAAAGCGGATGCTCGACTGGGGAGTCGAAGCCTTCGCCGAAGCCGGGGTCACCGATATCTGCTTCATCGGTGGTTACCTGATCGACAAGGTTCGTGGCGATTACCCGCACTTCACTTTTCGGCACAATCAGGACTGGCCGAACAACAATATCCTTGAATCGCTCATGCACGCTCAGGATCTGATGGATGAACCCTTCATCTGCTGCTATTCGGATATTCTCTTTTCAGCGAACCTCATCAAGGGACTGCTCAATCACCCCGAGTCCATTGCCCTCGCGGTAGACACCGGCTGGGAAAGCCGTTACGAATTTCGCACCGAACACCCGCCGGACGACGCCGAGAAGGTGATCGTCAGCAACGGAACGGTAACCAAGGTCCACCGCGGTATCGCGCCGGACGACGCTTACGGCGAGTACACCGGTGTGACCCGCTTCGACAAAGCGGGCGCGCAAAAGCTGAAGGAACATTACCTCCGCGCCAAAGAGCAGTACGCCGGCAAGCCTTACCGTGAAGCGAAGGTTTTCGAAAAGGCATACAAGATCCTGTTGTTCCAGGAAATGATTGAGGCCGGCGTGACGATGCACCATGTGGACACGGACGGTGAATATATGGAAATTGACACCCAACAGGATTTTGAACTCGGGCGGCGCCAGTGGCGCGGTCGTATGGTCCACGATTGAACCCAGATTAACAGCATGTCATCTCCCACTCTATTCCCCGCCTCGGTGATCGGCTCCATGCCGCGTTCCGAATTCGTAAAAGATCTCGTCATGGGCGACACCGAAGTCTCGCCCGAGGAGTACGAGAAACGCATGGACGCCGCCGTGCGCTACATCGTCGCCGTCCAGGAACAGGCCGGAGTCGACGTGGTGACCGATGGCGAATGGCGTCGCAAATCCTACATCGGTGTGATCGCCGAACTCGCCCACGGCTTCGAGCTCAGCCGCGCTGACGACGGCCGACCGATGACGGTCGTGACGGACAAACTTTCGCCGAAGACTCCGGGCTTCATTTCGAAAGAAGTGACCTTCGTCCAAAGCATCACTTCGAAGCAGATCAAAGCCACACTTCCTTCGCCCGCGCTGCTTGGCGAACGGATGTGGGATGCCGAAAAATCGGCCAAGGCTTATCCCAACCGAGATGATTTTGTCCGCGACTGCGTGCCCGTGCTGCGCCGCGAAGCCGAACTGCTAAAGGAAGCCGGCGCCGATATCATTCAGATCGACGATCCGCATCTCTGTCTGTTCGTGGATCCCGAGGTCCGTTGCCAATGCGACAACCCGGACCGCGACGCGGACTTCGCGGTTGAAATGATCAACGATCTCATCGATGGCATTGAAGGTGTGAAATTTGCCGAACATCTCTGCCGCCGCGCCGGTGCCCGAGCCCGCGGAGACGCTGGCCATCAGGGTGCCTTCGACCCGATCATCGGTCAGTTGAACCGATTGAAGGTTCACCACATTACCATGGAATTCTCGACCCCCGGTGCCGGTGATTTTGAAGTCCTGAAACAATTGCGCGAAGATTTCGAAATCGGTCTTGGCTGCGTCGACGTCATGCCCGGCAAGATCGATACACCCAAGCAGATCGCTGGCCGAGTCAGGCAGGCCGCCGCCATCATCGATCCCAAACGCATCACGTTAAACCCGGACTGTGGCTTCGCTCCCGGTTCCGGCGCGGTTGTCCCGATCGATGAGGCGTACGAGAAGCTCACCAACGAAGCCGCCGCCGCGCAAATGCTTCGCGAAGAATTTGCGTGAACGGGACATGCCGGCGCTCGTCGCGGGTGACCTCGTCCAGGTGGCTTCATCTGCGCCGACCTACGCACCGGCGACCCATGTGCCCAGCGCAGCCCGTCAGCTGGTGCGCGATTTTGGAATTCTGCTTTTCAGTGGTGAAACCGGATTCGGGGCTGGTGCGAATCTGATGGAAGGTCTACGAGCTGCGCCGGGTGCAACAATCTTGGGTGCCGCGTTGATCATCGTGGTAACGGTCGTGAACTCGCTCGCTATCGCTGTGAAGATATTGCGGCTCAAGTCGCTGGATTCGTAGGGGAGTCTGTGTGGTGCGGTTGACGTCATCAACCGCGCTTCAATCACTCAACCGGACAGCCGACTCTGATGATGTGACGGTCAGTTACGCAGCGGCGTACGCGATCGGCAGAGCGATCGCGATGAGCCCCCGGTCAAAT
This sequence comes from Limisphaerales bacterium, assembly GCA_047608975.1. Taxonomy (GTDB): domain Bacteria; phylum Verrucomicrobiota; class Verrucomicrobiia; order Limisphaerales; family JAYPXF01. The sequence goes on along the minus strand of JBLFYM010000004.1, from coordinate 92,770 downwards.
CGTCGCGATGCTGGTAGCAGAAGGAAAGGGCGGCTCAACCTGGGGGCCACTGGAGAGAGCGGCCACCAAGCAAATGGATGTGCAGATGAGGCACGGATTCACCCGCATCTCGTCCGTTGTTGATCACCACCCGATAGCCGTTCTCGATAAGCCCTTCCTGGCGGGCGATCTCACCGACTTTCAACATCAGGTGGCCCAGCAGTTCCTGATCGTCCGGTTCGGCTTCACCAATCCGTGGGATTGGCTTCTTGGGAATGATCAGGATATGCGTTGGTGCCTGCGGATTGGCATCGCGGAACGCGAATGAAGTTTCGTCATCATGCACGACCTCGGCCTTGAACTCGCCGGATATGATACGTTCAAAAATCGTCTCACTCATTGCTTCAAAATCAGGTCACCACCAAAGCGGTTTCCAGTGCCGCCTTCCGTTGATCCAGGTAATCCCGCAGAAACTCGATGATCTGATCTGACATCCCGGCACAACGTTTGCCCCAGCGCCGGGCCCCAACAAGGCTTTTGACACAGGGCCGCAGACCGCTGAGGCGCACCAGGTTTGGAGATTCGGCAAGGAGATCAGAAAAATTATCCTTCAGGCGCTGGAAGAAAAGCAGTTCACTCGCCGCACCCTCGTCCGCGACCAGATCGACTAGATCGGCTTCGATAATCTTATCGTTTGCGCGGGAGCTTTCGCCGGAGATCACCTTGAGTCCGAGTTTGCGCAGGACCCGCTCGAGAGCGGTGGTAAATTCCAGGATTGTCACAACCTCCTGCTCACGCTCGGTCTTGAAATAGTGCAGCACGGCCGCTGCCGCCTGGCGGACGACATTGGTATCGAGTTTGTTCACGGCGTCGCCGATCAGTTCGATCGTCACCTCTTCCGCGTCACACGGAATCAGATCGCCGTCCGATGTCTCAAAAACCAGGGAGTGTGAATGTAGAAGTATCACGTTTAACCTCCAGTCGTTTGACGGCATCGAGGAAATCTTCGATCTCCTCGAACCGCCGGTAGATGCTCGCGTAACGGACGTAGGCCACCTTGTCCAGATCACGAATGCTGTTCATGACTGCCGTGCCGATCTCGCTGGTCGGCACTTCCGAATCAAATTTTTTGGCGATCGATTCCACCACCTGCGAAACCATCTCCTCAATGTCCACGGTGCTCACCGGTCGTTTGGTAAATGACGCGTTGATTCCGGAAATCATCTTGTCCCGCGAAAATTCCTCCCGTCGACCGTCCCGCTTGATGACCATCAGGCCGGCTCGTTCGAGCTCCTCATAAGTGGTGAACCGCTGGTTGCATTTGTTGCATTCGCGGCGCCGTCGGATGGTTGCGCCCTCTCGCGAAGAGCGGGAGTCCACTACCTTATCGTCCTGACAACCGCATTTTGGGCAACGCATACCTAATTGATAACAAGCACAACTTATTGAGGTTCGCTTGGGATTAGAACACCACCTGTAGTGGAGGCAAGGAGTTTTGGGTAGAAACTTACTCACATTCCGGTCGCCTGTTTGGCCGGGATTCTGGCGGCAGCAAGGCCAATGTGTCTCAGTGGCTCTGAACAGCGCCACGCCGGATCATCACGCAATCGAATTCGATCACCGCGCCCCGATTGTCTCCCTTCACCGGAAAAAATCCGGCGAGTCCGAAACCATGTTCCTCGCAGGCCTGTAGCGCCGCGGTATAAAAATGCATGTTTTCGTAGATCGCCTTGACTGAGATATCTCCGATTGCAGTGCGGCCCCATCGCCCATTACCAACTGCTGAGACCTTACCTTAGCCGTAGCCTCAACTATGCATTCAAGAAACCACGAATGGACCGAATCGTGGAAAGATTGTCGGCGTCTTGCAGCGATTCGGCGGCACATCATTGGGTGAGCCAATCACGCCCACGAGAATCGTCCAAGAGTCACCGACGTCATTCGTGTCTGTTGGTGTTCATTCGTGGTTCAACAAAGACGGGGCAGGCGGGCTCCGCCTCAGTCTTCGGAGAACAGATATTCGAGATCGGTCTCGGACAGGCTCTTGGCGAATCCTTCTTCGCCGAGCACATCGGCGATCGTCTGTGACTTGCGTTGCTGCAGATCCCAGATCTTCTCCTCGACGGTGCCGGGGGTGATGAGCTTGTAGGCATTGACGGTCTCGGTCTGGCCGATGCGGTGCGAGCGATCAATGGCTTGGGCCTCGACGGCCGGATTCCACCACGGATCATAGAGCACAACGTAGCTTGCCGTGGTCAGATTCAGACCGGTGCCGGCAGCCCGCAGGCTGAGCAGGAACACTCCGCCGCGATCATCTTCCTGGAACGCGTTGACGACTTCCTGGCGATCCTTTGTCTCGCCGGTCAGCATGTGTGTGGGAATGCCGCGCGTGCCACAGTCCTTCTCGAGAATCTGAAGCATTTTAACGAACTGACTGAAAACGAGGATCTTTCGGTTTTCCTCCAGCAACGGTTCGATGAGTTCGAATAGGGTCTCAGTTTTACCGGAAGGTGAACTGCTGCCGACGAGCGACGGGTGGCAACAGATCTGACGCAGACGCGTGAGCGCAGCGAGGACGTGCATCTTGCTTTTGGCAAGTCCCTTTGTTTTGACGGCATCCTGGACCTGATCGCGGCTGCGACGAAGTTCAGCGAGGTAATGCGTGCGCTGTTCCTCGCCCAGAATGCAATCGCGACGCTGCTCAATGCGTTCGGGAAGATCTTTGGCGACCTCCTTCTTCACGCGTCGTTTGAGGATTGGGCGAAGCTTCGCGCCGAGCTTGCGGCGGGCGATCCGGCCGAGCGACAGGTTCTCGGCATTCTTGCCGTTCTCGTCGAGAACGGGATCCTGCTTGGGATCATAGGTCTCGTTGAAGTGTTCCTGATTCCCAAGATAGCCGGGCTGGGTGAAATCGACGATCGACCACAGATCGAGGAGGCGGTTCTCCAAGGGGGTGCCGGTGAGGGCCAGGCGATGATCGGCGTTGAGCTGCTTGACGCTCTGCGTGACCTGCGCCTGTGGATTCTTGATGAACTGCGCCTCGTCGAGAACCAGCGCGCCAAAATTGGAATCCTGCAACTGCTCAAGATCGCGGCGCAGCAACGCGTAGTTCGTCACCACGAGGTCAAATTTTGGAATCTGTTTCAGTAGGTTGCGACGGGCCGACCCGCTTTGCAGGACGAGCACCTTCAGGTTCGGTGTGAACTTCTCTGCCTCGCGACGCCAGTTGTGCAACACCGAAGCGGGACAGATCACCAGCGACGGACGATAGCGTTTTCCTTTGAACGCCTTGAGCCAGGACAGCCATGCCAAGGTCTGCAGAGTCTTGCCCAAGCCCATATCATCGGCGAGTACGCCGCCCAGATTAAGGTGGGTGAGATGACAAAGAAAATCGAAGCCCTCCTTCTGGTAGGGGCGAAGGTCGGCATTGATCAGATCTGGAAGGTCGGTGGGGCGGACGCCTTCAAATTCCTTGAGCCGTTCACGAAGTTTACGGGCCGCAGCTGAATCTGAAAATTTCTCAAAATCTTTTTCCTCAAGATGCGCAGCCTGTTCGATGCCGACTTTCTGGGTGATGGAGGAAAGCCCGTCGATGCCAAGATCAGCCATGGTTTCCTGGGCCTTCTGGACCGCTTCGGTGTCGAGTTCGACCCAGCCGGCGTTCGGTAGTTTGACAAAACGACTGGTCGCCTTGGCAAGCCGGTCGAGGTCTTTTTTGGTGAGCCGCATCCCTTCTTCTTCCCACTCGGCAGAGACGCTGAGCCAGTTGATGCCGCTGCCTTTGACCACCAGATGGGGCTTGAGGCGTTTCGGGCTGAGGAACAGCCGCTGAAAAAGACCGTTGCCCAGGTAATCGGCTTCTTCCGGCCGATCGCTCCAGACCCGCGACAAGACATTCAGGAAGTTCTCGTTCGCGTCACCCACCCACAATCCCGGTTCGGGGGTGAACCAGTCCAGTTGTCGGAGCCAATGGACCGCGGCTTCGAGACGGAGATCGTCGAGGATTTCAGGACGGCTATTCTTCTTCACGGTCCTCTTTTTCGCCCGCCCGGTGCTCTCCTCTTTTTTCCATTCGTGGCCATTCCACTGCCAGGTGCTCTTATCCCGATCACTCTGGGCGATCAGGCGAAGGCGAACCGTGTCGTCCACCAGTTCAAAGACAAACTGCGGCCGCGCCGGATGCGCCGTACAAAGATCTTCCCAGTTGATGCCTTGGGCTTTGTCACTGCGGCGAAGGTGGCTGATGAAACGATGGCTCAGATTCTGAACCGGCACCTTCGGCTGCGTCGCCAAGGTCTGGACCACCGTCTCCGGCGGCGCGTTGCGAACGATATAGATCGTGTCGCCATATAACAGTAACGCGGGCTGACCACCAAACCAGGTGGCCTCATCGACACTGGCGGTCTCGCCGTTCGGGAGGGTGATGGTATGAGTGAAAGCAAGTTCGCCGTCGCCAGTCGCGATGTTGGGTTCGATCTCGGCGACGCTGCCCACAAATCGCAGCGGCTTGCCCGTGTCGTTCAATTCCAGGCGGCCTTGATGTCCCCATTGTGCGAGCCATTGGAGCAGGTCCAGGCCAGACAGTTCAATGGCCTCGATCTCTTCGGCTTGGGCACCGTAGTTGTCCACGATCCAGCGGATGAAATCCCAGTCTTGTTTGGGGAAAAGTTCCTGCTCATGAGCGGCGCGTGTGTTCAGATCGAGAAGTTCCTCCAGGCTACGCTTCTTCTCACCGGTTCGGGGCCGGCGCAGATGAAATTCGATTCGGAACTGATGAAGCGCAGAATTTTCTTCCCGGGGAACTGAGCGGCAGATCACCCGCAGCGATGCGCGCGGCGAATCCAGATGCACTGGCGCCAGCGGAAAGAGCCATTCCTCCAGTTCACGAAGCATACGCTCCTCGCGTTCGGCCTCCTCAATCTCGGCAAAGCGGTCGAAGTTGGCGTGCGGCAGCAGTTCGCTGGGGATGCTTCGGTTGGCGCGGAGGAAAACCATGGAGAGCTCTTCGAGCCGTTCTCCGTTTTCGGACTCCATCAGCCGATCCCACCAATCCTCACCCGGGAAATCCTTGCGGCTCAGCTTCAGCTTGTCGAAGTAGTCCTCAAGCAACAGCCAGGCGCGCTGGGAATCGTTGCAAACCGAAAACAGACCGAGAATTTTGCCCCGTTCATCGATGTCCGTCTTCGAGTCGGAGAGAGATCGGCGGAGGTCGGCAAGCGTGCCGTAAGTGTTCGAAAGGACGTTATGGTGGGCGTCATATTTCGCTGTACTGGCGGAATACCGGGGTTTCCGTAAAGTCTTTTTCTTGCTAGCTCTGGCCATTTTTTGGTCGGGGACAATCAATTCCCACTATTGGCTTCATATTGGTCCATACCCCTCTGGGTGAGGTCAACGGGTTTCTGCTATTTTAACCATTTTTCTTCGAATATTCATTTTTTGCTTGCGTCTATCGCCGCTCTGGTCGCGTTCCCCCGGAACCTCTGCCACTTCCGAAGTGTCGGTATTTTGGAGGAAAACCTTTGATCCCGCCGCCTTGGGTTTAACCCTGTCCAGCGCTTCCACTTCTTATCTCTTGGCGGTCGCAATTCTCGGGGTTGGGTTTCTCTTCGGCCACGCCGTTCACCGTTCAGAGTCACTACGATCGCGGAGTATATCGGCCGCGGTTGACGGTATTCGCGAAGGTGACTACTTCGCGTTTGTCCACGCGCGACGCTGGTGGCCTCATCTTTCACGAGGTGAGCGCGCGTCCATTCGCTCAACGGCCGCAGGCCGCCGCTCTACGAGTCCGGGGCTGAGCTGGTCAGAGGCACGTTGAGTCACGCCTTGATCGCTGGTCTCGCATGATCATGAGTATGAACGGATTTCGTGACCCCATCAGTTTCGCATTGTCTGCGTCCCTGCTTTCCACCGCATCCCACTGGATGTGTTTTTACCCCTCTTCGATAATATTGTTTTGGCGCCTGCCGAAGCCTGTAGAACGCCCATGAGGAGGGCAATACGAGTCCCCATCGGTGAGGCCTTGTCCGCGATTCCCATCAACCCAAGGATTGACAAAAAATCTAGGGCTTCCGAGGTTCGGAGCGAACCCTGAGATCCACATGGAAACCGACGCACCTGTTCTCGATCCCGCCGCTCTCGACAAACTCCTGCAATTGGGAGGAGCTGATTTTGTTCGTGAGATGGTGAAAATGTTTTTTGGCTATGCCGATGAGAGGCTGACAATTGCCAGAAGTGCCCTGGCCGCCGGGCGGATGGCGGAGATCGAACCGGCTATTCATCCGCTGAAGACCAGCGCCGGACACGTCGGCGCGCAGGCCATGAGTTACTTCTGCCAAGAGATCGAACGAAACGGACGAGACGAGATCTGGGATCCCATGCCCGAACTGCTCTCTGCGGCGGAGAAATCGTACGCCGAGGTCAAACCTCTGTTGGAGGCCCGCCTCGAAACTCTCTGAGTTAGCCGCTACTTCTGGAGCTCGATGCTCTTCAGGTAGCGAAACAGCTCACTGTCCGTACTGAGGATCATCGTGGAGTCCTGATTCAGCATGGTTCGGTAGGATTCCATGGTCTTGACGAACTCATACCACTCGACTGATTCCGGGCTCTGATTGTAGGCCTCCGCGTAGGTCTTGGTGGCCGTCGCATCGGCATCGCCCTGAATCTTCTGAATATCCTTGTAGGCACTTGATTCGATCTCCAGCAGTTCCTTGTCCCGGTTACCGAGGATCTCCGCCGCTTTTTCCATACCCTGCGAGCGGAACTCTTCGGCAATGCGTTGACGTTCGCTGATCATGCGTGCATAGATCTGGCGACGGACGGTTTCATTGTAGTTGATGCGCTTGAAGCGGATGTCCAGCAGCTCGATCCCAAACTCAATCAGCTTGTCGGTGGCTGCCTTTTTGATGTCTTCCTCCACCAGGGTGCGACCGCGACGGATGGCATAGAGCACCCCCAGGTTGGTCATGGTATTGGAGATGGAATCATCTTTCATCGGCGTCCGGTCCTTGGTGGTCCGAATCATTTCGATCAGTTCGTGGTTGGCAACCGCGTTGCGGATTTCACTGCCCAGAATGTCATCGAGGCGAGTTTCTGCACCGGCGTCGTCACGGAGACGTTCGTAATAGCGGAGCGGATCCTTGATCCGCCAGCGGCCGAAGGCATCGACGATAATGTAGGTCTTGTCCTTGGTCGGCATTTCCTTGGGTTCGCCGTCCCAAGGAAGAATGCGTTTCTCGATGCGAATGGCTTCCTGCACGAACGGCGTCTTGAAATGCAGACCGGCGTCGGTAACCGGTTCACCGATCGGGCGACCGAATTGGGTGATGATCACCTGCTCCGTTTCGAGCACGGTGTAGGCTGAACTGGAGAGGACAATCAATCCGGCCACCAGCAGGATTCCGACGGCGACCAGTGTTGCTCCTGATTTCATCGTGCACCTCCCATTGAGTTCAGTTGCAACAAGGGCAACACCTGTTTTGAATCTTCGTCGACAATCACTTTTCTTCCAATTTTTGGCAGCACCTCCGCCATGGTTTCCAGATAGATCCGGCGGCGGGTGACCTCGGGCGCTTTCTGGTATTCGGTAAAGAGGGCGTTGAATCGATCGGCATCACCTTCCGCCTCATTCTGTCGTTGGATGGCGTAACCCTCGGCGGACGTTCGTTTGCCGTTGGCTTCACCGCGGGCACGGGGGACCGCCTTGTTATATTCACCGTAGGCTACATTGATCAGCTGCTCACGTTCCTGCTGTGCCTGGTTGACCTCATTGAAGGAGGGTTGCACGTCCGGCGGAGGATTCACATTCTTGAGCTGCACCTGATCGATGCTGACTCCCATGGTGTATTCGTTGATGAGCACCTGAAGTTTGCGGAGCGCCTCGTCTTCGATGTCCCGACGACCGATGGTGATCACTTCGTCGACGGTGCGATCACCGACGACCTCGCGCATGACCGATTCGGAGGCGTCGCGCAGCGTGTCATCCGTGAATTTTACATTGAAGAGGTAACTCTTCGCATCGGTGATCCGGTACTGGATCACCCATTCCACCGTGGCGGCGTTGAGATCACCCGTGACCATGGACCTCTCGCGGCCCTGTTCCACGTCCGAAATGAACTGCCGCTTCATGCCATCGGGCGTGCTGTATCCAAATTCCTGTTTCAACTGGCGCAACACCGGAATGGGCAGTTGCTGTTCGATACCGAAGGGAAGTTTGAAGTGCAGTCCGCGGTCCTCGGTGCGAACGTATTTTCCGAAGCGCAACACAATCGCCTTCGAATCTGCGGGAACCGTGAAGAAGATCGTCCGTGCCCCGATCAGGAGCACGAGCACAGCCAATGCTATCAGCACCGGCTCCAGCTTCACGTTGTAATAGGTATTGCCAACTCGAACAACCATGTGCGGGCAGTGTCGCAAAGCGCTGGCAGCACGTCAAATGGTGTTCTGTATTTGATCGATCACAGGTGATTCGCCTGACTTTCAGGGTCTTTCAATGCCTTTTCACAGGTGAATCCCGGCGGACCTTGTGAATTTTCATTCCCTCTTACTGCCATAACCCACCGTTTGGCCGCCGAACAACCGTTGACACTGCGTGATTGATATCGACTATTTCGAACACCGTATGCGGCTCGTCATTCCAGTATTGTTTCTGTTGGCACTTCCGATTCCCGGCGCGGAGTTCAGCGCCTTCTTTCAGACGCATTGCGTCAAATGTCACGGCGCGGACAAATCCAAGGCGGATCTGCGCCTTGATACGCTGACTCCTCCCTGGCGCGGCACGACGGATACCTGGAACAAGATTGCTGACGTTCTCCAAACGGGCGAGATGCCGCCCAAAAAGGAACCCCGCCCCGCCCCATCTGATTTGGCTCATATGATCAACTGGATTGGTGGCCAACTCGCCAATGTGCAAGCGCCGGTCCTGGGTCTGCGCCGAATGAACCGGACGGAATACGAACACACCGTTCAGGACCTGCTGGGAGTCGATACGCCACTGAAAGATCTGCTGCCGGAGGATGGCAGCGTGCAGGGATTCGACAATGTGGCCACCGGACTCGGCATTTCTTCGATCCTGATGGAACGCTACCTGGACGCCGCAAACGCAGCCTTTGAAGGCATGATTCGCCGTATCCAACCCGCCCTGCCAGCCACGCGCCGAATCCGATTGATGGATCAGAAGGACAACATTGCTGCCGTCCAAAAAAAGAAGGGCGGTGTCATCGAACGTGATGGTGCGTTCATTGATTTCACCCCCGGTTGGCCCGGCGCGCGCGTCGATCCCGCGCATCCAATCGAGGAAGGAATCTATCGCTGTCGGGTCGCCGTATTCCCCCACGATCAGGGAGACCATCGGACTCTTTCCGCAGCGGTATTCACCGGCCCGTTGTTCGGCGATGGCAAACGACATTTCCAAGGTATCTACGACGTGACCGGCACGGCGGCGAACCCGCGTATCATCGAATTCACGACCCGCATGGGTGAGTTGCACGCGATGCACGTGCTGCCCTGGGTCTTTCCGGAACACGTCACCTGGCGGGACAAACACGAACCCCGCCCGGGTGTTGGCATCCTTTGGGCAGAATCGTATGGACCACTTGACCAGCCGTTTCCTTCCCTTGCGCAGCGCAAACTGTTCGGCGAATCCCCAACGGTCTCGATGGAAAAAGGTCCTTCATTTTACATCCGGCATCGCCGGGGCGTTCGCTCGCACTTCGTTGAGTCGTCGGCACCGAAGGACGACGTTGGGAGAATCATTCGTAGCTTTGTCCCGCGGGCATTCCGCCGCCCCGTAGAAAAGTCGCTCGTTGATCAGTTCGTGAATCTCGCCCTTGCCCGACTGGATGCCGGAAGCACCTTCGAGGAGGCCGTTGGTGCGGGAGTGAGTGCCGCGCTTTGTTCCCCGCATTTCCTCCTGCTGAATCAGGACAACATTATCGGTGACTTCACCATCGCCTCACGGCTCTCCTACTTTCTCTGGTCGTCGTCTCCTGATGATGAATTGTTGCAACTGGCCGCCGCTGGTGAGTTGTCTGAACCCAACGCGCGGCGGGCTCAAGTCGAGCGCATGCTGGACCACCCCAAACGCGAACGCTTCATTGAACATTTTACCGGCCAATGGCTAAATCTCCGGGACATCGAGTTCACCACTCCGGACAAGAAACTCTATCCGGAGTATGACGAACTGCTGCTGCGTTCAATGCTTGCCGAGACCCGCGGATTCTTCCGGCACGTCCTGACGAACGATCTGAGTGTGTTGAACTTTGTGGATTCGGAGTTTGCGGTTCTGAATCAGCGGTTGGCCGAGCACTACGGAATCCCCGGCGTCCGGGGACATGAACAGTTTCGGGTCGTCAAAATTCCGCCGGACCACGTTCGCGGAGGGATCCTGACCCACGCCAGTGTGCTCAAGGTCACCGCCAACGGAACCAGCACTTCACCGGTCATTCGCGGAGTGTGGGTATTGGACAAGATCCTCGGTCAGCCGCCTTTACCACCGCCGGCAGGGGTTCCCGCAGTGGAGCCAGATATTCGCGGAGCGTTCACCATTCGAGAGCAACTGGCCAAGCATCGCGCCGATGAATCCTGCGCCCGCTGCCACGCCCGCATTGATCCGCCCGGATTTGCGCTGGAGCAGTTCAATGCCATCGGCGGCGAACGCGAATACTACCGCTCGATGGGCAAGAACGGAAAACGCGTGAAGAACGCGAGTTACTACGTTGGCCAACCGGTGGAAAAGGGCGGTGAATGGGCCGATGGAAAACGCTTTGGTGACTTTATGGAATTTCGCCGCCAACTGCTCAACCAACCCGAGACCCTCGCCCGCGCACTTGCCGAAAAGCTGTTGATCTACGGAACCGGACGGCCTGTCACCCACGCCGATCGCGCGGCGGTGGACGCCATCGTCGATGCCTCGCGGAAGAATCAGTTCGGACTACGCTCCCTGATTCACGCCGTGGTTGAGAACGAAATGTTTCACCGCCCATGAACCGCTTTCAAACCTTGCCCAGAAAATGAGAAACAAACTTGATCGTCGCACCTTTCTCCGGGCCACCGGAGTGACCATGGCCTTGCCTCTGTTGCAGAGCATGTCGGCACCCGCCAAAGCAACGGGAGAAAAGGACGTGCGGCGCATGTTGGCCATCTGTGCCCCGTTGGGGATTCACACACCCAATCTTTTCCCCGCAACGACGGGGCGGGACTACAGCGTCACCCCCTATCTGGAACCGCTGCAGCCGGTTCGAGAAAAGTTCTCGGTCATGTCTGGCCTCATGCATCCGATGGTGGATGGCGGGCACCATGCCGAACGAAGTTTCCTGACCGGTGCCTCGCACCCAAGTCAGCCGAGTTTTCGAAATGCGATTTCCGTGGATCAGTTTGCAGCCGAACGCAGCGGGCATCTTACCCGCTATCCGTTCCTCGTGCTGTCCGCCGGTGACAAAGGGATTTCCTACACGCGTTCCGGGGTACAGATCCCGGCGGAGAAACGACCTTCAACCGTTTTCAAGCGCCTCTTTCTGGAAGGCACTGCTACGGAGAAGGCCACCCGAATGCGGCAGATCCAGGACGGACAAAGCATCATGGACCTCGTGGCCGATCAAACCCGGGCGATCTCCCGAAGAATCGGACGTGAGGATCACGAAACCTTGGATCAGTATTTCACCAGTGTCAGAGAAGTGGAACAGCGTCTCGTAAGGGCGGAAGACTGGGTCAAACAACCCAAACCCTCCGTAGATCAGAAACCACCGACCGATATTACCGACCGGGCGAATTTCACGGGGCGGATGGAAACTTTCTTCGACCTCATCCTGCTGGCCCTTCAAACCGATTCCACGCGCCTGATCACGCTCAGTGGCGCCGGCGGGAATGAAGTCGTGAATCTGCAAGGCGTGGAAGACGGCTGGCATAACCTCAGCCACCACAGCAAGAGTCCCGAGAAGCTAAAACAACTCGCGATCATTGAGGGCGAGGAGATGCGAATCTTCAGCGACTTCCTCCAGAATCTGGAGCAGACGCAAGAAGGTGAACATACCCTGCTCGACCAGACCGCGATCCTACTCGGTTCAAACCTCGGCAACGCCTCCAGCCATAATAACACTAACCTTCCGATCATCGCCGCCGGCGGCCGCTTCCGCCACGGACAGCACCTCGGTTTCCAACCGAAAAACTCACCGCCGCTCTGCAACCTGCTTGTCTCCTATCTCCAGCACTTGAAACTGGAAGTCGATACGTTCTCAACCGGCGGCGGAACTCTGCGCGGGTTGGAACCGCTCGGGTGACCCCAACACTGCCGAACTCTCCCTCCCGCCTCGTTTCGAAGCTCCGCTTCATCCTCGTTTGGAACCTGGCCTTTCCAAAACTGACTTAATGCCCCAACCGGGCATCCCCCTCCAGCCCAAGGTTGGCTGCCTTGGGGCCAGAATGAGAAAATGACCCGCAACCTGATCGAGCGCGCAATCGCGTAGCGATGAATGGCGCCGGCAAGTTCTGTTGCCCGGGCAACTTGCTGCGATGGCGGCCTGCCTTCAGTTCGAATCGTATCGAACCCTGCCGATCAGCCGAAATGATGGCCGAGACTTTTTACACGTACGAAACCATTTTGAATTCGACCTACAGCCATTTGTCTATTTGCATGAAACCTACGCCACGTTTACCGATCACTGCGTCGGGCGACTGCTTGATGCACTTGACGCCGGCCCTCACCCCGACAACACAATCATCGTGCTGTGATCCGATGATGGCTGCCATATCGGCGAGAAGATGCACTCGGGAAAAAGGTCGCTCTGGGAGGAGGGAAAAAAGGTCGCTCTGGGAGGAGTCAACCCGGCTTCGGCGCGGAGAAACTGCAAGGCTGGGTGAAGGCCCGTAACAACGGGCAGGCATCCGTCGTCTGGAATCTGATCGTGGTGGCCTGGGATTACCGGGGGACCGAGCGCGGCGGCTACCCCGGCTACGCCGACGCCGAAAAGAACATGCCCCTCCCCGCGGGAAGAAACCGTCTGGGTGTGGCGTTGATCCGGAAGCTGGCGGGAGCCGGGAAGCTCGGCGGATTCAGCAGCGACCTCTACATCGTCCATGAAAACTCCCGCAGTAAGATCCACGATGGCAAAGCCAAGTCCTTCTACCAGACGCTCAAGGAAGGGAAGCCCTACGAGATACTACGCGGAACCCTTCCAGGAAATCACCGAGATCTTTCGCAATCTGGCTGAGGCCAAGCACTCTCGTTCCCAATAGCGGTCGAAGCCAAGATTCAACTTCCGTGAGTTGCCCGCCGCCCTCTACACTCCGCCTTCCATGAGACACATTGCCACCCTGATTGTTCTCGTCTGTGCCCTGACTGCGAACGCCGCGCAAAAGAGACCCAACATCGTTTTCATCTTCTCGGATGACCATGCCGTGCAGGCGATCAGCGCGCTGGGTTCGAAGATCAATCAGACGCCGCACATTGACCGGCTCGCGAAGGAAGGGGCGATCTACCGGAACTCCTTTTGCGCGAACTCGATCTGCGGGCCTTCCCGCGCCTGCATCCTCACGGGCAAGCACAGTCACATCAATGGCTTCCGCCGCAACGGTGACTTCTTCGATGGCTCGCAGGGGACGTTTCCAAAGATGGTTCAGGACGCGGGTTATGAAACGGCGCTTGTCGGCAAGTGGCATTTACGCAGCAATCCAACCGGCTTCAACTACTGGGAAATCCTTCCGGGGCAGGGGAACTACTACAATCCGGATCTCATCCAGATGGACGGGAAGCGGAAGCGTTATCAGGGCTATTGCACTGACATCATTACCGACCGTGCGCTGAACTGGCTGAAGACCGATCGCAGCAAGGACAAGCCCTTCATCCTCATGTGCCAGCACAAGGCACCGCACCGCAACTGGTCGCCACATCCGCGCCACTTCGATCTCTTCAAGGGCAAGCCCGTGCCGGAGCCAGACTCGCTGTTCGATAGCTACGCCGGACGCACCAGCCTGTTGAAGGAAAACGAAATGTCTGTGGCCAACCACATGCACTGGGGACACGACATGAAGTTCAACGGCAAGAACCTCTTTCCCGAACATTTTGAGAATCTTCCGAATCGAGAATATGGGCGGATGACGGATGAGCAGAAGAAGACCTGGGACAAGTGGTATGAACCACGTAACCAGAAATTCATCGCCCAGATGAAAGCCGGCAAGCTGACCGAGAAGGAGATCATCCAGTGGAAGTATCAACGCTACATCACGGATTATTTGAAGAGCGTTCAGGCCGTTGACGACGGTGTCGGACGGGTCCTCGATTACCTCGATGAATCCGGTCTCGCTGAGAACACCGTCGTCATCTACTCCTCCGATCAGGGGTTCTACCTCGGCGAACATGGCTGGTATGACAAGCGTTGGATGTACGAGGAGTCTTTGAAGATGCCGTTCCTAATCCGCTGGCCTGGCGTGATCAACCCCGGTTCTGATTCACCTGCCATGATCCAGAACATTGACTACGCCGCGACCTTCCTCGAGCTCGCCGGTGCACCGATCCCCGCCGACATCCAGGGCCGCAGCCTCGTGCCGCTCTTCCGCAACGGCGGTGCCAAGACGCCTGATTGGCGCGACGCGATCTACTACGCCTATTACGAGAACGCCGCCGTCCACAACGTCCCCTTTCACGACGGGGTACGCACGGAGCGTTACAAGTTGATGTGGTTTCCCCGCACCCGCGAATGGCAGCTCCACGATCTCAAGACCGATCCGCAGGAAATGAACAGCGTGCACGCCGATCCCGACTATGTTCCCGTGCTGGCGGCTCTGCAAAAACGCTATCGCGACCTACGCAAACACTATGATGTCAACAGCGCCGTCATTCCCTCGACGCGCGGTAATGTGAAGAGCTGGAACAATCGGAACCAACAGCTCACCGCCAACTCCCGCAACGGTCCCTTCGACGTGGTGTTTGTCGGTGATTCTATCACCCAGGGCTGGGAAGGCCGCGGCAAGGATGTCTGGAAGAAATACTACGGCGACAAGCAGGCGTTGAATCTCGGTATCGGTGGCGATCGCACCGAACACGTCATCTGGCGTCTGACTGCGAACAACCAGATGGGCCGCCGCGCGAAAGTCGCCGTCGTCATGATCGGCACCAACAACACCGGCCACTTCGATCAGGACCCGGACGAGGTAGCGGCCGGCGTCGAAAGCATTTTAGACATCATGAAAAAGAAGCGACCCGAGACGAAGATCCTGTTGCTGGGTATCTTTCCGCGTGGCCAGTCACCCCACGATCTCAAGCGCCTGAACAACATCATGATCAACCAGAAGATCCGCCGCTTCGCCGACGGCGAGCGCGTTCACTACATGGACCTCAGCAACGAGTTCATGGAGCCCGACGGCACGATCTCCAAGACGGTCATGCCTGATTATCTGCACCTCAACGCCGAAGGCTACGAACGCTGGGCCAAGGCGATCCAGCCGAAGCTGGCAGAGTTGGGCCTGTAGGCGATTGCCGATCAATCTCCCACCGATGAAAGGTTTGCCAATCTGCGGCTTCCCTGAATCTGACGGGTGCGGGCATGGGGGCCAAATCACCCAAGCGCCGGAATTTTGAAGCCGGCTTTCTGACGGATGAGAAGGAAACCATCAGTCAGTTGATGGAGTTCTTCGACACGTTCTACCTGGGGGACTTCTGCCAGGATTGTGGGCGGCGTGATGTGTGTCCGGATCCGTTGGCGTAACGCGGAATTCTCGGGCCGTGGATTGGAGGGGTGTGATTGCAAGCGGGTGACGGCGTGCCCTATGGAGGGACGAGCTTGCGAGTCCGAAGGCGTGTGTTTGCACCGAAGGTGAGGGCAACTGTGGTTTCGTGTATTGCCACGTGGCAATCGCAGCCTAAAAGCCGCCCAGCCGGCAGCCTTCGGCTGTCATACGGCCACGGACTCGCAAGCTCATCCCTCCAGACGATATACCACCCACTTGGAATCGCGCCCGGATGGGAGCCGGGTGTCGAATCAGGGCTTTCTAAACACGTCCCCAGCCAGTTAGCGTGCGGTTATGCGCGGACTGATTTGCCTTCTCTCGTTCCTGCTGGTGCTCGGCACCGGGCGCGGTTTTGCCGCTGTCAAAAAGCAGCCCAACATTATCCTGATCCTGGCGGATGATCTGGGGTATTCGGATCTCGGTTGTTACGGCGGCGAGATCGCCACGCCGAATCTGGATCGGCTGGCGGCGAATGGTCTGCGGATGACGCAACTGTACAACACGGCCCGCTGCTGTTCGACGCGGGCTTCACTGTTGACCGGGCTATACGCGCATCAGGCCGGGGTCGGCGCGATGATGGCGGACAACGGACTGCCAGGTTATCGCGGATTCCTGACGGACCGCTGTGTGACCGTTCCGACCGTGCTGCGGGAGGCTGGCTATCAGACGTTCCTTTCGGGGAAATGGCATCTGCAGGGGAAGGGGAATCCTGATTGTATTCCGACGAACCGTGGCTTCGACGAGTTCTATGGTTGCTTCAAGGCCTACGCGAGTTTCTATCGTCCGGACATATACGTGCGTCTGCCCGAGGATCGTCCCCAACCCGACTACGGGGCGGACTTCTACGCGACCGATGCGATCACGGATTACGCGTTGACGTTCATGGATCAGGCGCGCGAGAAATCGGATCCCTACTTTCTCTACCTGGCGTACAACGCCCCGCACTTTCCACTGCACGCTCCCAAGGCTCTGATCGATAAATACGTTCCTGTCTACGAGCAAGGTTGGGACGCCATTCGTGCGGGACGCCACGCCCGGATGAGCCGGATGGGAATCATCAAAACCGGATTTGGACTGTCCCCGCGCGGGCAGGTGGCAAAGGTTCCAGAGCGCAATCGGGACTCTGCGTATTATGACAAACAGATTCCGGCGTGGGCGAGTCTCCCGGCGGATCGCCGAGCGGATCTTACGCGGCGGATGGCCACTTATGCGGCCATGGTTGAGATCATGGATCGGAATATTGGCCGAGTCATTGGCGACCTGAAACGTCACGACGAACTGGAGGACACGTTGCTTGTGTTTCTCTCGGACAACGGAGCTTGTGCGGAATGGGATCCGCATGGCTTTGATGACAATCCCTATCCGAAGAACAAACTTCATCGGGGCGACAGGCTGGCCGGAATGGGCCAGAAAGGCACCTTTCACAGCTATGGCACCGGTTGGGCCAACGCCTGCAATACGCCTTTCCGGCTGTACAAACATTACAATCACGAAGGCGGTATTTCTTCGCCCTTCATTCTCCATTGGCCGGCGCGAATGGAACGCCGCGGCGAAATCGATCGCCAACCTGCCCACCTGATCGACCTGTCCGCCATGCTGATTGAACTGGGGCGGGGGGCGTATCCCAAGCGATGGAATGACAAACCGATCCTGCCGTTGCCCGGCACCAGTTTGACGCCGGTGATTGACGGCAGGCAGCTTCCCAGCCGCCCGATCTTTTTTGAACACGAAGGCAACCGCGCCCTTCGCCTCGGTAAATGGAAGATCGTGTGGACGAACTACGAAAAGAAGTGGGAACTCTACAACATCGATGCGGATCGTTCCGAGCTGAACGACCTGGCCGGCGGCTTTCCCGACCGTGTCAAAGCGATGAACGCACTCTGGCACAAATGGGCGGCGCAGAACTTCGTCCAGACTGCCCGCGTCCCGCAACCGGCCACGGGAATGCCAAAGATCTATTACTTCCCGACTAAATGAACGACCCGAACCCGGCACCCTCGCGCTATGAGCAAATCGGCGGTCACGAGGGATTGCTCCAATTACTCCGGCCGTTCTATATCGATATCCGTCAATACGATATTCTGGGGCCGATTTTCAATTCTCATATCGAGGACTGGGAATCACATCTGCAAAAGATCACCGAGTTCTCGGCCCTCCATACCGGTGGTCCCGCCACGTATCGCGGCGGATTTGCCGGGGCCCATATGCGCCTCGGATTGAAGCCGGAGTTTTTTGATCATTGGTTGGGACTCTGGGACTTCAATTGTAGTCGCCATTTGGATCAGGAGTTGGCCAAGCAGATGAGCACGCTCGCCCATGATATGGGGCGGCGTTTGAAAAATATGTTAGCCGAATTTCGCTCAAAAAGTTTCTTTCCCTCATTGGGAATTATCATCATCGGTCTCGGATTATTGCTTCTGCCCAACGAAGTCGTGTCCGCCGACTCGGTTTCGGATTTCGCCGTTCGCTTGAAACAAAACCTTCCTGCTGGATGGTCGGTATCCACGGACAATCGGGCCATACACGTCACCCGCGATGGGAAAATCGTCTTGGTGGGGCGCTACAGTCGTCCGCTGGTTTCGTAGGAAGAACTGATACGCGACTACGGCATTCGGACGAACTATCACCTGATGCTGAGCTTCTCCAATCGCCTTTCGTACATGGAGGTTGAGCAGATTCGCGTTTGGCGCGGCCCTTCGGAGAAAATCCTCCGTGAAGGCGCGCGGTCAAAAGCCGAATTTATTCAGGCCCACAGTCGGCTTCTAAAACATCGGTTGCCGAAATTCCATACGCGTCAATACAGCGTTTATCTGGATCAACCGGATACCAGTCTGGTGGAAGTATTCCCGCGGGAGGTGGACAGCGAGATTCGGGTGGTTACGAAGGCTATCGACAGTCGGTTCCACCTCGTTTTACTCACGATCCAGGAACCGGGGCAGCAAGGTTATTGGGATTTCGTTGTTGATGTCGCCCGCGCCAAACGACTTTCCCTATACGATGTGACCAGCCTGAAGCCTCCCGGCGCATTGCCGGATATCCTTGCTGCGGCCAAGCGAAACATCCAATTGCGACACCCGAATTGCGGCCAACTCAGACTGCTGGAACTGAAGCTGAGTGACATCCGCAACACAGAATTTGGATTTGGGTTTCCGCTGACAATCGAGGAAGAAAAACCTTTTTGGATTTACCGTGTTGAACTGATTGATTCAGAGAACACCTACTCCAGTTTCATCTGCCTGGACGGCAAGCCGCTGAATCGGCGCCGCCGACCGTAGATTTCCCATCAAATTTTCCAATGGCAACTCCGAGCGAAAAACAAGGGACGGACAACGAAAGCAATATTAAGTCATTCGCAATCGGCTGCCTGTACATAATTCTGGTTACCGCCGCGCTCTTGGCCAGTTTCGTTATCTTTATGGCCCGGCCAGACGGCGCTACAGAGGTTCGGGAAGCCAAACGGTTCGCCTGGGTCTACGTTGGACCGTTATGGGGAACTGTTGCCTATTTCGCCGGAATGGCGAAGTTTCGCTCGCATCGGCACAAACTGGTCATAGCCATCGCCACAACTGTTCTTATGTGGGTCATCTCAGCCGGTGCATTCGACTGGTGGACAGAGTTCAAGGACCGGATGCGAAGGGAGAGTGCACGCAAGGCTTTGCGATATTACGAAGCGACTTCTGAAACAGCCACCAATCATCATGATTCGAATCCCTGAGTCAGATTGTTACTCCGGCACTTCTTCGTTGGAAACAAGCGACCCAAGGGAGCCAAATCATCCCTGTGTAGGGGCTGCCAATTTGCAGTCTTGTTTATTGCCGCCATTATCATGAGTTTGGCTGCGCTGGTCGCACCTGTTGATCATCCGGATGAACCCCACCGTGGCAAGCAGGTCACTGGATGATCATCGCTCCGCTCTGGGGGGCGTTGTTTACTTGGCAACCGGGGTATTCTTTCAAGCTCATTTTAGAAAGCGCCGAATCGCCGTTGATCTCGCGATGACGACCTGTTGAGTCCATTTTTCCATCGCTGGTTGAGATCGGGGACAAGGTGCATCCCATTTTGCCTGCGTGGGCGATGGGATTGTTCGCCCTGGGAGCATTGGCCGTAATTGTCGTCCGGGGTTTTGGCTTATCAAGAGACCAAGTTTACCAAAACCAGAAAATTCTCTGCTTGGCGGCACCATAAACCAGTGGTTCTGTCTCCCTATGAAGAGTAATCCTTCAGTCCTTGCAGTCGCGGTTGGGATGGCGGCGGCCGGTTATCTGGCCGGAGCGAGCCACAGTCTGACGACGACACCCGCTCCAAATATCAACAGTCGTCCGTGGATCCCGTCCGATGCGGAGAAATTCGAATCGCATCGGCAAATCTGCAATTCGGCGATTCAGGCGCTCGGTACCAATCGTCACGCTTCTGCTGACACGATGGTCCTGCCGATCCAGATCCACGCGAGTTGGATGGTATTGGTATCACCGTTGGTAGTTGATCCGGAGGGGCAAGTTTCCACTGACGACTCCCGATCACAAATGGTGGTGCTGGATATGGACGGTAATCCGACGCAAATTTTCGTCGGACCCGAATTCTCCGACATCCGACGAAGCACAACCCATCCGGAGCCAGATCTGTAATGGCCGGTGGTATCTGGGACTCTATGCCCAAGAACGCTCTCGGCTTGGGAGCGAACCATCATCTGCTCGCCCACCAAGCCGCCGGCACCAAACTCAAGGCCATGGAAAAGCTGGGAACCTTTGACAAGTTTCAGGCCGACCTGCTGGCGAAGTTCCTGCACCGACTGGCTGACACACCCGAAGGCGAAGGGTCGATGCTGGACAATACGCTGGTCCTCTTCGGTTGCAGCAACAGCAAGACCCACGTCAATCGTGACTATCCGCTGATGCTGGCCGGCGGGCGCAATCTCGGAATCAGACAGGGCGTCTTCCACGAAATGGCCGATTCCGGAGTTCCCTTCTCAAACCTCCTGCTCACCTGTTTGCAACAACTTGATGTTCCCGCCAAAAACTTTTCGGACAGCACCGGGATCGTGGAAGAAATACTCGCATGACCAATCGCCGTTGCTCTCTTTTCGTTGCCGCCGTGATCGCGTCTTTTACTGCGACTGCCTTTTCACCGGAGCGTGGAATCGCGGAAGCCGTCTATCGAACGCCGTTGAGTGAAGCCGGGCAATCGGGAGTCTGTCTTCAGGCTGACCGACTGTTCCTGACCGTTCACGCTCGACTCAAGGGGCCGGCCCCGGGTGGGTTCTATTTCAACGGTGACATTGTCGGGCAGTGCTTTGACAAACAGACCGGCAAGTTGCTTTGGTCCGTCGACCTACCGGGAAGCTACGACGGGCGGGTTTTGGAATCCTGGCATGATTCCACCAGCCTGTTGCCGGTGGCGGATGACGAACGTGTTGTGTTTCATAATCTCAACGGGCGACTGGCCTGTTGTTCGTATGACGGAGAGCTGCTCTGGCAACGCAGCTGGCAGGCACCCGATCCGGATATCAAGAATTGCCGGATGTATCTGCACGAAGGACAGCTGTTGGTTTCCCTGCCGGCAAAGAAAATTGCCGTGCCAGCCAGCAAGAAACACCCGGCGCTACCGTTCTATCAGATCCACTCGATCGATTTGGAAACGGGCGAGGACAACTGGATCTCTCCCACGCTGTTGACTCACGCGACCCAATACAGTCTCGATCGTTGGCAGGGTCAGGCCGTGATCGTGGCGTCGATGATCGACCTGTCCCACTGGGCGTTTGGCCAGGGGCGTAAAGGTTATTTTCTTTCCCTGAAGACCGGCCGACCAATCCTGACCTTCGAACTCCCCCCGGTCATTCCCCATCAGAAGAACCAGCTGTGTCGCGGCAAGTTCGTCGTGACCGTCAACGCCCGCTCCAAGACTGCCTTTCAACTGGTTGATCCCAAAACCTCCAAGGTGACCGCTGAGTTCTCGTTTCAGAAACCGGACCGTTACTTCGCCTGGACGGGGAAGGCTTATGCAGAGCGCCCGTTCAAACCTGAATACCAGGACCGGACCCTGCGTGGCAAAGGTCAGCCGACACCATCAACGGTTCACGTGGTCGGCGATCGTATCTATTTCTGGAGATACGACAGCGGCGACATCGGTTGCATCGACACGCGGACAGGTGAGTCAGTCTTGGTCGAGGCACCAATCCAGGTTCTCTCTTCGGGGACTATCTGGAACAAAACGGATTTCCAGTTCACCAAAGGAATCCTGAACGCCTCCGGCAAGAACGTGAACCACCGCGTGGGCAGCGCGCGCGGAGTGCAACGCGGCGGCTTTGGGCATACGAATCCCGCATGGCCGATCCGCCACGGCGACCGGCTCTACTGGCAAGGCGGGGCGGGTCTGCTCTACATCATCGATCTCACGCAGCCTTTTTCACCCGCGGCACTCGCATGGCAGTCCACGTCGTTGAAACCGGGCGCATGGACCTTCGGTGAACCGGCCATCGATGAAACCCACATCTACGTCCGTTCCCAGCGGGACCTGGTGAAGATCGCCAAGTAGGTGAAACCTGATACATCATGAATCGAATCACTCAGTTTTTCATACCTCTCCTGTGCGCCGTGGCCGGAATCACGGCCCCGGCTTCGCGTCCCAACATTGTCTTCATTCTCACGGACGATCAGGCGCCCTTTGCGGTGCGGGCCGCCGGGGATCAACGTTTCATCACCCCGCACATCGACCGGATCTTTCACGAAGGCGCTCACCTCCAGAACAGCTTCGTGGTGACACCCGTCTGCAGCCCGAGTCGGATCGAACTGATTGCCAGCCGTTATGGTACGGAAATGGGTATTACGGATTACATCAACGGACGGGAAAACGAGGTCGGTATCCAGGCTGGAACGCCGACCTGGCCCGAGTTGCTCCGCCAGGCGGGCTATCGCACGGCGCTGTGCGGCAAGTGGCATCTGGGTGTGCAGGAACGCCATCATCCCACGAAGTTTGGGTATATCTCTTTCATGGGATTTCGAACCGGTGGTGGTCCGCCGAAAGACCCGGTTCTCGAAATGGAAGACGGTCAGTCGCGGAAGGTGGAAGGCTACACCTGCGACATTCTGACAGATCATGCGCTGAGCTTCATCCGTGAGAACCGTCGCGAGTCGTTCGCCGTATCGCTCCATTTCCGCGCGCCGCATGCCCGGTGGCTGCCGGTGCGGCCGGAAGACTGGGAGCCCTTCGCGAATCTCGATCCGGAGATTCCCAATCCGGACCATCCGGATCTCGACATCCCTCGTGTCAAAAAGCAGACCCGTGAATATCTGGCTGCGGTAAAGAGCATTGACCGCAATGTCGGCCGGGTGCTGGCGACCTTGGAAGAGCTTGAACTGGCTGACAACACGGTGGTCATTTTCACCAGTGACCACGGCTACAATCTTGGCGAACACGGGGTTTGGTACAAGGGTAACGCGATCCGAATTCTCAAAAAGAATCCACCGCAGAAGTGGAAGCTCATTCCTGCCAATCGCCGTCCGAATCTCTGGGACACGTCGCTCCGTGTTCCCACCGCGATCCGTTGGCCAGGCACTATCACACCGGGGACAAAGATTTCTCAAACCGTTTCCAACTTAGACTGGTTTCCCACCGTGTTGGCGATGGCCGGGGTTGTGCTTCCCAAGGAC
Organism: Limisphaerales bacterium; assembly: GCA_047608975.1. Classification (GTDB taxonomy): domain Bacteria; phylum Verrucomicrobiota; class Verrucomicrobiia; order Limisphaerales; family JAYPXF01. Next base: position 69,428 of record JBLFYM010000004.1, on the reverse strand, counting down.
ATTGTGATCCGGGGACGGGACTTCACCCCGCTGTTGCGTGGTCAGGAGGTTGATTGGGACAACGATCTCTACGCCGAGTACAGCATGAAGCATGGCGCGACCACGCACATGCGTGGCTGGCGGACGGTGCGCTGGAAATACACGATCGATTTTGCAAGTCCCGGACGGGAAGAACTCTACGATCTCGGCAGCAATCCGGAGGAAACAATCAATCTCGCCCACTCCACAGAACCGCAGCACGTGCGCGTGCGAAAAGTGCTCGGGGGAAAGATTCGCATACGGATGAAGGAGCATGCCGATTCCGTTGCATTGAAAAGTTCAGACCGTTGATTGGCCAGCGGGTATTCTGCCGATTAACGAACTGGATACCTGGAATATCGGTCAACACAATCTCAGATCCAAGTCTATGACTTCCACACGATCATCTTCGCAAGCCTTCCCCTTCCTCCGTCTACTGGTCCGGCGAATCCTCCGTGTTGCCACGCTGATCTGTTGGGCGGCGCTTCCGGCGCAATCAGCAGCGATCACCAACGAGTATTCGAAAGCCGGGGTGATGATTCCGGCGCGGGATGGTGTGAAGCTGTACACGGAAATCTACGCACCGCTTGATCAGAGCCGAGATCTGCCGATTGTCTTTCTGCGAACGCCCTATCGGGTGGCGGACACAAAGGGTGGATTCACCCGCTACTTTGCATCGACGTTTCGTGAACTGGCCAAGCAGAGATATATCTTCGCCGTTCAGGATGCTCGCGGGCGGCATCGGTCGGAGGGGAAGTTTGAGTGGAACCGGCCCGTCCGGCATCGAGCGAACCCTGATGCGATTGACGCGAGTACGGACGCCCACGACTCGATCGATTGGCTGATTCAGAACGTGGCGAACAACAACGGCCGGGTCGGCATGCTGGGCGTTTCTTACCCGGGCTGGTATGTGACGATGGCGCTGGTTGATCCGCATCCGGCCTTGAGCGCCGCCAGCCCGCAGGCCTCACCCTCGGACTATTTCATAGGCGATGATTTTTATCATTTTGGAGCTTTCCGGCTGGGGCCGAGCGCCGAACTGCCCTACCTGTTCGATTTCGATCCGAAGCAGAATGCCCGCTTTCCATTTGATCAGGTGGATACCTATGAGTTCTTCCTCGATCTCGGTCCGCTCTCGAATATGAACAAGCGCTACCTCAAAGGCGTGTCTCCCACCTGGGACAATTTCATGGCGCACTCGGTTTACGACGATTACTGGAAAGCGGGAGGAACGCTGCCGCATCTGACGGAAGTTAGTGTGCCGACGCTCAACGTGGTCGGTTGGTGGGACGCGGAAAATCTTGGCGGTGCGCTGGACATTTACGACAAATTGGAACCGATGGACGATCAGGGAATCAACCGGATCGTTGTCGGACCTTGGTCGCACGGACAATGGGCGCGGGCTCCAGCTGAAAGCCTCGGCGAGTATGAGTTCGGTTCGGATACCGCCGCGTACTATCAGCGTGAAATTGAAGCGCCGTTCTTTGCGCACTACCTGAAGGACGAGGGCGAGCTGAAGCTGCCCGAAGCAATGATGTTTCAGACCGGCGCGAACGAATGGAAGCGATACGATGCGTGGCCGCCGCGCAAACGGGTCAGTCAACGTAAACTGTATTTTCAGCCACGAGGTGGTCTGTCATTTGAACCGCCCGCTGATGGGCCTAACGCTCACGAGAGCTTCATTTCGGATCCGGCGAAGCCCGTGCCCTATTCGCAGCGGCCGATCATGGGATTCTGGTCTGGTCTGAAGGGCAGCAAGGAGGCTCGGTTTGGCCGCGCCGGCAAACTTTGGAAAGTTGAGGACCAACGCTTCGTTCATGACCGGCCTGATGTATTGAGTTTCGTCACTGAACCACTCGCGGAGGATCTGGAGATTGCCGGCCGGATCGTTGCGCAGTTGTTTGCTAGTACCTCCGGAACGGATTCTGACTGGGTGGTGAAACTGATCGATGTCTATCCGGAATCGTATCCGGCCAAACCGGAGATGGGCGGTTATCAGTTGATGATTGCGGACGATGTCCTACGGGGCAAATTTCACGAGAGCTTCGAGAAACCGGTGGCGCTTGAACCGGGCAAGGTCACGCAGTTCGAAATCGATCTTCGCACCCGCAATCACCTCTTCCGCAAAGGTCATCGCATCATGGTCCAGGTGCAAAGCAGCTGGTTCCCGCTGATCGATCGCAATCCACAGACTTTCGTGGATATCCCCAATGCCCGCGACCGCGACTATCGCCGAGCCGAGCAACGGATCTATTTTGCAAAAGACCAGGCGTCTCATATCCGGCTTCCCATCGTGAACCGCGATTAGTGCGCAGTTGACTAATTGCGTTGAAATTCGATGGCGGTGAGACACTCTGCCAAGATGTCTTCCCGAGCTACAGGGCTTCTCCTCGGCTTGTTGCTGAGCGGTCTTTTTGTCGCGCCATGCGAGGCTGCCAAGAAGATCTTCCGCGCCGGCGCATTTGCCGCTGATATCACGCCCACGAATTTCCCCGTGATCGTCAATGGCGGGTTCCGGGAAAAGACCACGGATATCGTCAATGATCGCCTCCATGCGCGTTGTTTGGTTCTGGATGACGGCAAGGAACGTATCGCGATCGTCGTGGTCGACAGTTGCATGGTGCCTCGCGATCTGCTGGATCAGGCGAAAGCGATGGCAGCGGAAACCACCGGCATTCGCACCGACCGGATGATGATCTCTTCCACCCACACCCATTCGGCGGTGTCTGCGATGGGTGCCTTGGGAAGCAGTGCCGATCCCAACTATATCAAGGTGCTGCCGCAGATGATCGCGAACGGGATTCAGCAGGCAAACAAACGGTTGCAAGCCGCGAAGATCGGCTGGGCCGTTACCGATGCCCCAGATCATACAAACTGTCGCCGTTGGATTCTTCGCCCGGACAAAATGCGATCGGATCCTTTTGGTGAAACGACAGTTCGTGCCCACATGCATCCCGGGCACGAGAATCCAACGTTCATTGGCCCCTCTGGTCCGGTGGATACGGGACTGTCGATTCTTTCCGTGCAAACCGCCGAAGGTAAACCGTTGGCGATGTTTGCGAACTTCTCCATGCATTACTACGGGGCGTCAGCTCTTTCCGCGGGCTACTGTGGCGCGTTCCCGGAGGAGTTTGCCAAACTCATCAAGTCGGGCAACGGCCGGGACGAATTCATTGCGGCGATGTCGCAGGGAACCAGCGGTGATCTTCAGTGGATGGATTACTCAAAACCCCGCCAACAACGTGACCTCCGAAAATACTCCGCTGAACTCGCTGCGATCGCGCACGAGGCGTATCAGAAGATAGACCATCGCCCCTGGGTGCCGCTCGCAATGGCCGAAGCAAAGTTGAAACTCAATCGCCGCGTTGCGGATGACGCGCGGCTTGAATGGGCACGCAAGACGTCGGTGCCGCTCAAAAAACGCAAGCCCATGTCGCAGCAGGAGATCTACGCACGCGAACAAATCCTGATCGCCGATGACCCGATTCGTGAACTGATCCTTCAGGCCGTTCGCATCGGCGAACTCGGTATCACTGCCATTCCGAACGAAGTCTACTCGATCACCGGTCTGAAACTGAAAACGCTCAGCCCTTTCAAAAACACTTTCAATGTGGAACTTGCCAACGGCGGCGAAGGGTACATTCCGCCACCCGAGCAACATCGCCTCGGCGGTTACACCACCTGGGAAGCGCGCACTGCATCTTTGGAAACCAATGCCGAACCCAAGATCGTCGAAACGCTGCTTGCTCTTCTCGAAAAGGTTGCGGAGAAACCCCGGCGTCGTTTCTCCGAATCCAACGGTTCCTATGCCAGGGCGGTACTCGCTGCCAAACCTGCCGCCTATTGGCGGATGGGCGAATTGGCGGGAACGACCGTCGCTGATTCATCTGGCAATGGTCAGACGGGGGATCTGGAATCTGGCTTCGCATTACATCTGAAAGGCCCCCCGGGAAACGGCTTCAGCAACGATGAAACGATCAATCGCTCCGTTCAATTTGCGGGCGGCAAGATGGTCACAAAGCTCACAAGGTTACCCGCGAATCGCTCCATTGAATTCTGGTTTTGGAACGGACTGCCCGCGTCGGTGCGGAAAACGACCGGGATTCTCTATTCGCACGGCAAAGATTCCCTCCAACTCGTTCCGGATGGAAAGGGTGAGATACGACTGGAATTCGACAGCGCAACCAGTAGCACCACGATCAAAGAGAAGTCATGGCATCACGTTGCCGTCGTTCACCAGGACGGGATGAATTCGGTCTGGCTTGATGGAAAAAAAGAACTCAGCACGAAGGCTGGATCAAATGCCAAGGCGCAGGCGGTGGTCTTTGGTGGTGACTTGAAAAACACTGCCAACCTCGAAGGTCGTCTCGACGAAATTGCCGTTTACCCTCGTGCCCTTTCGGCTTCTGAGATCGCGCAACGAATGCGGCTCTCAGGTATCGATGAATGGCGCGAGGAACAGCGCATTGGGTCGCTGAACCGGACTACCAAACGCGCCCGGCAAATCAACGGTCCAGAGTGGAACAAGAATTACCGATCGAGCCTGTTGGGAATGAAGCCGGCGATCTACTGGTCCTTCGACCAGGTCGAAGGGAAAAAGATTCTCGGGCTTGGCGAACGCAAGACGGCCGGATCAATCGAAGGTGCGGTCGATTTGGTTGCATCCGCCGAGTCGCCGAATTTCGGAGCCGCGTTCCGGGGCGGTCGCATCAAGGCTGACGCGAATCTGCTGCCCTCGGATTACAGCGTCAGTGTCTGGTTTCGCAATGATCAGCCAAGCAACTCACGTCCCGTCACCGGCTACTTCTTTTCCCGCGGCCCCGACGGTGATCGGAAATGTCCCGGTGATCATCTCGGTATCGGTGGGTCCTTTCGCAAGGATCTCACCGGCAAGGTGATCGTGTTCAATGGCAATCGACTTGATGATGTTGTGGCGGGCAAATCCACCATCCGACCGCGAACCTGGAATCACGTCGTCATGGTCAGAAGCGGAATTGGGGTGACCGTTTACCTGAACGGCAATCAGAAACCCGAAATCGAAACGGAACTACCGCGCTCCATCGGTGCAGATGAAAGCGAGATTTTCTTCGGCGGTCGCAATGACAACTTTTCGAACCTGAACGGTTATCTGGACGAAGCTGCCGTGTTCGATCGCGCACTCACAGCCGCGGAGGCCAAACAGCTTTACGTCGCTGCCGGTGTCATGGCGCCCACCGCCGCCGTTGCGGAGACGATTGTTCCGCTTGAATCTCCGCCGCTGGCACCGTCATCCGCGCTCCGGACCATTCGGGTGCGCGACGGCTATACCCTCGAACTGATGGCCTCAGAACCCATGGTGCGCGACCCGGTTGCGATCGATTGGGGAGCTGACGGTCGGCTGTGGGTTACGGAGATGGCGGATTATCCCAGCGGCATGGACAACAACGGGAAGCCCGGTGGACGCATCCGCGTATTGGAGGATACGGACCAGGATGGACAGTATGACAAATCCACACTCTTTCTCGACGGACTCAGTTTTCCCAATGGCGTCCTTGCCTGGAAGAAAGGGGTATTGATTACTGCGGCACCGGAGATTCTTTATGCCGAAGACACTGATGGCGATGGCCGAGCCGACGTGAAGAAGGTGATGTACGGGGGCTTCTATGAAGGGAATCAGCAACTCCGGGTGAATGGCCTTCGTTGGGGCCTGGATAACTGGATCTACTGTGCCAACGGCAGTCACCAGTCCGGTTATGGGGGAGCGATCGTAATTCGATCCCACACCGGGAAGGAATTTGAACTCGGCTCCAGAGACTTCAAGATTCGCCCCGAGACCGGTGAACTGATTCCGCTTTCTGGTCCCTCCCAATTCGGCCGGGCACGCGATGATTGGGGAAATTGGTTCGGTGTTCAGAACAGCTATCCGATTTGGCACTACGTTCTCGAGGATTCCTATCTGCAACGGAATCCGGACGTCACGCACCCTTCGCCGAAAAAGATTCTCACCGAGCGGAACCCCAGGGTCTATCCCGCCAAACAACCCCAGAAACGGTTTCACAGTTTTACTCAATCTGGCCGCTTTACCTCCGCCTGTTCCGTCGCCGTGTATCGCGATGAACTGCTGTTCTCGCGGGACAAAACCCACGCCTTCACCTGCGAACCGTTTCACAACCTCGTGCAGCATCATGTCCTGACACCGGACGGCGTCAGTTTCAGACACAGCCGTGATTCCGCCGAAAAGGAATTGGATTTTTTCACCTCCACCGATCGCTGGTGTCGCCCCGTGCAGGTGCGCACCGGACCCGACGGTGCACTGTGGGTTGTGGACATGTATCGCTACATGATCGAACACCCGCAGTGGCTCCCCCCGGCAGGTCGCGACGAGCTGCGCCCGCACTTTCGCGCCGGTGAAGAACGCGGACGCATCTATCGGATCTATCCCGGTGACAAACGCCCGGAACCCTTCGTCAATCTTCGGAGTCAGGACAGTGAGGATCTGATTGATTCCCTACGTGGCCCCAATGGCACAGTGCATGACATGGCCCGACAGTTGATTCAGAAGGAAGATGTTCGGGGCAACGATGCCTTTGATTCGTTGGCGGCAGCAAAGGCACCATTGGCACGTTTGCAACAGTTCAGCACGGCCAGCCGATTCGCCCCCCAGCCAGGGGTGAGTCATTGCTTCGATCCTGATCCGAGGATTCGCCGCCTGGCAATGCTTCAACTTTCGGATTCGAATATTCCCGGCGATGCCGTCGCCGATTTGGTGGAGCAGATGCGCAACGAGAAGGATCCCGGGACGAAACTTTCAGTCGCACTCACGCTCGGAAACTTGAGTGATGCCGCGTTCGGAGCGGTGCTGGCCGACTTGGCGAACGGTGATCTCTCGGATCTACATATGCGAGCCGCGGTTCGCAGTTCGATCCCCACTCATTTCGATACAGTGCTGAAAAGCGCTGTCAATAGTCAGGGATACCGACACACCTTGTTTCCGGATCTGCTGAAAATGGGAGGCAAGCGACCAGAGGGCTTGGCGTTCGCGTTGAACGCGCTGCTCACACCCAAAGCGGGAACCTACTCGGAAAAGCAATTCCTTGTCCTGGCACAGTGGTTGGATTCATTGGCCCGACAGTCCCTGTCGATTGGCAAGCTCGCAACCCGTGAGCCTTCACTTGGACCACAGCTGTCACGCATTGATACGCTGTTCAACAAGGCGAGGCACATCACCAGTGACAGGAACTCTCCCATCGCGTTGAAAACCACCGCGCTACAGATCCTGGGCAAACAAGCGGACAAACGTGACGTGGACCTCGCGCTACTCGTCGGCCTCCTGAAACCGACCAATCCCAAATCGCTGCAACAGTCGGCGGCGGTCGCAATGATTCGCGCCTGGGGATCAACCGCAACTACGGAACTGATGCGTCGCTGGCCCACCCTTTCGCCGTCAATTCGGCAAACCGTGATCGACCAGCTGCTGTCCCAATCTAATACGATCCAATCTCTGTTGAAGACAATTGAGGCTGGCACCATTTCCTCAGCCGATTTGAGTGCCTCCCAACGGCAGCGGCTGATCAAACACAAGAGCGCGGCGATTCGCAAACGAGCCAACGCCGCGCTTAAGAATACACTGAACCCGGACCGGCAGCCGTTGATTGCCAAGTATCAACCCGCATTGAAACTCAAAGCCGATCCCGCAAAAGGGAAAGTCTTGTTCGACCAGTTTTGCAGCGTCTGTCACCGGACGGACCAAGCCAATCCCGTAGGCCCTGATCTGCGATCCATCACCGACAAATCTCCTGCCGGTTTGTTGACCGCGATCCTCGATCCCAACCTCTCGGTAGATCCCCGCTACACCGCCTACTCCATCGAACTCAAGGACGATACCTCACTCTCCGGTCGCATTATCACCGAATCCGGTTCGAGTATCACCCTGCTCGCGGCGGACGCGAAAACCCACGCCATCACCCGCAGTCAGATTGCGCACTTTCAGGGAAGCCGTCTGTCACTCATGCCGGAAGGTTTGGAAGCCGGCCTAAACCCAGAGCAGATGGCCGATCTCATCGAATACGTCCGCACGGGCTTGAAATAGATCTCGTCGTTGCGTCGGCCACCAGAAGCGATTGGACAGCCTCCGAAGACTGTCGTCCGTGGCTCATATTGTTGACGGTCAACCAAGTTGTTTTTGGGTGACGCGTTGTTTCCGCGAAACTCTCCCGCGTGGCAAAGGTCAGCCGACGCCATCAACGGTTCACGTAGTCGGCGATCGTATCTATTTCTGGAGATACGACAGCGGCGACATCGGTTGCATCGACACGCGGACAGGTGAGTCAGTCTTGGTCGAGGCACCAATCCAGGTTCTGTCCGAGAAAGCGATCGCTGAGGATCACTTCGCGGATGACGGATTTCAGTTTGAATTTTTCCGGCCCGGACTTTGCGACGATGGCGTCGATGGTGAGGGTGTCGGCGGGGGTAAGTTCTTTGGCGAGGGCGAAGCGCAGGAGGTGGGCGGTGAAGGCTTTGGCGAACCGTCGGTCTCCTTTGACGAGCGCTTGCTTGAAGCGAACCACGTCATTGAACGGGTGCGTCTTCATGAGGACGCCGCTGGCATCGACGTCGCGGCCGTTTTTGTATCGGTCGCGCCAGCGCCCGGTGATATCGAAGTTCTCCAGAGCAAAACCGAGGGGATCGAGACGGGCATGGCAACCGGCGCAATCGGGGTTCGCACGGTGTTGGGCGAACTTCTCGCGGATGGTCAGATTCTTGTCCGTGTTGTCTTCGTCCAAAGGCGGAACGTCGTTGGGGGGCGGTGGTGGCGGATCGTTAAGGATCACCTCAATGATCCAGGCGCCGCGGGCAATCGGCTGGGTTCGCTTGGGGGCGGAGGTCATGCTCAGCATGGCGGCGCTGGTAATGACTCCGCCGTAACGAGGATCCGTGGCATGTATTCGTCGGAAATTCGGGGATCGTAGTTGGCGAAGGATGTCGTTTTCATATTTCTTTCGCGAACCGAGCTCCGCCCGTTTGACGTTCCTGTTCTTTGGAATTGTTTTCAGTTCAGCCGACTGATTGTTGATCGCCTTCAGCAGCTGCGTGCGGTCGTCGTTCGCGTTCTTCGCCAAGGTCTTCAACTTCTCGCGCCTGGCTGCGATATCGCTCAACAGGGCTTCGCGGCGCATTTCCTGAAGCTGGCTTTGCTTTTCAAATTCGCCCGCGTCGAACTCCGGGTATTTCAGGTTGGCGGTGTACCAGTTCTTCAGAAACTCACTTTGATAACCAAACGTGGGAGACAGGAGTTCTGTGATGGGTCGGTTTTCAATGAACACGGCGTCAAACAAAAGCAACGGCTCGAGGATCATCTGGGAGCTGGCAGGGTGAATGGGATCGAGGTTGAAGAACTCGGCCTGGCGGGGATCCGGAGTCACGGCCAGGGCATTTTCCAACTGCATCCATTGCGCGGGAAAGGAGTCGAGGAAGCGTTCGATCTTTGGATCGGCAAGCATTCGGTCGATGGTTTTTGTGAGAATATCACGATGGGAGAGTTCGCCTTTCTCCGCGAGGCTCAGAAGTTCCTGATCCGGAATGCTGCCCCAGAGAAAGAACGAAAGCCGGGAGGCGAGTTCGATCTGTTTGGCGTTCTCCGCCATGGAGCGGTAGAGAAACATCGGCGACGAAAGGGCAGCCGAGGTCACCTTCGTCATGGCCGCAGTGAAGGACAGGCCCTGTTTCAATTTGGCCAAGGTGTAGTCCGTATAGCGATCCAGAGTCATCCGATCTATGGGACCACGGAAAGCGCGCCGAAGAAACTCGGCCAGGCGTTCCCTGATCGTGCGCCGCCGGTCGGCATCAGCGATGGGTTCCTCAAAATAGTCATTCCAGATACCAACGGTGTTCGCGTTGAAATCCGGACTCCCCAGGATCGAAACGCTCAGGCGCAGAAACGAATCCAGCAATAAGGGCGAAAGCGTCAATTGGTTGGCCTGATTGTCGAATCCGTGGGTTGCCCGAAGGTCTTTGGGGAAGGCGTTCACCCACCTCATACCTCCCGACACGTTCAGCGACAGACAGGCGACCCGGACCTCGTCGGGCATGAGTCCGGCGTTCGCTTGCAGGTAGTTGCTTTGCCGCGTCATCAGTTTCTCTGACAGTTTGAAGACGTCGCGATCCAGCTGGAACAGGTCTTTGATCGTGTTGTTGTAGTGAAACCGGTTCAACCGCCGAAGCTTCGTATGCCCGCGCTCCTGACCCGAGCTGGATGCACGCAACAAAGTGGTGAGCATGGTAAGCATGTGCTGGTAGGGTATCAGGGGTGCAGTGGGACGTTTGAGCACGGCGCGCGTGCGGAAATGTTTCGGATCCACCAGGTCTTTGCCGTGGGCGACGCACAGGGCCAGGAGTTCCTGAGTGAGTTCGGGTTTCTGCTGCGCGAGGTTGGTACCCGAACGCGGCACGACAGAAATCTTCGATGCGATCTGTGGCGAGCTCAGCGCCTTGGCCAGAATGCAGGGATACGGCCTGCTTTGGGGCGGCAGCCCGGTCCCACACGTTGACCGCGACCCGACCCCCAAACATGCCCGCGAAGTGTCCCGTCAGTTTGTGGAGCAAGGCGTGGACGGTGTGTTCTTTGCCCCGCTGATCACCGGCGCGGAACGCGAAGCCGTGAACACCGAGATCCTGGAGATGCTGCGACACGCCGGGACCCCCGTGATCCTCCTCGATCGCGACGTTGCCGAGTTTCCGCTCCGCAGCCAGTGCGACCTTGTTTCGATGGACAACTTCAGCGCTGGCTTTGCGCTCGCCGAACATCTGATCCGCCTGGGCTGCCGCCAGCTCCGTTTCGTCGCCCGCCCCGAGCCCGCCTCCACCGTGGCAGCTCGAATCAGCGGCGTCCGCGAAGCCCTACGCCGCTACGATCTGGAGAACCGGCAGGACCTGGTCGCCCTCGGTGATCCGACCGACACCCGCTTCATCCGCAGCCTCCGCGCCGGCTCCGCTTGCGACGCCATCCTTTGCGCCAACGATTTCACCGCCGCTGAACTGCTGAAAGGTCTGCTCCAGCTGAAGATCGCCGTCCCCGATACAGTCCGCATTGCCGGCTTCGACGACGTCCGCTACGCCACGCTTCTCCCGGTATCGCTCACAACCATCCATCAACCCTGTCGCGAGATCGCCGAAGTCGCCTTCCGGGCCATGGAAGAACGAATCCAAACCCCCACCATTCCACCCCGCACCCTCACCGTCGCCCCCAGACTCGTCGTCGCCCCCAGACTCGTCGTCCGCGAATCCTGCGGTGCGTATCAGCGGTGAAATCTGGAAGGTCATATATTGTCTGAGAACGGATGAAGTAAGTGACCGTTTCGACGGTCGAAATCTGCGATGCACTTCCACCAGATCGTTCGTGTCATTGCTGTCTTCGTTCTGTCAGGTTGCGGTTTGCTAACCGCGGCGACCATTCGCGTACCGGGGGATTCACGGAGTATTCAGTCGGCTATCAATCAGGCAGCGCCCGGAGATACGGTGCTCGTTCAAGCCGGAACGTATCCGGAGTCTGTGGTACTCAAACCGCTGATCACCCTTCGGAGTGTCGGTGGCGATGCGACTGGCAAACAGGGCCTGCGGCGAGCCGAAACAACCCTCATTGATGGCACCGGTCTACCTGCCGACGCCACGGGTGTCCGGATGGCGGCCGGGGCGGTGCTCGACGGTTTTACGGTTGCCAACTTTGGCAGATACGACGACGCCAAGTGGCGACATCACGACGCCACCAGTGGCAACGAACAATTGCACGGGCACATCGGCGTGGCCGGCAATGCCGGCATCCTTGTCCAAGGCGTCGACTGCGAAGTCCGGAACAACATCGTCCATCACATCGGGCGTTCCGGAATCGGCATTGAGGGCACTCCCGGCAAATCCTGCTCACCGCTGATTGTCGCCAATATCGTGTACCGCAACATGGGCGGTGGCATCGGTTCCATGAAGGGATCCACCGCGGTCATCTCCAACAACGTCTGTTTCGAAAACTTTTACGCCGGGATCGGCCACGACAACGCCAGTCCACTCGTCGTTTCAAATCTCTGCTACGCGAATATCCGGGCGGGCATCGGTATCAGTGAAGGAGCCTGTCCCACCGTCCGCTCCAATCTCTGCCATTCCAACCGTCGCGCCGGGATCGGCATCCGCACGGACGCGGCCACCCGACCCATGGTTGAGTTCAACCATTGCCGCCACAACCAGATGGCCGGCATTGGTGTCGAGGAGGAAGCCTTTCCGACCCTGCGCGGCAATCGTTGCCACGACAACGGACTCACCGGCATCGGTCTCAAGGAACACGCGTCGGCCACCATCCTGCAGAATGAGTGCTTCGCCAACGGCCAGTCCGGCATCGGGCTTAGTGAAAACTCCAGTGCCACGATCCGGGGCAATCATCTCCACCACAACCAGGCCTCCGGGATCGGCTTTGCCAAGTGCACGAAAGGCAAGGCCGTGATCGAGGACAACCGGTTGCTGGAAAACGCAAAGGTCGCTGCCGGCGTTAACGCTGGCTGGACGGTTGATTTCAGGAACAACGAGTTCTCCCGTACCGGCGGCATGCCCCCCATTATCATGGTCTTTAGCGGGTCCAAGGTCGCCTTCACCGGCAACATCATCCGGGGCAGTGGTGTGGCTGGTATCCGTGCCAGCGGATCGGTGCGGGCAACGGGCAATCGGTTTGAGGGGACCAAGATGCGACCGGTCGGTCCGCCCAACTACGCCGTGTGGGCATTGCCCGGATCGGAGATCGAATTCTCAGACAACACCGTCACGGGCTGGCGCCATGCCATCTTCGCCGATCGCGCCAAGATAATTGCCTCGGGCAACAAGGTGACCGGCTTTTCCAAGGTCGCCTTTCGGCTCAAGCAGCCCGTCGCTAATTCAAAGGTATCGGGAAACCGAATTCCCGCCGAGAATACCAGGTTGAAAGAGCTGCTGATCGACATGTAAACATCCCACCCCGGACGCTGACCGTTGCACCAAGGCTGGTTGTCCGAGAATCCTGCGGTGTGTATCAACGGTGATTTCCCTACGAACCAGCGAGAAAACTTCCGATCCCGGCTGACGCAGCAGTCTTGAACAGACGCTTCTTGCTGTTCTACCTTTTCTTCGGATTCCCGATTTCAACTCTCTGCGTTGCGCCTGTCGGGAACGCGCGTAAACCAGCTGACCAGGCAGCCGACGGTAATCCCGACGGTGAGAGCCAATGGACTGATCCAGGTGAAACTCAGCGATCTTTCCTGATCGAAGAGCGGATTCCAGAACGCGATGAGGGCACCGGTGAGGAAACCGCATACGGCACCGGCATTGGCACCTTTGGTCGTGGCGAAGCGAACGAAGAGGGCCATGAAGAAGAGGGTGAACAAGGGGGTGACAAAGAGATCGGTGGCCCGTTTCGAAACCGCGAGCAGATTCCCGGGAACGTATTCGATCAGGGTGCTGCCGCAGATCACCAACACTCCGACAGTCACTGCGATCAGCTTGGCGGTGCGCATGTCACCGGCCTCGGTCGGTTGAGAGCTGGCAGGTTTTCGGAAGCGTCCGATGAAGTCCGTGGTCACCACGGCGGTGATCGAGTTCACCCCGGAGTCGATGCTGGACATGGCGGCGGCGAACATTCCGGCCACCACGAGTCCGGCGATGCCGACGGGAAGGTGATGGGAAATAAAATACGGGAACAGTTTGTCTGCTGAACCCAGTACGGTCTGTCCCTCAGGGAGGCCGTCGGTGTGCTGCCTGAAATACGCCATCAGCGCGAGTCCGACCAGCGCCAGCACCAGGGAGGAGACCAGCGTGGCGATCGAATTGACGAGATAGGATTTCCGGGCACTGGCCGCGTCGCGCGTGGCCATGTAACGCTGGATTGCCGTCTGGTCGCCGCCCGCGGTACAGATGTTCCAGATCACTTGGGTGACGATCACGCCGACCACCGTCAAGCGGAGGTAGGGGTCCAGGCTGAAGACGGGTTGGACTTTCCAGTTGGGATCCCATTTGGTGGGAAGCCAATCAAAGCCATCCATGCGAAGAGTGATGATGATGAGCACCAGAATCGCGCCGCCCAACAGGAGGACAAACTGAATCAGATCGGTGATCACAACGGCCCGCAATCCACCGAGGGTTGAGTATGCCAGCGCAATGGCGCCAATGATCGCAGTCGCGGGAAACAGCCAACGTTCATCCAGCCCAAACATCACGAGCAAGGCACCGGCGGCGAAATTGAGAAGCACGGCCATCCACATCAGGCGCAGAGAAATGAACATGATTGCGCCGATGAGCCGACTGCTCACCCCGAGTTTCATCTCAAGAAGTTCGTAGGCGCTGGTCAGGCGGTAGCGCATGAAGACCGGGATCAACCAATATCCGACCACGTAGAACGCGATGGGAATCGAGACCACGGCGGTCAGGATGTAGGGCCCGTTCTTCACGATCTCTCCGGGCTTCGAAAGATAGGAGATCGTGCTCAGCAAGGTGGCGAAAAGCGAGATGCCGACCAGAAACGGATTCATGGCCCGACCGCCGGTGAAATACTCGTCGGCCGTCGCCCGCTTGCGGCTGTAGTACCAGCCCAGGAGCAGCATGCCACCCGCGTAAGCCGCGATGATCAGCCAATCGATCCAGTGAAGTCCGTTGTTCATTGTGTGGGTGGAGTTGGGGATTCTTTATCGCGCCAGGAGTCATCCTGTTGTGCGCCGAACAGGTCGGTCTGGGGTAGCAACAACTCAGGGAGGTTTCCGTGGGAAATATTCTCGGGCAGGGGGTGATGTCGGGCGGGCACTCCGTAGGCCAGCGTGTTGGGGGGCACATCCGTGTTGACCAACGAGCCCGCACCGATCACGGAGTTTCTCCCGATGGTGACACCTGGACAGACGGTGACACCGCCCCCGATGGAGACGTGATCCTCGACGTGCGGCCCTTCGACGGGAGCGGCGCGGCGCATGGGATATTTGTCGTTCAGGAAGGTGGTTCCAGGTCCTATGAAAACCATGTTTCCAATCACGGTCGTACTCGGTAGGTAAATCTGGGCCATCAGCTTGACTCCATTTCCAATCTGGAGCCGGCCTTCGAGCGAGCACTGGTGATGTACGACGCAACGGTCACCGATGGTAACTTCCGCGCGGATGAGAACCTGGTGACCGCATTGAAAGCGGTGGCCGATGGTCGTATCCGTGTAAATGATCGAAGCGGATCGAATGATCGCATGGTCACCGATGCGAAGCGGTTCCGCGCTGCCCGGATGACAATAGCCGAGGACGACGCCCGGATCGATGTGGGCGTCTTCGCCGAGGATGAAGGTGGGATCAGGAGGCATCGGGGTTCTTGTCTGAAAAACGCTTGAGGATTCTTAGGGCGGCGTCAGCAAGCACATCGCCAGCGGGTTTGGCAAGCGGTGGCCGAAATTTGGTGTAGCGATAGTGGGCGCTCATGTATTCGCCATCGCCGGTGTTCTCGGAATCGGTGATGTAGCCGTGAGAGACGTTCAGGTAGCCGCAGGGAATGGTCAGAGGAAACGGAGATCCACTCCGGATCTGGCGGCCGATATTCTGAAACGGCTCGCAGGGCAGCCCCACGATGCCGATGTCCCCGACTCTGAGTACGGCGATTTCCAATTCCAAATATATGGGAACGGAATCGACTTTGTCCTGTTCGTGTAAGTCCAAGGCCCACTCGTTCCAAGGTTTCACGATGCCAACCAGCCAGGCACGAAACTTCGGTGAGAGCTTGCGGGGGAAATTTTGCCCAACGCAGAGCAAGGTGTCTTCGTCTCCAGCTTCTGCCCGCCGTATGAAATCGGTCATCTCCTCCATCTCCCCGTCCAGTTCTTCGCGAGGGGGTAGGGGAGCGAGTGGGAGTTTCACCGTCTCAACTTCGATCGCGAGGCCGTCACGCCGAGACGGCTTTAGTTCGTTCAGCGCCTCGCAATAGCCCGCTCCCAAGATTTCGCCAAATTTCTTTGAGAGCGCCACCTTCCCAGACAGGAGTTCCTTTGAGTTCACGTCCCCGGCACAGCCTTGCAGAAAGCCGACCGGAACGGATTCACCTGCGCCCAGATTTTCACTGACGAGATCGCAGGCGACCTGCGGCCATTCGCCGAATACGATCGTCTTCTCGGGATGAAAGGCAGTTACCGGATGACCGGTGAATTGCGCCAGTCCGGCGACGACCCGCCCGGCTTCGTTTTTGAGCACGATCAAGGGCGCCTGTGAATCGACATCGCCCTGGTAATCATCACCGAGCAGTTGCCGATCTTCTTCCCTCACAAAATACGTCGTTCCATCTGCGCGCCGTCCCTTGCGATGGTAGGTGATCCCATTCACGCAGCCTTCGGTCCGCCACACTGTCACCGCCTCCAGCCTGGCCGGCAACGCGGCGACATGGCGGCGTAGAGTCGCCAGAAATTCCTCACCGATCGGGAGGAGTTTCGGCGCTGGAACTTCGGAGCAGTATGAGTTGTAGGCCAGGACGCCGTTCGCGGCGAAAGCGACACTGCAGTGATTGTGCGAAGTAAAAAGCAGCACGCGGGAAACTGAAATCCCAAGATCATCCGCGATCGTTTCCCGGAACAAGCGGCTGACATTGACGGGAATTGAAGGACCGAAATGCGTCGTGATCAGACAGACCCGAGTCTCGCCATCTTCGAGCAAGGTCACGGTTGTCTTCAATCCGGAGACAATCTCGGTCGCCTTCGCCCCCGTGCGAACATCCGTAACCGTATTCGCCTCGGGGGCGATCTCGAATTCCGACGCGGCCGCGCGAAGACGAGGCTGACAAACGGGATGAAGAGTGGAATCCATGGTCATTTCGCTCGTAGCAATTCCTTGGTCAATGCGGTGGGGTGATCGATATCCAAGGCCTTCTTTACGTTGCTGTGCCATCGGCGAAGCCCACGATCATTTGTGAAGGCGTAGAGGCCTTCATCGGGTCCCGCCCAATCCCGATGTGCCAGAAGGAGTCTCTCGCGCCGTTCACCGGCGGCGTAGGCTTTCTTCAGAATGGCTGCACGAGCCTGAGGATCGTCGCGATGTTCGGTGAAAATCGTGGAGAAGAAATCCATCTTCAACCCGAGGATCGCCAGTTCGCGGTAGTGTCCCAAACACTCCAGCATTGTCCGCGTGTAGTCTTGTCCATGGCGATGAAAGCGGACCCGGTTGGCATATTCGCCGGGAGGAGCCTTGCGCTCCGCCGTCCGCAGGTGGGCTTCGGCGCGTTTCACAGCTGCCGGTGGGATGAGCCGGTTCCAGGCGGCGATCACGTTCGCATAAGCGATACCCGTGGTATCGACGTGGCGATCGCGTTTCGCCCAATTGTCATCCAAGGCGTCACTGTAGGTTTCGAAGAAGGCCTGCATTTCGGCCGCGACCGGTCCGTATGCCGACTGATAGAAATCACGCATGAGATTCTTTGTATCCCGGGCGGGGTCCCACATCATCCGCGTCAGCGCCCAGTAGTTAGGTGCCATCGAGGCGAAGTTTTTGCTGCCTTCACCATAGGCTGCCACAAAACCGAGCCGGTGCGCCTCGGCCAGGTTGTCAATGATCTGGTGGTAATGCAGGAAATGCATTCCGTGGTAGTAGTGGTTTCCCCAGCCCTCACGGACCACCATTTTTGCGCCGATCTTTTGCCAGCCGGCGACGGACTCGCGCCACAACTTCAGGTGTTCCGGATCCCGATGTGCGGCACTCTGATAGACAAACGAGAGATACAGATTCGGTTCCAGTTTCTTAATGTTTTGCGGCGGCCGGTTGTAGAAGGTATAGGCAAACATCCCGCAGCCCTTCTCTGGATTGGCCTCCCTTACCCGGCGGGCGATCTCGTTGGCATAGGTGAAAATGCGGTCACTCAACTGCACCGTTTTTCCGTCGTAGCTGAGGAGGCCCGGCACATCGAGCGCGCGGCAGCGCTCACATTCGCAGAAGCCGCCGCCGTCGCTGGGTGAGATATGCCTGATGTCCTGCTTCCCGTTCAGCACATGCGCCACCATCCGATCAATCACCTCCGGATGCGTCGTGCATAGCTGCGGCGGACGTCGCTTGCCGTTCACCAGCGCGAACCATTCCGGGTGCGTCTTGAACGATTCATCGTTCCGCAGATTGAAGGCGTCAAACCAGCTGTGACCGAACACGGCCGAACGCACCCAACCGAGACGGTTGCGTCGCACCCACCTCCGACTCGCATCGTTGAAGGTCTTCGTGTGGTAAATGCTGGAGTAACCGAGACTCACATTGCGGATCTCAAAGGCCGGATTTGTCCTGACATCAAAGACCGGCAAAATCGCCTCCGGTTTCCGGGGAACATGCTCACCAAATTCACCGGGCCAGAACCAGCGCACGCCCAGGTAGTCATCCAGCAGGGTATAGACGGCGAGCATTGAACCCGCCGCGGTTGAGCTGGACCACGGGCTTCCCTTCTCATCGTGTCCGGCAAGCACCACTCCAGCCGGAACGGTTTTCAGCAACCACTCCTCCAGTTTCCAAGGCGACGGATCGTGACCCAAGACTTGCGCTGCCGCTTTCTGCCCGACAAAGAAACTCAACCCGCTGGCCTCCGATTGATCGAACCCGCTTAGCGATACCACCGGCAACTCCCGATCCGTGATCACACCGACGTAGTGAGCCAGTTCCTTCGCCGCCGCTGTCGCTACTGACAAGGCATCGCTCGCGACGACCACCCGTTGAAAATCAGCAAGCCGTTGGGGCTCCAGACCGCGGGTGGCAAAAGGAAGAATAAGGAGCAGGAACAGAATTGGTTTCATCACAGAATGGATATGCTCACGACCATGAAAGATCCTTCCGACTTGTCAATTTTGCATCACCCATTCGATCCAATCGATTCGTCAGATTCTACCCCTGCGCGGCCCGAAACGCACCATCACGCCAGCCGATACCTCCATTGGGTATAACGATTAACGCGCCCCGGCAACATGCGCCACGCTGTTGTCGCTATGAAAAAAACTACCCTCCTATCCCTCGCAGCGGTCGTCAGTCTGACGTCCCTGCCTGCCCTCGCCCAGTCCAAGCCTGTTTCCGTTGACGCGGCGAAATCGGTCAAACATTCCGCCGCAGTTCCACGACACCTGCTCCTCTCCGCGGGCCACTCTTTCGCCGGTTCCGTGAGACTGGTGTCCGGCGTCGTCGCCGTTCCGGTCTGGATGAGCGGCGGTATCTCCACCGGGGTTGGTGCTTCAGTTAAACATTCAGGCAAGACCGCCAACAGCTTGTGGGATGCGGTCACCGGTGACCCTGCCAAGAGTCCCCCGCTCGATCGCAAGATCGGGTTGCCCAAATTGAAAAAATCCGCCGGGCGGCCCAAGGATCTCTCGCCGGCCGAAGCGCTCAAGCAAACCAATCCCAACTAATCCCAACGATGAAAAGTGCTCTCCCTATGAAATCAAATCTCCGTCACCTCAGTGTGTCCACGCTCATCCTCGTCACTCAGGCAATCCTCGCCGTTTCGGCCGCCGCCGGAGGCAGCGAGGCGAGCAAAAGCGGATCCGAAAAGTACGGAGAAGCGCCGATCCGTAGCTTCTCCCAGCGAATCAACGATCGTCTCGACCAGGAGAAGGTCAATGTGGCAATCATTGCCCGGGCCGGGCGGTCTCGGGCAGAGCTGCCAAATGGAATCCGCTACACCCATGTGGCACTCACGGTATTCGAACCCGTGGAAACGCCGGACGGCACGGTTGCCTACACCTACACGGTTTACAATCTCTTCCAGGGCGACGAAGGGTGGAATGATCGCAGTTATCTCGCGCAGGATTTCACCTACGACTTCGCTGCGGGGATCGTGGAATCCGACGTCGCGATCTGCGTGCCGACTGACGATCTTCAGAAACGCCTCCTGGCTGTCATTCGTTCGCCGGTATACCAGAAAATGCACAATCCCGACTACAACGTGCTCACCAATCCCTGGGTCGATCGCTACGACAACTGCGTCACGCACACCGTCAAGCTCTGCTTTGCCGCGATCTACCAGACCGATGATCGCGCGCGGATCTATGAGAATATGCGCGCCTACTTCCAGCCGGCCCCAATCAGGCTCGGATTGTTCAAGTCGATCGGGAGCGGGTTTGTCACCGGTATCAGTCAGCAGGACAGGGACCCTTCCGGTCTACAGACCGCCTCCTATGGTTCGCTGAAATCCTTCCTCGAATCGAACGGTCTGGTGAAAAACTCATTTACCGTTTCGGTGAACTGAAGGCCCGAGATCGCCGCGCCTGACTGAGTTCGCTCGGCAGACGCGGTGATCCTTCGATTGCTTGCGTCGACCATCAGTCAAACAATGTCCAGATTCTCCGTCTGGACATTTTGGAGAGAACCAACACTGTTTGCGAATTGCCGGGCCGTCCCGCAAACATGAGCACTGAAAAATACGTCACCGCCGAGGAAACTGATCCTGACGCAACGCTGCCCTCCTCTGACGCAGATGGAGCGAAGCCAGCTATACAGTGGAACAAAACCCCTTCGCACGCACCGGTCGAGTGTGTGGATCACAAGGCGACGCTCTCGGATGAAACCCGGAATCTGCTGCTTTCGAGGCTGCGCTCCTTCACTCTGGTCATCCTTTGCGCCCAAGTTATTGGCAGCGTCCGACACCTGATCGCTCCCTCCATTCCCATCAGCTATCTGCAGCCGGTTTCATTTTTGGGAATGCTTGGAGTTTTGCTCCTGCTTCGTTGTTCCAAGTGCTTCACGCTGCCGAAACTCCGCCTGTTTGAAGCCATTGTGGTGATAGGGATCTTTTTTGAACTGGATGCCATCTTTTGTGGAGCAATCCGCTTCTACGCCGAGCGCGGCGATGTTCCCTCTGTCATCGCCCTCAAAATGCTTAGTGTTTCGGTTCCTTCCGTACTGATTCTGGTCTACGCCATGCTGATTCCGCACACGTGGAGAGTGGCGGCCCTGATTTTTCCGGGCATCGCCTGTGTTCCCTTCGTCATGCTGTGGAATCTGCGGCTCCGGTATCCCGAAGTGGCTGATGCGCTAAGTGCGGATGAGTTCGGTCTCCTGCTACCCCTGCCTTTTTTCGCGGCCTTCGCGGCGACTTACGGCGCCCACGTGATTCATTCCATGCGCCAGGAGGCGTTCGATGCCAAACGGTTCGGCCAATATCAATTGATCGAAAAACTGGGCGAAGGCGGCATGGGAGAAGTTCACCTGGCGGAACATCTCCTGCTAAAGCGCCCCTGCGCCATCAAATTCATCAACCCGGATGCCGCCGCCAACAGCGTCGCCCTGCGCCGCTTTGAACGGGAAGTCCGTTCCACCGCCAAGCTGTCGCACTGGAACACGGTGGAGATCTACGACTACGGGCACACTACGGACGGCCGGTTTTACTATGTGATGGAACTTCTTCCCGGATTGAATCTGGCTGAACTGCTCGGTCAACACGGACGCCAGCCTGCCTCCCGCGTCATTCATATCCTCCGACAGATTTGTGCCGCCCTCTCCGAGGCTCACGCTTCCGGCCTGATCCACCGGGATATCAAACCGGCGAATGTATTTCTCACCAAGCGAGGCAACATCTGGGACGTGGTCAAGCTGCTCGATTTTGGCCTGGTCAAACAGGCCGGACAGGAAGCCGATGAATCCAGCATCGAGGTGTCCATGGCCGGCGAGGTCAAGGGCTCCCCGCTTTTCATGTCACCCGAGCAGGTGAATGCAGAGGATGAAATTGACGGCCGGTCCGACATCTACTCGTTGGGCGTTTCAGCCTACCAGCTGCTTACCGGATCAGCCCCGTTCACCGGCAAGAAAAAGATGGAGATCATGATCGCCCACGCCCGTGACAGGGCGCGTCGCCCGACGGAAATCGAACCTTCCATTCCGGTCGACCTGGAAACCGTGATTATTAGATGTCTCGAGAAGAAACCGGAGGATCGGTTTCAGGATGTCGAAGCACTGGATGCCGCTCTGGTTGCCTGTGAAAAGTGTGGCGACTGGTCAAAGCAGGACGGCGATCAATGGTGGCTGAAGAACGAACCCAAATGGGCAAACGGATAATCGGCCTCTCCCGGAGGTTAATTGCGGGCTTTCGCGTGGTTTACGGCACTCAGACTGAATTGCATTCATTCCGTTTTACCTGAGGGATTTGTGCTGGTGGTTTCGCGAGATTGGGGTTTTTATCATCCGGAATAAGATGAAACGCCGGTTGTTCACAGAGTATGTCTTTCTTGCCTTGGTGGTGTGGCAGTTGTCCGTGGTGATTTCTTTCGGGCAGTTTCTGACGCCCCAGCCTGGCTCCACGTTCAAACGCCCAGTGCCGCCCCGCCCGCCGGTCACCGGTTACGCATTCCCGCCCCGACCGGCCACGCCGGCACGAACGTTTCCTCCTTCCCAGGCCAGTCGCGTTCCCGCCCGACCGCAAAGCCCGCTGACGGTTCCCCGCAACTACCAGGAACCCCCCGTTCAGTTGCCCACTCAAACGGTCAAGGTTCTTAAAACCGAGCGTCCGATCAATCTCGATTGTGCATTGGCGAAACTGCTGCAGGCACTCAAAGACTTTTCCGCGGCTGGCATTATCGAAATTCACAGCACCGTTGACGGAAATCCGGATATCCGTTCGCTGCCGTTTACGTTAAGTGTTTTGGGAGAACAGATTCGTTCCGATATCGATCTTCGGCGGGTTGAGGAGGGGCTCAGGGCGGATGACAGGTTTGCCACGATGCGACAGATCGGTATCAACCAGCTGGTCACCGTCACGATCCCCAAGCTCAGCACCTACACCGTGTTGGTGCCGGGGATGAAGGCTTACGTCAACTATCCGCTGCCGCTGCCAGACGTGCCTGGGCTGATTCGCGTTGCCTCCCGGATTTCGGGCGAAGATACGATTCACGGGAAACTCTACAGCAAGTTTGATTTGGACATGGTCTACAACACTGGCGAAATCGTGACGGTGGAATGGTGGGCAAATCCGAACACGCGGGATCAACCGGAGTTTCTCAAGTTTCAACGGGAGCAATCGTCCATCATCGTCCGCTTCAAGGCGTATCAGTTGGGATCGCCTCCGTCCTCAAGCTTTGAAGTGCCGCCGGATTACAGCAAATACTCCGAAATGGATCTGCTCATGCAGGCGTTGAGCGTTGCTCGCACACCTTTGAAGCGCGTTCGACCGATCACCCCTGATCAGTCGTTCCGCGCGCGCTTTGACAACTTTGGCGGACGTTCCTCGTCGCGCTGAGGACGGTTACTATTCCTTCACTGGCGGCTGCTCACTCACGTTCGCTGCTGCTTTTGTTTGGGGACCCGCGTGTTGGTTTCACCAAAACGACTTGTTCTGATCGAGTGGTTGCCGCGTAATGCGGGGGATGTTTTCCCGTGCTGCGCAACTTACTGTCCTGATTGCTGGATTCTGTCTTTTCACCTCCTCCCCAATTACCGCAGCGCCAGCGATTCCGGCGGGTGCGGTTTCGTTGTTCGCGGGTAATTCGACGACCTGTTGGAAGGCCTTTGATCCCGCGTCTGACGTGGGGGAGACTTCCGTGTTTGGTGGCCCCGGATATGCCGCTCCCACCTGGCAGCTCCGTGATGGAATTCTGCTGTCCAGTCGAGGGCAGGACGTCATCACCCGTCATCAGTTTTCGAACTACGAGATGCATCTGGAATTCCAGACACCGCGTCAGGGAGCGGGTCTGTATCTGAGCGGCCGCTATTTGCTGGGGCTGAATGGTCAGATCGAGGGAAAAGGTAAGGGCAGACTACCAGTTGCTGACGGTCGTTGGCACTCGTTGGACCTGACGTTTACGCATGTCAAAAAGGATACCCCAGTGATATCCGCGTGGATTGACGGCCGGCCTGTTCAGACGGATCAGAAGCTAAAAGCGATATCCGCCGGAGGGTTTTCAAATACGATCAAAGAGAACCCAGAGGAGGTGAAGGGAAGTTTTCGCACCGGCGTCGCGCGCTTCATGGCGACGGAAAGCGAGTCCAAGAAAACGGATCTTAACGCCAAACATTTTGTCCTCTATTCGCGCTTCAAGACCCGACATCCAGCGGGCGGAACGATTTTCTCGAAGAGCCCGGTAAAGGGGAAATGGGCACCCAAGGCGAAAGCGGTTTTCATTCGGGGCGGGCGCTTGGTCTACGACATCGGTTGGCATGGTGCCATGGTGACCCGGACTCCGATCGCCGATGGACAATGGCATTCCGTCGTGATCGTCAAACGTGCCCGGAACACGGAGATTTACGTGGACGGAATCCAAGAGGCCAAGCAACGGGATTTTGGGGAACCGGACGTCGATACGCATCGGCTCAAGGTGGGAGCAGCCAGTCCCAATTTTGGTTTCGACTTCCGTGGGTTGATCGCCGAGGTCCGTGTCTACAATCGCAGTGTCGGCTCCAATGAGGCCGAAAAGCTGGGCAATACGGGTATGTTACCTGGCAAGGCTCCGGAGTTTTCCTGGGAAACGGATGATCTGCCGGCGGATGATTCGCGGGCAAATCTGGAATTCGCATCGCTTGAAGGCGTGAACGGACCGATTCGACTGACCGCGGGAAACAGCGGTGCGCGATTCCGAAATATCTGGATTCGTCCGCTGGGTACCGTGGCCCACGCGGAGGTTCTCAAGGGCATGGGGAAAGACAATTTTGCCAACGGCCAGCGGATCTATGAGGGACTTTGTGTGAACTGCCACGGCAAGGATGGCATTACGCCCTCGTTGCCGATCTCGCGGGCGTTTGGGAAAGGGGATCTCAAGTTTGGCACCGACCCGTATTCGCTGTATCGCACGCTTACGC
This sequence comes from Limisphaerales bacterium, assembly GCA_047608975.1. Lineage (GTDB taxonomy): Bacteria > Verrucomicrobiota > Verrucomicrobiia > Limisphaerales > JAYPXF01. The sequence goes on along the minus strand of JBLFYM010000004.1, from coordinate 44,673 downwards.
ACGGGAACGGGAATATGGCCGCGCAGACCTGGATGACGGAACAGGAGCGCTACGACGTGATTCATTTCATCCGCGAGCGTTTCATGAAGCCAATGCATCCGGCTTACAAACCGCTGACGCCAGAATATCTCGCCAATCTTCCCCGCAAGATCTCGGCCGATCTGGGGGCCGGTCGCACGCAGATGGTGCGGGACTTTGGACCCGCTCTGGCGTCTCAGTTCGAACGGACCGCAGAAAGCGCACTCACGCTCGCGCTCGGTGGAAACACGAGTGTTGCGTATGACCTCCACACAATGAATCTGCTGTCCGTGTGGGATGGCGGGTTTCTTAACGTGGATGATACCCAACACATGAAGCTGCGGGGTGAAGGCGTTCCGCGGCCCGGCGGAAAGGTCAACGAGGGTTTGCGACACTGGGCCTGGGGGCATGACGGGTCACTTGATTATCCGACCAATAATCTTCTTCCGCGCGGGCCGTTGCCGGGAGGGTGGATGGAATATCACGGTCGTTATCTCAATGGCTCCAAGGCGATCCTCTCCTACTCAATCGACGGTCGGCGCGTGCTCGAATCCCCGCAGAAGCAACCGGGATTTCCCGCGCTGATTCACTCGCTTGAGATCAGTCCTGGCAAGGCCCTGCGTCTCTGCATCGGCCGCGGAGTTTTGGCGGAAGATAATTTTGCCGGAGTGAGTCAGTTGGACGCTCCCGTCCATTCCTGGGACGGCAATGAACGGCGCGTGCCCGGCAATGTGCTCGCGGTGGGTGAACTTCTCGGAAGCAAGCCTGGGCGCTTCGTTGCCGCCTCGGTGGTCGGTGACAATGCCGGGCTGTCTTGGCACGTGGATTCCCGCTATCGACTCATTCTGGATATTCCCGCCTCCGGTGAGACGACGAAGATCGATGTGCTCCGTTTCGCCGGAACGGGTGAACCCGCTTTGCAATCCTTCGCCGGTCTGGCGCGACATCGAAAGGATAGTCCGGTCGCCAATCAGCTGGCGTCATTGACGAAAGGCGGGCCGTTGCGTTGGCCGGAGGTTTTGGAGACGGATGGTGAACTTGGATCGGAGGCGTCGGCTTACACGTTGGATACACTGAAGATTCCCGAGTCGAATCCCTGGAACAGCTGGTTCCGAACTGCGGCGCTGGATTTCTTCGAGGATGGACGAATGGTGCTGACCACGCATGGCGGTGATGTCTGGATTGTCTCCGGGATCGACAAGAATCTGGATTCGCTGAAATGGAAGCGTTTTGCGGCGGGACTCTACGAACCCTTCGGCGTGCGCGTGGTGGACGGCAAGATCTACGTCACGTGCAAGGATCGGCTGACCCGGTTGCATGATCTGAACAACGATGGCGAAGCTGATTTTTACGAAAGCTTCAGTGCGGATACCGATGTGTCGTTCTTTTTCCACGCGTTCAACTTCGACCTCCAGACTGATCCCGCCGGGAATTTCTATTACGCCAAAGCCGGACAATACACCGATCACGCGCTGCCGGGAGCGATCATCAAGGTTTCGCCCGATGGTAAGAAACGTGAAGTCTACTGCACGGGGTTTCGCACTCCGAACGGGATGGGAATGACGCCAGAGGGGTTTCCCACTGTCAGTGACAATCAGGGAAGCTGGATGCCGGCGTCCAAGGTGAGCCTGACGCGACCAGGTGGGTTTTATGGCTACGTACAGACGCATGCGCGGCCCGGCGGTTGGGCTCCGGATGGCGGCCAGATTGATCACAAGAAAGTGATTCCTCCGAAGACTTTCGATCAGCCGATCATCTGGATGCCGCAGGAGTTCGATAATTCCAGCGGCGGACAGCTGTGGGTGGATGACGAACGTTGGGGACCGTTGTCGGGACGGCTGCTTCACACCAGTTTTGGCAAAGGGTGGATGTTCTATTTCATGATTCAGGATTTTGGCGATGTCGCGCAATCGGCGATCGTAAGGTTGCCGTTGGATTTTCAGACGGGTATTCATCGCGCGCGAGTGAATCCCAAGGACGGACAGGTCTATGCGGTCGGACTCAACGGGTGGAACGGCGGTGGCCGTCCGGGCTTGGGTGATGGTGGTATTCAACGCGTGCGGTTCACGGGGCGCGACGTGAACGTGATCACCGGAATGCGGGTTCGTCCGCTCGGTCTGGAACTGAGTTTCAACTTCAAACTGGATCCGCGAATCGCTACCAATCCTAAGTCCTACGAACTGGAGCAGTGGAATTACAAATGGCAGGCCAGCTATGGTTCAGCGCAATGGTCAGTCAAGAATCCGTCCACAAAAGGACACGACACTGTGGATATTTCGCGGGTGACCCTGAGCAAGGATGGTCAAGGCGTGTTCCTTGAAATTCCTGGAATCCAACCGGTGAATCAGATTCATGCAAAGCTGTCGCTGAAGACGGCAAAAGGGGAAACCTTCAAGGAAGAGATGTATCTGACGATCAATCGGGTGCCAGAGAGGTGAGACCCTGATTTGTGATGACTGGAAGAATAGATACGGCTGCGCTGCCTGAGATTTGCGCACACCTTGGTGGAACTCACCATTGGCCAAGTGCCAAGTAGCGGAACTCGTAAGAGTTTTCGTAGGCGCAGTCTCTTCGCGGGTGCACGTTGGGCTTGGCAATGTGAATGGGACCAAAGCACGACCGTGCACCCTCTCAACAGAAGTCGCCGAAAATATTACGATTTCCGCTACCCGACGGCTAAGCGCTCTTTGATTCTATTCACGAAACTCAGGCCGGTGGCCTGGGCTGACATAGAACCGACCCTTCAGGCCTGCTCAGTTTATTCGCGGGTACAAAAAAAGCGGACCGTGAGGCCCGCTTGAATTTGTTTCGAAGGATGGAAATCGAAATCAGGATTTCGCTTCAGCTTCGGGTGCGGCATCTGGTTCCGGTGCGGCTTCAGGTTCCGGTGCGGGTTTCGCTGCCGGAGCGGCTTTCGCTACCGGTGCAGCTCTCACTTCGGGTTCCTTCTTCTTCTCAGGAAGCTTGGCGTTGGGGTTCGTGCTCTTCACGCTGACCTTCAACTTGCCGTGCACGTCGGCGTGCAGGTTCATCTCGACGGTGTAGTCACCGATGAGTTTGATGGGCTCGGGAAGATGAATCTTGCGGCGGTCGAGATCGATGTCGAACTGGTTCTTGAGTTCTTCACAAATGTTGGAATTCGTGACGGCACCGAACAGTTTGCCATCATCGCCACTGCGGACGTTGATGTAGAGCTGGAGCGACTTGAAGCTGCTTTCGAGATCCTTGGCGTGCTGCAGTTCGTCGGCTTCACGCTTGTCGCGGCGCTTCGCCAGCGCGTCGAGACGGCGCTTATTGGCGGAGGTCACGGGGATCGCGAGGCCTTCGGGAATCAGGTAGTTGCGGGCGTAGCCGGCCGCAACACTGACTTCGTCAGATTCGGAGCCGAGGTGTTCAACTGGTTTGATGAGAATGATGTCTGTCTTTGCCATAACTAAACGGGGTAAGCGGTTGAAATTTGTATTGTTTCAGATCAGAACGGGACGTCGTCGTCTTCGGGGGGCGGCATGTCGTCCTGAGGTGGGGGAGTCGGTCGCGGAGAACTGGGTCGTTGCGGTGGGGTATCGGAATACCCGCCGCCCTGACTGCCTTGCGGAGGGGCTCCTCCACCTTGAGTCGCCTGCTGGTAGCCGCCGCCTCCACCGCCCTGATTGCCTCCATCGCCGCCGCCGCCTTGAGCGTCGTCACGGCCACCGAGGAACTGGACTGTTTCGGCAACCACACCGAGTCGGCTGCGTTTCTGACCCGTGCTGCGGTCGTCCCATTGGTCGAGCTTCAGACGTCCTTCCACCAAGGCGGGACGCCCTTTGCGCAGGTATTGGCCGACGTTCTCGGCGCTGCGGCCAAACACGTCGACATCAACAAAGGTAACTTCTTCCTGGGTCTCGCCGGCGTCGTTGCGCCACTTGCGATTCACAGCGAGTCCAAATTTGGCGATGGCGGTGCCTTTGGGCGTGTAGCGCAATTCGGGATCGCGCGTCAGGTTGCCCATCAGGATGACTTTGTTGAAACTTGCCATAAAAATTCTTTCGTTGCGGTTGAATCAATTAGGATCGCCGGGCTTTTTTCGGTTCGTTGATTCAACGCCGACGTCGCCCTGCGGTCAAGCCGCGGCAGCTTTCGGCGCGGCAGCGTTGGGTGCATGGGTGATCAGCATCCGGAACATCCACTCTTCCAGTTCGTATTTTGTCTCGAGCGCCTTATTGATGCTGGCTTCCGCTTCAAAAATGACGTTCACGTAAAATCCGTCGGCGTACTTGTTGTTGGCGACGCGCACGAACTGACGCTTGTCCATCTTCTGGACCGTCTCGATGTTGCCGCCTGCGGATTTGATGTCGTCGCTGAGCCGATCGACCAGAGTTTGAATCTGGTCTTCCTGGCCTGCCGTATTGAGGATGAACAATCCTTCGTAGCGTTTCATTATTCTGTTTTTTCGTTCGGGCCCTTTATCGGGCCGTTAAATCTGTTCATTGCGCGTTCGGTGCCGTCTTTCAGCCAACACTCGACCTGCGCCGTCGCGTGATCCAGGACCGCCGCGAACGTTTCCATTTCTTCGGCGGCAAATTTACCGAGCACATGCCCGGCAATTTCCCGCTTCTCCGGGTCGTCCCGGCCAATTCCCAGTCGCAACCGGGGCCACTTGCGGGTTCCCAGATGCTGCTCCACGGAATCCAATCCGTGATGCCCGCCGCTGCTTCCATCTGGCCGAAGCCGGACTTTTCCCAACGGCAAATCTGCATCATCCACCGCCACCAGAACCTGTTCCGGTGGCACCCGGTAAAATCGGGCCAGTGGCCCGACCGCCTGTCCACTCAAATTCATGAACGTCTGCGGTTTCGCCAAAATCAGACTTTGGCCATCAACTGAAGCCCGTGTCACGAGTGACTTGAACTTCTTTTCCTTCTGCCAGTTACCCCGCCATCGGGTGGCGAGTTGTTCCAGCAGGAGAAAGCCCGCGTTGTGTCGGGTGTTCTCGTATTCACGGCCGGGATTTCCTAATCCGACTAGCAGCCAATTGGAATCCACGGCAACGCAAGGTGTGACCCGGACGGCCGTTGCTTAAGGTGTCGGCGGCGCTGCTGGTTCGGCGGCCTTCGCGGCCTTGGCAGCTTCTTCCGGCGTTTCGTCGATGACCTTGGCTTCCACGATGTGGAGAACTGCCAAGGTGGGTTCGTTGGAAAGTGTCACCCCTTCAGGGCATTGCACATCGGATACATGGATTGTTTGGCCGGCGCGAAGTTCGGTTACATCGATTTCGATGGCCGAAGGCAATTTGTCAGGAAGGCAGCGAGCGGTGACTTCGTGCATCACCGTCTCCAGCAGTCCGCCGTCTGTTTTCACGCCGTAAGCATCGCCGATGACGACGATTGGCACCTGGGCCTCGATCTCTTCGTCGTGGCTGATCTCGTGGAAATCGATGTGCAGGATCAGACCGCTCAATGGGTGGCGCTGAATTTCCTTCACCAACGCGAAACGCTGCGGACGCTCGTCGCCGTCGACGTTCAGATTGAGGAGGAAGTTGTCAGTGCCGGCATGGGTGAGGAGGGCACCGAATTCCTTGGCATCCAGATCCAGAGGCTGGGGAGCGGCAATCTTGCCGTAAATGACGGCCGGCGCGCGACCTTCGCTGCGGAGTTTCTTGGCGGCGGCGCGGCGGGTAGCCGACCGTGGCTTGACTGACAGTTTTGCTGATTTCATTCGCTTAAATTCTACTTCGGACGCTTCGCCGGGCCGGAGGCCTAGCTCGTTCGTCCGCCCTTAAATTCAAACAGTTTGTTAACTGATGAATTATTATGAATCCGCTTGATGGCTTCACCAAGCAGCCCTGCGACTGACAATGTGGTAATATTTACACCATCCATCGAAGGGCGCGGGACCGTATCAGTTGTTATCAGCTCGTCAAGTGCAGATTCCTTCAGCCTCTGAATTCCAAGATCGTTCGGCAAAGTGTGCGAAATGCAGGCGTAAATCTTTTTGGCACCGTTTTCCTTCAACAAGCGAGCTGCCTGGCACACTGTGCCGGCGGTTTCGGTCAAATCGTCAACAATCAGGGCATTCTTTCCCTTGATATCTCCCATGATGGCGTCGGCTTCGACTTGGGTGGCGCTCGTGCGGCGCTTGGCGACGATCGCGAGATCGGCTCCGAGCATGTTGGCGTAGGCATTGGCCATCTTCAGGCCCCCCACGTCCGGGCTTACAACGACCAGGTCAGGTATGTTCTTCTTCTGAAGATATTGGAAAGTAACGGGTGAAGCGTAGAGATGGTCGACCGGGATATCGAAAAACCCTTGAATTTGCTGGGCGTGGAGGTCCAGCGTGAGTACGCGCGACGCTCCTGAGGCGACGAGCAGGTTGGCTACCAGTTTGGCGGTGATCGGCACGCGAGGCTGATCCTTCCGATCTTGCCGGGCGTATCCGTAAAAGGGCATGACCGCCGTGATCCGACTCGCGCTGGCCCGCATAAATGCGTCCATCATGATAAACATCTCCATCAGGTGATGATTCGCCGGTGGGCAGGTAGATTGCACGAGATAGACATCTTCACCCCGGACATTTTCGTTGATGCGAACCGAGGTTTCACCGTTTGGGAAGGCTTCGACAGAAGCGTCTCCCAACGGGATATTGATGGAATCGCAAATCTTCTTTGCGAGGATTTCGTTGGAGCTTCCGCTGAATACTTTCACGGCGAGAGGAGTTTCATCAGGACTTGTTGGCGGACTGTAACGAAGCCGGAGCGGCATTCAAGGCCGAACGGCTTTTCCTCACCAGATTTTTACACTGATGCCTGGTTTTGCGGGGGTGATTTGCCATTTGCTGCCGACGTTAACCCAATTTTGGTTTGGATTACGGTGGGGTTGTCCCTTACATCGGCGCATGGCAGAGACACTTCGCGTGGGGATGATCGGCTACAAGTTCATGGGCAAGGCCCATTCGAACGCGTGGCGGCAGGCAAATCGCTTTTTTCCTGATTTGCCGGCGCAGGTTGAGCTGGCGACGATCTGCGGTCGTAATGCGGAGGCGGTTGAGAACGCGCGGAAAAACTTTGGCTGGCAGCGGGCGGAGACGGATTGGCGGAAGGTGGTGGAAGACCCTGAGATCGACGTGATCGACATCAACACGCCTAACGACACTCATGCGGAAATCGCGATCGCGGCGGCCGAGGCGGGCAAGGCGATCCTTTGTGAGAAACCGCTCGCGCGGGGTGTGGAGGAAGCTTCGACGATGGTGGCGGCAGTAAAAAAGGCGAGGGTCGTCAATATGGTCTGTCACAACTACCGGCGTATTCCGGCGGTGGCGCTGGCCAAGCGAATGATCGAGAACGGGGAACTCGGCGATCGCATCTATCATTTTCGTGCCCGCTATGCCCAGGAATGGTTGGCGAACTCGTCGTTTCCTTTGGTTTGGCGTTTGCAGAAGAAGATCGCCGGGTCGGGAACACACGGCGACATCGATGCGCATATCATCGATCTGGGACGTTATCTCGTCGGGGAACTGAAGGAGGTTTGTGGTCTGATGGAGACGTTTACCAAGACCCGACCGTTGTGGGAGGAGGGCACTGCGCCGCCTCAGGCGCAGAAGAACGGCAAGACGGGAAGGGTCACCGTGGATGATGCCGTGAGCTGGATTGGCAGGTTCAAGAACGGGGCGATCGCCAATTTGGAAGCCACCCGCTTTGCCTGTGGCCGCAAGAACAACATCACATTTGAGATCAATGGTGAGAAGGGGAGCCTGTTCTTTGATTTTGAGGACATGAACCGGTTGAAGTTCTTCAGCACGGACGACGCGGCGCATCGTCGCGGGTTCAGTGATATCATCGTCACTGACCGGATGGAGCACGACTACGTCGGCAACTGGTGGCCGCCCGGACATATCATTGGCTACGAGCACACCTTCGTCCACACGATCGCGGATTTTGTTCGTGCCGTGGCCAGTGGGAAGAGTGTTCATCCGACTTTCGAAGACGGTTTGAAGAATGAGCGGGTGCTTGAGGCAGTGGAGCGGAGTGCCAAATCCCGCGAATGGGTGAAGCTGTGAGTGCGCTGCCTGCGGAAGTCAGAAACTTCCCCGCTCAGGTTTACGGCGGCGTTGGATCTCCGGTGCGAAACGGACTTGTGGACTTGCCGCTCTCCCAGCAGTCACTCATGCTCAGCCGCGATGTCTGAGCGAGTGATCTCCGAAGAATTGACCGAGCCTGACAAGGCTTTTGAGGTCACTTTGCGCCCCCAGATATTCGACGACTTTACCGGGCAACCCAAGGTGAAGGAACGTCTTCAGATCGGGGTGGAAGCCGCCCGGCAACGGGGGGATGCCATCGATCACATTCTGCTCAGCGGTCCGCCGGGATTGGGTAAGACGACCTTGGCAAACATCATCGCGCAGGCGATGGGGTCGAATATGAAGGCGACCAGCGGCCCAACCATCGAGAAGGCTGGGGACCTTGCTGGATTATTGACCAATCTGGAAGAGGGCGATGTCCTGTTCATCGATGAAATCCACCGCCTTCAGAAGACGATCGAAGAATATCTCTATCCGGCGATGGAGGATTTCAAGTTGGACATCATCATCGATCAGGGTCCGAACGCGCGGAGTGTGCGGCTGAATCTGCCGCATTTTACCTTGATCGGCGCGACCACCCGGTGCGGGCTTTTGACTTCTCCGATGCTCACGCGTTTCGGAATCCGTGAGCGGCTGGACTATTACGAGGCGAAGGATCTCCAGGACATCATCGAACGCGCCGCCCGACTGCTGGATGTCTGGATTGACGCGACGGGTGCCCAGGAGATTGCCAATCGCAGTCGAGGCACGCCACGAATCGCCAACAACCTGCTCCGGCGGGTTCGCGATTATGCGCAGGTGAAAGGCGACGGCAGCATCAACCGCGAGACGGCCGACCGGGCGCTGAAAATGTTGGAGATCGATGCGCATGGCCTGGATGAGATGGACAAGCGCATTCTGGAAACGATCATCGTCAAGTTTGCGGGTGGACCGGTGGGGGTGGGATCGCTGGCGGTGGCAGTTGGTGAGGAGCGAGACACCATTGAGGAAGTGTACGAACCGTATCTGATTATGGAGGGTTATCTGAATCGTACCCCGCAAGGTCGGATCGTGACCGAAATGGCATACAAGCGTCTTGATTTGGCGGGCCACAAACCGCGGCAGGGTCAGTTTCTCTGACTGGACCGCGTTGATCCGGAGCCGGTTCAGGAAACGACGTTCTGCGGCGTGCCTGATTGAAATGCGCGGAGATTTTCCGCGCTCACATTCAGCAGACGTTGTCGGGCGGCGCGGGATGCCCAGGCGTTATGCGCGGTGATCAGGCAGTTCTTCGCTGACAACAACGGGTTTGCTGCGGCCGGGGGTTCGGAGGAGAGTACATCCAAGCCGGCACCGGCGATGCGATCCTCATTCAGCGCGGCGGCCAATGCTGCTTCATCGATCAATTGCCCGCGGCTGGTGTTGATGAGTCGGGCAGTCCGCTTCATCAGCCGGAGGCGTTCGGCGTCGACCAAACCTTCAGTCTCGGCCGTGAGGGGACAGTGAAGGCTGATGATATCGCTACGGCGGAACAGCTCGTCAACGGACACGAATTCAACCGCTTCTTCGGAATCACGAGGTGTTCGGCTGCTGGCGAGAATCTCCATGCCGAGCGCGCGGGCGATTTCTGCGGTTGCCTCACCGATGCGGCCCCAACCGACGATTCCCAGAGTCAACTGATCGAGTTCGGTGATCCCCGCCTCGCTGAAACACCAGTCGCGGGCATTGACCCAGGCACCATTGCTAACTGCGACCGCATTGCGTCCCACGTGGTTGGTCAGCTCAAGGAGCAGCGCGATCGCGTGTTGAGCCACGGATCGTGTGCCGTAGGCGGGCACATTGGTGACGGTGATCCCGTGTGTTTGGGCGGCTGAAACGTCGACGACGTTGAAGCCGGTGGCAGTGACGCCGATGTATTTCAGGGATGGCAACGCCGCGATCAATTTGCCGGTGAGTGGTGCCTTGTTCGTGATGACTGCGGTCGCCTCGGCAGCGCGTTCAAGCGTTTCGGCCGGCGTGCTGCGGTCGTGGACAACGCAATCACCAAGGGCTTCCAGATGCTCCCAGCTGAGGTCGCCGGGATTGAGGGTGTGACCATCGAGAACAACAATCTTCATTTGTCGAAAAGGGGATCGCGGTGTTCACGCAGCCAGTTGTCCAGTGCGTGGCGGAGATCGCTGGCGTGTTTGGTGTGTGCTGCATTCGCGAAGAGGTTCTTCAATTCGTAGGGGTCGTTTTTCAAATCGAAGAGCTGGTAGCGGGCGAGGTGCGGATACCAGATCAGCTTCCACTCGTCCTTGCGGATCATCCGCTGGGTGTTCGAGAAGTAGCCGACCACGAAATCATGCGGGCGCGCAGCAGGTTGGCTGAACAATCCGGCGAGACTCTTCGACTGCACGGATTTTGGAATCGGTATTCCCGCCATCTCACAGGCGGTCGGGTAGAGGTCGCGCAGATAGCAGGGAGCGTCAATCTGCTGTCCTTTCGGGATTCCACCACCGGCAAAAAGCAGCGGTACGCCGATGCTGTGTTCATACTGGTTCTGTTTGCCCATCAAGCCATGACTCCCCACCGCGAGTCCGTGATCGGCGGAGAAGATCACGACCGTGTTGCTCCATTGGCCGTTTCGTTTCAGCGCGGAGATGATGCGGCCGATCTGTTCATCCATGTGAGAAATGATCGCGTAGTAAACCGCCAGGTCGGCGCGGATATCCTGCTTGGTTCGCGGCCAGGGTAACAGCCGTTCGTCCCGGCCACTGAAGTTGCCATGATCGAACGGGTGCTGGGGTTTGTAGTTCGCAGGCAGCGGAATGGTCGTCGGATCGTAGCGGTGTCCGGGCGGTTGCAGCAACGGGTCGTGGGGCGCGGTGAAATTAACCTGCAGAAAGAACGGCCGATCCGGTTTGCGATCAATCAGTTCAATCGCCGCGTCGGCGAAACGCGCGCTGATGTCAGGTGTCAGGCCGATTCCTTTTTCGGGTTCAGATTTGTTCTGGTCGGTCTTGAAAGTCCAGCCGCGGTAACCGGTGACTGCGCGTCCCTTCGTGTCATACTGCGTCACTCGCGCGGCGGTGCCTCCACCGCCACCTGAATAGAGGCCGCGGGTTTCCTCAAATCCGGTTTTCCACGCGTCCCGGGGAGAGTGCCATTTGCCGACATACCAGGTCCGATATCCGGCCGCCTTCATGGCCTCGGGCCAAAGTTTCACGTCCTTCTCGTAATCCCTTCCGCGATAGTAGTAGCCGGAACGAAACGCGGAGCGACCGCTGAAGATCTCCGAACGGCTCACGTGACAGATGGGGTAGGCGGTAATCGCCCGGGTGAAGGTGGTTCCGTTCCTGACCATGGCGTCGAGGTTCGGAGTCTTGATCACCGGATGACCCAGGGCACCGATGGCGTCCGGCCGCATGTCATCCGCAAATAGAAATACGATATTCGGCTGGGCAGCCGAGAGTATTTGAACTGCCAACAACGTTGAGCAGACAACCGCGAGACGGAGAGTGGTGGACTTGATCATACTGAACTCCCGGCAGTGTAGCAGAGGGTCCCAGCGGGAAAAGCCGTCATCCGCCTTTCAACTGCGGTCGAACTGATTCCCCAGGAAGGAGCTGACGACCCGATGTCAGCTGATACCCAGCAGCTCGACATCGAACACCAAGGTTGAGTTTGGTGGGATCGCACCGGGAAAGCCGGCTGCACCATAGGCTTTCTCTGGTGGGATGGTGAGTTTCGCTTTGTCACCCACCTTCATTTGTGCGACGCCTTCGTCCCAACCCTTGATTACCTGGCCTTGCCCGAGGCCGAATTGGAAGGGCTCACCCCGATCCACCGAACTGTCGAACTTGGTTCCGTCCGTCAGCCAGCCTGTGTAGTGCACGGAGACGGTCTGTCCGGCTTCAGGGGCGAGGGCGTCGGGAGATTCGTTCTGGGTGAGGAATTCTATTTGCATGTGATTGATTGACAGTGAGTTATGGGAGCTGTCGCTGCGGTTTATCCACGGCTGAGGGGAGGGCGCGCAACAAAAAAGCATCGCTGCGGGAAGGCACTGTTCCAATTTGTGAGAATGCAAGGCAGACCAAAAAAGGGACGTCAAAGCGACGGGTTTCCGGATGGTTTGGTAAGGTTAAATAATAAATATCGATTTATGCAGTAGTAAGCCTGTCGAGATATGGGCTTTAAAATGACGTGAAATACGCGATTTAATCCAAACGTTACCGTTAATTATGAATTAACCGCTCGGGGAAATTGTTTCAAAATTGACATTGGTATCAGCGCTGCTATGTCTGTTCTTGTTCGGTTGCAGAAGGCAATTGTGGACGCAACAGCAATAATAAATAAACCCGCCTTCTGCAGTGTCCACGCCGCGCACATCAGAAAGTAAAAAACATGAAAATCCAAACAAATGCCAAGAGCGGCTTCACCCTCGTCGAAATCATGATCGTTGTGGCCATCATCGGCCTCCTTGCAGCGATCGCTATTCCGAACTTTGTGAAAGCGCGTGCAACCGCCCAGAAGAACTCCTGTATCGCCAACCTGAAGCAGGTAGACGGTGCAGTTCAACAGTGGGCCCTCGAAGGAAAGAAGACCGCAGCCAGCACTTACACCTTCGCAAGTGCGGGCCTCTTGGACTATCTCAAGGGTAGCCGTCTCCCGGAATGCCCAGGATCTGGAACCTACAGCCCTGGTGCGACCGTCTCGGCGTCTCCGACCTGTAGCCTCTCCACTGAGGGTCATACGCTGTAAATTGCCTATCCCTACAGCCCGGAGCTTGCGCTCCGGGCCTTTTTGTTTATCGGGTAGTGTTCGGAGAATTCGCCATGTTGAAATCAGTCAAATCTCAAATGCCTCGCGCTGGCTTCACGCTGATCGAGATCATGATTGTGATGGCAATCATCGGGATTGTTGCGCTGGTTTCGATTCCCAATTACGTGCGCTCTCGGAATCAGACCCAGAAAAACGTCTGTATCAACAATCTCCGAACGATCGATCGGCTCACGCAACAGTGGGCGTTCGAAAATCAGAAACTTGGGAGCGGTTCCTATCTGCTGAACGATTCGACCCTGCTGAGCCATTTTAAAGGGAGCGTCCTGCCATCATGCCCCGGATACGGTTCCTACTCGCCCGGTGCCACCATTGCCGGTGAACCCACGTGTTCGCTCGCCGCCTTGGGGCATACCCTCTGATCACTCAGTCGGCTTCGATTCGTTCTGCTTTGCTCTGGCGAAGTTCTTCTCGCTCAATCAACAGCGATACCTGTTCCTCGTCGGTTGTCGCTGGGTTACGCATGCGTTGATTGATTCCACTCAGGTCTCGATCGATGTTCTGGCGGCGGAGACGGTTCAGCACGTCCCAGAACTGCTGCGTTGGATGGGGCAGTTTCTGGGCCTCGGCGATCAGTCGCGAGATCAGCGACCTGGAAAACGGGTCCTCCTCGAAGTAAGTGTACAGTGGCGTGGTCCCGTCCCAGGTTCCTTCGCGCATCTGCCGGAGGTGCTGGTCGAGAATCGCGCGCACGGATCCGTGATGGATCCAGTCGAGATTGATGGATTGGACGAGTTCTGGGTCCGTCGGGGACATCTGGAAGAACAATCGCAAGAGATGCTCCTCCAACATCGACGGTGGCTCGATCTGGATCGGTTCGCTGTCGAATTCAGGTTCGGAGTCATATACGCGCTGCGGATACTGGCTTTGCCGAACTTTACGCGATTCAGACTTAACCGCCTCGATCGACACTCCGAACCGGGCGGCCACCTTACGCATCCACGTGTCGGTCAACACGGCATCGTTGGTTTTGGCCAAGGCCAGGGCCATTTCCTTTAAAACTACCTTACGCCCCCGGTCGGTGCCGGGATTGTTCGCGTCGCAGAGACGATCCAGATAGAACTCAAAGTATTCCTTGGCCTCGGTCGCCCTTTGTCGAAACGCTTCCGGGCCAAACTCGCGGATGAAACTGTCAGGGTCATGTGGGGCCGGGAGTGACAGGACCCGCACGGACAGCCCGACTGGAGTGAGCGCTTCGAGTGAACGAACCGCCGCCTTCTGGCCCGCCTGATCTGAATCGAAGCACATCACGACCTCATCGGCGTAGCGCTTTATGATCCGCCCCTGATCGCTCGTCAGGGCCGTGCCTTGCGGGGCGACGACATTTTCAATGCCGGAGACATGACAACGGATCAGGTCCAGTTGACCTTCGCAGACGATGGCTGCTCCCGCATCGGCAATCGGTCGCCGAGCCTTGTCCATTCCGTAAATGACGCGTCCTTTGGAGAAGAGCGGCGTCTCGGGTGAATTGACGTACTTTGCCGCCTTGTCCTCGTCGTTCAAAATCCGTCCGCTGAAGCCGATCACGCGTCCTTGCTCGTCTGCGATCGGGAACATCAGCCGACCGCGAAATCGATCGTAGAAGCGATTGGTTTCCTCCTTTTTGACAACGAGCCCGCCCTTGGTCACCAACTCCAGATCGTATTTGTTCGCGTTGGCCCATTTCACCGTGTCGTCCCATTCGTTGGGAGCGAAGCCGAGTCGGAACCGCTCGACGGCTTCCTCGGCGACGCCGCGCCGGGCGAGGTAGTCGCGGGCGATCTGACCGGCTGGAAGATCCTTCAGCGCAGTTTGCCAATGAAGCGTCAGCTTCTCGTGCATCTCAAAAAGTATCTCCTTGAGATGTCGCCGCTTTCCGGCCTCGGGATCGTTGTCGAGTTCGATGGGAATGCTCGCCCGTTCGGCCAGGCGTTTGAGCGCTTCCATGAACGTGACGTTTTCGTACTGCATCACGAAGCCGAAGACGTCTCCGCCCGCGTCGCAGCCGAAACAATGGAAGGACTGTCGCCCGGGATTGACGTTGAAACTGGGCGTCTTCTCCTTATGGAACGGACAGAGCGCCAAGAGGTTGATCCCGGCCTGCTTCAGCGGGCCGATATAGGAGGCAATGACATCCTGGATCGGACTGGCTGCGCGAATCTGCTCCTTGGTGTCTTCAGTGATGAGGCCGGCCATGTTGATGGACACTTAGAAAGTGGTGCGGGCCTGTAATTCGGGACCGACCGGATCGAGCAGAATCCACTTCAGCCCTTTCCTCAGATATGGTCCGGTGAAGGAATTGACGAACATCCCATGATTGATCCCCGGAAAGGTCGGGAAAATTTCCGAGCCAAACTCCTTGATCTGATTTTCGCGCGAAGCGGCCACTAGGGCAGCAGTAACCGATTTGCTGTTCACCAGTGCCATAAAAAAAACGACGATACAGAGGTGCTTCAACATGCCGAGGAAAATTCCTAAAGGGTACTCCATGCGCCCAAACCACTCAGAATCCTTGAGCTTCGATTGGCCACGGCTGTCCATAAATTTGAAAAAGAGGAACACCAGAAATCCGAGGAACAGGTAGGCGAACATTTGTCCCCAGTATTTGCCCAATCCAATGCCGGAAAACAGCCCCCCCAGAGGTCCGGCGCCGAATCCGCCCAGAGTTACGATCAGCAACCATTTCATCGCGGGCAGATGTTCTTCCGCCGCGCCGTTGGTTTTGCCCAGATGGTAGCCATACCCCAGCGCACCCAGGATGACGGCATCAAACCAGTTCAACGGAATGCCCGTCGCCGCGAGCAGCGGTCCAGAGTTTAGAAACAGCGATGAGGCGCATTCCATGGATCTCAACGTAGCAACGAAGTTGCCGAATTCCAAGGAGCCGTGTGGATGTTACCGCGTTTCCGGAGAGGAACGCTCTGGCGCGGTGACTTCCACCCGGGTTTTTCGTTTGCGGCGCAGCACCGCAAAGAGGTAGCCGCCGCCGAATCCCATACCCACCGTTGCGAGCAGCAGGAGGGCACGGGGAAGTGCGAATTCCCACAGCAGCACCTTGGTTTCCACCGGTTGGGTGTTCTGGAGGATCACGACCAGAATCAGAATTGCGAGCAGGCAGAAGCCCGAGAGTTTGAGATTGCCTTTGAAAGTGGCCGCCATGTTGGAGATCAGTGTGAACGGACGAAGCCGTGGGATTTGAACCAGTCCACCGCCTCGCCCAGCGCTTCGCGCGCCGGGGTCTGGGGGAGCCCCAGTTCGTCGATCGCCTTCTGGGGATTGAAGAACATCTTGTACTTCGCCATGCGCACGCCGGCGAGTGGGGCTTTGGGTTCCTTCTTCGTGAACTTCGAAAGGGTCTCGTCCACTTGGGCCGCAGACCAGGCGACGAAGTAGGGGATTTTCACCCGCGGCGCGCGCACGGAGGTCAGGTCTTCGAGCACGGCGAAAGCTTCCTTCATCGACCAGTTTGATTCCGAGTTCCCAAGAATGTAGCGCTCACCGATCCGACCGTTCTCGGCGGCGAGGACGTGTCCGGCGGCGACGTCCCGGACATGCACCCAGTTCAGACCCGTATCGAGATACGCCGGCATATCGCGGTTCAGAAAATCGACGATCACCTTGCCCGTGGGGGTGGGTTTGACATCGCGCGGGCCGATCGGGGCACTGGGGTTCACGATCACGATCGGAAGCCCCTTGTCTGCCAGTTCGCGGGCGACGACCTCCGCCTTCCATTTTGAGAGCTTGTAATGATTGCTCATCTGCTTCTCGGACACCGGCGCATCTTCGTTCGTGGGGGTGATGATCTTGGATCCCATCTTCGGCAATCCGATGCAGCCGACCGTGCTGGTGTAAATGATGCGGGAACAGCCCGCCGCGTGGGCGGCGTTCAACACCCGGCGCGTGCCTTCAACGTTGGCCTCATACATCGGCCCATAATCCGGCAGCCACAGATGGTAACTGGCGGCGACATGAAAGCACCAATCGCAACCTGCCATAGCCTCCTTCAAAAGCGCCTCGTCTGAGAGATCGCCCTTGATGGTCTGGTAGTCCGCGCCCTCCAATCCCCGCAGATCTGCTTTGGGGCGAAGCAGGCAAACCACCTCGTGACCCCGCGCGTTGAGCTCGTGGACCAGGTTGGCTCCCACAAATCCGGACCCCCCGGTGACGAAGCATTTCATGGTTCCGGAGTCGGGGATTCGACAGTCAGAATTGCTGTCTCTTTCGGCTGTCGCATCGGATTGATCGGACGGAAGTCCGGATCAACGGGTTTCAATCAATTTCAGCTGACCCGGTGCCGCGTCCGGTTTGGGAGTGGGCTGAACGGGTGCCTTCGGCGTCGGAGCGCCGACGGGGGGGGGTGGCGGCGTCGCGGGCTGGCGATTGATATTGATCTCGATTGGATCTCGGGGAGCGGGGGCGCCGAGATCCCGCATCAGGATGCTGCGGTAATGAACCGTGCCCGATCCGCCAATCAAGCCGAGCGCGCCCTGATTGACAAAGGTTTTTCCGGGGTTATCGGGGTCCCGCAGCCGCGCGTTCTTGACCACGAGCTTATCGTTCACAAACACATGTGCGCGGCTCCCAGCCAGAATGATGTGGATGCGATTCCAATCGCCGACGAAGTGGTCGGCATACGTTTTGGGGGCCTCGTAAAGGAAACGTCCGTCATGCAGGCCGCCGGATCCCTGCCGGGTTTCGTTCCCGGGCGAGTCGCGATCCTGGACGATGACCTGGGTGGTACCGCGCACCACCACGCCGCTGCTGGATTTGCCACCCAGTTTGTAGTCGATTTTGATTTCTCCATTGCCAATCTCGGCTTCATGAAGGATGTGTCCGCCGACACCGTCGTGCGTCAGGTTTCCTTGGCTGACTGTCCAGTGTGAATTCATTTCCACATCCGCGATCTGCTGGTTCACGTTGGCAACTCGTTCACCCGGCGCGATGACCTGTGCTTCGGGGTTCACGACGCCATGCCAGTTTTCAAGGTTCCGGCCGTTGAACAGTTGCTGGAATCCGGCCGGTGCCCGGTTGTTCACCCGGGCCACGGGGATTTCACGGATGCGAATGTTACGGAACTGGACGAAATCTTTGTGGCCAAGGAACCCAACGTGCCCACGTTCGCGGAACAGGCCCGGATGCTTCTGCATCACCGCCGGGCTGGTGATCGTATTGAGATCGGCATCGAGAATCGTCTTTCCGTTCACGGTGACCTTCACCTTGCGGCCGCGTACGCTTACCTCCTGCTCATTCCATTCCCCGACCGGACGGAGCGCCCCGCGTTGGGCAGGGATCACATCGTAGATCGAACCGTGATACTGCGTGGACCGGATACGATTGACGTTTTTGGGGCCATTGTTGTCGATGATCTGGAGTTCCATCCCTTCGTAGGCGAGTGACTTGCCCTGCCGAGGGGCGCGGATTGCCACTCCATTGTTGCCGTTCTCCGGCAGCAGAAACTCAAATCGGAATATGAAGTCGTCATATTGCTTCTTGGTGAGAAGCGCGCCGCCGCCGCCTTCGGTGCAAAAGAGAATTCCATCCTTCGCGCCGTAGCCATCACCGCGCTGGGCGTGCAATTCCCAACCCTTCAGAGAATGTCCGTCGAACAGTGAAACGAAGCCGGCCTCTCCAGCTGTTGCTCCACCGCTGAAACGGTAGGGATTGACCGCGGATTTAGGGCCGGAGGAAGCGCACCCGCCAGCGATCAGGAGGAGGACTAGCGAGGATTTGAGTGGCAGGGGAAACTTGAACATGTGTGGTGTCAGGAGCTGGTTGCGTAGGCTGGGACAAAGCCCAAAACGTGTCAAGGCAGGGGCGCGTGTGGGCGGTGATTGCGCCGGGAAATCGGGGGAGACACTTGGATTGCGTGAGACTGACGTTGGCTATTCTCCAAACTCCGACCTCGCACACTCACTTACCCAGACATCGGCGCGCGCTCCACTGTGGCGCTCGGATTCATTCTGTACGTTTTGCAGTCCGATCTGGAATGTGCCCGGGCACTGATCAATGTTGACGATTCAAGCGAATCGGTGCCGCCTGCCGCTCCGTAGAGTCAGGATGTATCCGGTCAAGATTTTCATCTGCATTGAAAACGTCGGAATTTGAGGGCTCACCGGGCTGAAGTGGAATTTTTCCAACGGGGCCAGCGTTGCTCGCGCGGATCAGGCACGTTACCCTTGCCCTGATGAATTCTGTTTGAACGTCTTCGTCCCTAGTGCCACGTGAGTTCCAGTTTTGAAATTCCCCCCGTGACGCGGCGCGATTTTGTAAATCGTGTCGGCATGGGCTTTGGTGCGCTGGGGTTGGCGCTCACGGGAGCGGATGCCGAAGGGGCTCGTGGACAGACACCGCTCGCTCCGCGTAAGCCGCATTTTCCCGCCCGGGCCAAGCGCGTCATTCACGTTTTCCTCAACGGCGGGCCTTCTCACATTGATACCTTTGATCCCAAGCCGCTGCTGACCAAGTATCACGGCAAGGAGCTACCGGTGAAGCTTGCGACGGAGCGCCCGACAGGAGCGGCTTTCAAATCCCCGTTCACCTTTGGGAAATACGGGCAAAGCGGGATGGATGTGAGCGAGATCTTCCCGCATCTCGCCCAGTGCATGGACGATCTGACCATGATCCGGTCGATGCATACCGATCTGCCGAACCATGAACCGGCGATGTTGCAGATGAACTGTGGTGCTACCCGGCTCTCTCGTCCGAGTATGGGATCGTGGATTACTTACGGGCTGGGCTCCGAGAATCAAAACCTGCCCGGTTACGTCGCAATCTGTCCGGGGCTTCCCGTAATGGAGCGGTTGAACTGGCGGAGTTCATTTCTGCCGGGCGTTCTGCAGGGCACCCATATCGACACCCGCAAGACCAAGGTGGAGGATCTGATCGAACACATTCGCCATGGTTCGCTCTCGCTGGCAGATCAGCGGGCGCAATTGGATCTGTTGCTGAAAATGAATCAGCGCCACAGCCGGGCCCGGAATCGGGATCCGCAGTTGGAGGCCCGGATCCAATCCTTTGAGCTCGCGTATCGCATGCAAATGGAGGCGACCGACGCGTTTGACGTCACGCAGGAACCTTCCAGTGTGCGGGAGATGTACGGGGACAATGTGCAGGGTCGCCAATTGCTGATGGCGCGTCGGCTGGTGGAACGGGGTGTGCGATTTGTTCAGGTCTTTCAGGGGCACGGTCAGCCGTGGGACAGCCACGAAAAGATCGGGCCGTTTCATCGACGACACGCGACGGCGATTGATCGCCCGGTGGCGGCGTTGCTGAACGATCTGAAGCAGAGGGGAATGCTGGACGAAACACTGGTGATCATTGGCGGCGAGTTCGGCCGCACCCCGGTGGTGGAACTTCCCCGCCCCGGTTTTCCGCCCATCACGATTGATGGTCGTGATCACAATCATTACGGATTCAACATGATTCTCGCGGGCGGAGGCGTGAAGCGCGGGTATGTGCATGGCAGCACGGATGAGTTCGGATTCGAAGCCGTGGAGAAGAAGGTTCATGTCCACGATCTCCATGCGACCATACTTCATCTGCTCGGTCTGGATCACAAGCGGCTCACTTACCGCCACGCCGGTCGCGATATCCGCCTTACGGACATCTACGGCAACGTGGTTCACGACGTGATCGCGTAGGAGCGGCGGCAACTCCAAACCTCAAAATTAAGGCTCCCAATAGGCTCCAAATTCCCAGCCCCAATCCGCCGCTGCAGGTAAGGATGGGAATAATCGGATTTGAAGCATGGATTTTCTTTGGAGCTTGAGTTTTGGAGCTTTCTTACACCTCGTCTTGCCAAAACTGCAAATGAAGCCAAGCTCCCGATTTCTCGTCACGAATGTCACATATGATCAGTAAACTTCGTTCACTTGGCGCCGCCGCCTTGGCTGCATCTCTCCTCCCTTTAAGTGCCGCAGATCAGCAACCTTCGCTGGTTCCGGCAAAAATGTTTGCGGTGCCGGACGGTTTGGAAGTCACCGTCTGGGCGCAATCGCCTCAGCTCCAGAATCCGACGAATCTGGATATCGACAAGGACGGCCGCATCTGGGTCGCCGAAGGGGTGAACTATCGGAAGCACATGGGACGCCGCGCCGAAGGGGATCGGATTGTCGTGATTGAGGATACGGACAAGGACGGCAAGGCCGACAAGAGTTGGACCTTTGTGCAGGAAAAATTTCTGGTGGCACCACTCGGGGTGGCAGTCTTTGACAACAAGGTCGTGGTTTCGCAAACGCCGGATCTGATTGTCTACACGGATGTGAACCGCAACCTGAAGTTCGACAAGGGAGACAAGCGGGAAGTGATCCTGACGGGCTTCAACGGACGCAATCACGATCACAGCCTGCATTCGGTTTATGCCGGGCCGGATGGCAAGTGGTATTTCAGCGCGGGAAACTGCGGAGCAAACTTCACTGACAAGTCGGGCAAAGAATTCCGAATCGGCGGGCCTTACAATTTTCGCTCGATGAGCGGCAAGGAGAAGCTCTTCGACAATGTGGCGATGGCCGGGAAGAAGAGTGATGATGGTCATGTCTACGTCGGTGGCTTCGTGGCCCGAATGAATCCCGATACGAGCAATACCGAAGTGATCGGTTACAATTTCAGGAACAGTTACGAGCAGACCGTCACTTCGTTTGGCGACGTGTTCCAGAACGACAATGACGATCCGCCGGCCTGCCGCGTGGCCTATGTGATGGAATACGGCAACGCGGGCTTCGCCTCGCGTGACGGTCAACGCAGCTGGCGTGCCGATCAGCGGCCAGGGCAATCGATACCCACTGCGGAGTGGCGTCAGGAAGATCCGGGGACCATGCCTCCGGGTGATGTGTATGGCGGCGGATCACCGACGGGCGTGGCCTTCTACGAGAATGGCGCGCTGGGCGAGAATTGGCAGGGCCTGTTGCTGAGCTGTGAAGCCGGTCGCAATGTGGTGTTCGGATATCAGCCGAAGCCGAAGGCTGCCGGGTTTCAATTGGATCGCTTCGATTTTCTTACCTCCAACAAGGATCACAAATTCGCGGGCTCGGACTATCTCGGAGGCAAGAGCAGCGTGACCAGCGAATTGCCGACCCTCTTTAGGCCCTCGGATGTCTGCGTGGGTTCGGACGGCGCGATTTATGTGACCGACTGGTTTGATGCCCGCGTTGGTGGACATGACGATTTGGATGAGGGCACCCACGGCACGATCTATCGGATTGCCCCCAAGGGGTTCAAATCGCGTCCGGAAAAAATCGATTACAGCAAAATTGCCGGCCAGATTGCGGCGCTGAAGAGTCCGTCCGTGAATACCCGTCACGTCGGCTTCGTGAAATTGAAGGCGCAGGGGGACGAGGTGTTGCCGCAGGTGAAAAAGATCCTGCAGGACAAGAATCCCTACATCGCTGCCCGGGCGATCTGGCTCATGGCCCAATTGGGTGAGAAGGGCAAGAAAGAGGTCTACAAGCTGTTGCGTAGCAAGCATGAGCAACATCGCCTCACGGCTCTCCGGGCTTTGCGTCGGGCCGGCGAAGACAACGCCCGCCTCGCTCGTCGCATGGCGAACGACAAGTCGCCGGCGATACGTCGGGATGCTGCCCTGGCACTGCGCGACGTGCCGATGAAGCAGGCCAAGGCAACCTTGCTCACGCTTGCAAAAGGATATGATGGCAAGGATCGCCACTATCTCGAAGCACTCGGTACCGGTGCTGCCAACAAAGAAAACGGCTTCTACTCCGCGCTGGCCAAGGTGGCCGGAGACAATCCGGTGAAGTGGAGCGATTCGTATGCCGACCTGGCGTGGCGACTTGGGGTGCCGGCTTCGGTGAACGCGATGAAGGCCCGCGCCCAATCCGGTGAACTGAGTCTGGCGGAGCGCAAACGAATGATGATCGGACTGGCGTTCGTGAAATCCAAGACGGCGGTGCAGGCAATGGTGGAACTCGCCGCCGATCCGAGTTTTCCGTTCAAGAGTGACGCGCTGTGGTGGTTGTTCAACCGTATGAACAACGAGTGGAAGCAGTTTGGCCTGCAAAAGACGCTCAAGGACAAGGGGCTCTACGATCCGGACAATGTCACTGTGTCTCCCGTCGTCATGCCCGACATCGAGATGAAGTCAAACCTGCCCCCGATCAAAGAGATCTTGAAACTCAAGGGTGACGCTGCCCGAGGCAAGCAGACGGTCGTGGTCTGCTACACCTGCCACCGCATCGGGGCGAACGGATTTGACTTCGGTCCCGAACTGACCGGTTTTGGCAAGACGCAGACCCGCGAGGTGCTGCTGCGCTCATTGATCGATCCATCCGCTGATATTTCGCACGGCTACGACAGCAGTGAACTGGTCGCAAAAGACGGCACCATCGTCCACGGAATCGTGATCGCTCAGGGGGATCCGGTGATCATCAAATCCATGGCTGGCATGGTTCAGACCGTCCCGCGTTCGAAGATCAGGCAGGTGAAGAAACTGAAGCGGTCACTGATGTTCTCTGCGGACATGCTCGGAATGAACGCGCAGATGTTGGCCGATATCGTTGCCTATCTGCAGTCGGATCTCTGACTCGAAGCCGTTTAAACATTGGCGTTCCGTGGCTGAATTCACGGGCCGCCAATTTTTTTCAGAAAAATTGAACGATTATAAAAAAATCAGTCTAACGCACCTGTAATCGTTGACGGAACCCATTTATTCTGGTGTCCCTATGCGCTCGCAACTTTAGAAGACATGATTAAGGTCGAAAATCTGGTCAAAAAATTTGGACCAAAAACTGCGGTGGACGACGTGTCGTTCACTGTGGAACGCGGTGAGATTCTCGGGTTTCTCGGGCCTAACGGTGCCGGCAAATCCACAACCATGCGGATGGTCACGGGGTTCATCCCGCCGACCTCCGGCAAGGTGACCGTGGGTGGTCACGATATCGTCGATAGCCCCGTGGCGGCGAAGAAGCTGATGGGCTATCTGCCGGAAAGCGCCCCAAGCTATCCCGATATGACCGTGATCGGATTCCTCAAGTTCGCCGCTGAAATTCGCGGGCTTTCCGGTTCTGACCGGACCAAGGCGATCGATCGCGCCGTGGAACTCTGCTTCCTGGAGAACGTCATTCACCAGAGCGTTGACACGCTTTCCAAAGGTTTCCGCCATCGCACCTGCTTCGCGCAGTCAATCATCCACGATCCGGATGTCCTGATCATGGACGAGCCGACCGATGGTTTGGATCCGAACCAGAAACGCGAAATCCGCCAACTGATCCGTCGAATGGGCGAAAAGAAAGCGATCATTTTCTCAACTCACATTCTCGAAGAGGTTGAAGCCGTCTGTTCCCGGGCCATGATCATTGATCGCGGCCGCGTGGTTGCGAACGGCACCCCCGCAGAACTTCAGGCCAAGTCCGAACTTGCCGGATCCGTTTCGCTCAAGGTGAAGGGAACCGGCGCCAGTGCCATCCGCACCGGGCTGGACAAAATCGAACTGGTGCAGAAAACCACCACCGTGGAAGAAAAGGATGGCGTCGCCTGGGTTCGCGCCTTCCCGAAGGAAGCGCCAAACAATGGCGAAGTTTCCGCTGCAGTTGCTGAAATGGCAGCGAAGGAGAATTGGTCAGTCGTCGAGGTTTACACCGAAAAGGGACGACTGGACGAGGTGTTCTGGAATCTGACGATTTCGGAAACTGACGAGCAACCAAAGTAATTCAGACACATCATGGGCAATATTATCACGATCGCAAAACGCGAGTTGAAAGCGTACTTCGCCTCTCCGGTGGCCTACGTTTTCATAGTTATCTTCCTACTGCTGACCGGTTTTTTTACCTTCATGATCGGCAGGTTTCTTGAAACGAACGAGGCGTCGCTGAATGCCTTTTTCATGTGGCACCCCTGGTTGTATCTGTTCCTGGTGCCGGCAGTCGGCATGCGTCTCTGGTCCGAGGAACGACGGCAGGGCACGCTCGAACTGCTGATGACCATGCCGATCACGCCCTGGCAGGCCATTGTTGGAAAATTTGTGGCGAGCTGGATCTTCCTGGGCATTGCCCTGGTATTGACCTTTCCGATCTATCTTACGGTGAATTACCTCGGGGATCCTGATAACGGCGTGATTCTCGGCGGTTACATCGGGAGCTTCATGATGGCCGGCGCGTATCTCGCGGTGACCTGCCTGACTTCGGCGCTGACGCGAAATCAGGTGATCTCGTTCATCATCTCCGTCGTCGTCTGCCTGGTTCTCATTCTCGCCGGTTGGCCGCCGGTCACTGAGTTTGTCGCGAGCTTCGCTCCCGATCAGACCTGGCTGGTTTCACTCGTCTCTTCGTTCAGTGTGATGACGCATTTCGAAGATTTTCAACGCGGTGTCATTGATCCGCGGCATCTCCTGTTCTTCCTGTCAGTGATAGGATTCTCGTTGTTCAGCACCAGCGTGGTGTTGAAGGGCATTCGTTCTTAAGTCAACTGGGCAAACAAAAATGAACTCCAAGAAACTCGGAACATTCTTTTTCTCAATCGGCGGGGTTGCGGCGGCATTTGTGATCGTCGTCGTACTCAACTTCGTCTTCTCCGCGGTCCACACCCGCATTGATCTCACGGAGGACAAGGTCTACACCCTGTCTGATGGCACGCGGGAGATTCTGAAGAATCTCGATACCAAGATCACCATCCGGTTCTACTACACGCAGGATGACAAGCAGATGCCCGTGTTCCTGAAGAACTATGCGCGTCGCATCGAAGACCTGCTCTACGAGTATCGGCAGGTTGCACCCAAATACATCAAGATCGAGAAGCTCGATCCGCAGCCAGATACGGATGCGGAAGATTCCGCAAATCTCGATGGAATCGACGGTCAGATGGTGCAGATGGGAGAGAAGATCTTCCTGGGTGTGGCGGTCAGTTCGCTGGATCAGAAGTTCGCGATTCCTTTCCTGACACCACAACGTGAACGTCTGTTGGAATACGATCTTTCCCGGGCAATCACCCGCGTCGCTTCTCCTGAGAAGCCGGTTGTGGGTGTGATGAGTGCGCTTCCCGTAATGGGCACCCGGGCGACGCCACAAATGATGCAGCAAGGGCAGTTCCAAGGGCAGCCGGAATGGATGGCCATCACCGAACTGAAGAACGACTTCGAAGTGACGGAAGTTCAGCTGACGGCTGAAGAGATTCCCGAAGACGTCGATGTGCTGATGGTAATTCATCCGCGGGGAATCACGCCGGCAACCGAGTTTGCCATCGACCAGTTTGTTCTGCGCGGCGGAAAACTGGTCGCCTTTGTCGATCCGCTTTCAATCATTGACCGGCAGAACAATGGCGCCAATTCCCAGATGGGCGGCGGACCACAGACAAGTTCAGGCCTCGATAAGCTTTTCGCCGCTTGGGGCGTCGGCTTTGACAAGAGCAAGGTGGTTGCCGATCAGAACTTCATGACCCAGACCAGCGGTCGCAACGGCCAGCCGGAGAACAATATGACCGTGCTTTCGCTGAGTCAGACTGCGGTGAACACCAACGAAGTAGCCACCTCGCAGATCAGTGCGCTCCTGATGGCGTTCGCCGGCAGTTTCTCCGGGACGCCAACCGAAGGGCTCACTGAGTCCGTGCTGCTTCGGAGCAGTGCTGCATCGCAGATGGTTGAAGGGTTCTTGGCGACCATGGGAGCCGAGGCGATTGCGAACGATTTCAAGCCTGACAATTCGGAGAAGAAACTCGGCATCCGACTTTCGGGCAAGTTCAAGACGGCATTTCCGGAAGGAAAGCCCGTTGCCACACCGCCAGCGCCCGATGCGCCGGTTGACGAAAAGAAGGATGATCATCTCAAGGTTTCGGAGAACGAGAATCATGTCGTGCTGATCGCCGATGCCGACATGCTCTTCGACCAGTTCTGCGTGCGGGTGCAGAACTTCTTTGGCCAACGGGTTGTTCAGCCACTGAACGCAAACATCAGTCTCGCCCAAAACGTCATCGAGCAGATGGCGGGTGATGAGAACCTCATCAATGCCCGGAGCCGGGCGATCAAGAATCGTCCGTTCACGCTCATCGCGAAGATGCGCACGGAGGCGGAGGAACGCTACCGCAGCAAGATCAAGGATCTCGAAGGTGAACTCCAGGAGACGCAACGCAATTTGAACGAACTGCAGCGCGCCAAGGAAGATCAGAACCAGAAATTCATTCTCTCTCCGGAGCAGAAGGCGGAACTGGCGAAATTCCGGGAATTGCAGGTTGAAACCAACCGCAAACTGAAGGATCTGCGAAAAGATCTTCGGCGGGAAATCGACGGTCTTCAGAACAGTCTGAAATGGAAGAACATTCTCGCCATGCCGGTGGCGGTGATTTTGTTCGGTTTGATCATTGGATTCATTAAACGGCAAAGGACAGCGGCACGATGAACAGCAAGCAATTCGTAAAGATTCTCATTTTCGTTCTCGTCATTGGCGGGGTCGGACTCCTCGTCAAAAAGAGCCGTCAAGGCGACTGGAAGGAAGTTTCCGGAGGTGCCGGGGACAAGGTTCTCGGTGAGTTCGACATCAATGAGGTGTCCGGGCTGACCATCAGGAACTCCGCAGGCGAACTGAACGTCATCAAGCAGGACGGCCGTTGGGTCGTCAAACAGCGGGGCGGTTACGCCGCCAAGTTCAGCAGCGTGTTCGATTTCATGCGCAAGGTGGATGAGCTCACGGTCGTGCAGAAAGAGCAGATCGGTGAGACCCAGTTTGGGCGCATGGAGGTGAATGAACCTGGCGCCGACAGCGGTGCTGGCACCTTGGTGGATCTTCAGGATGCCGAGGGTAAATCCCTGAAGAAGCTCATCCTCGGCAAAGAACAGATGAAGAAGGGCGATGCGAGTTCACCCTTTGGTGCCGGCGAAGTCGCCGTGGGTCGCTGGGTTTTGAATCCCGACGACAAGGAGAACATTCTGCTTACTTCGGAAACGTTCAGTGATGCCGGTATCGAAGCCAAGGATTGGGTCAGCAAGGACTTCTTCGGGATTGCCAAGCTGAAGGCCATCGACGTCGTCTCCAGCAGCAACGAATTCTCCTGGAAGGTCGTTCGTGAGAAAGAGGGCGGCGACTGGCAGTTGCAGGGACTCAAGAAGGATGAAGCCACTGAAGCCAGCAAGCTTTCCTCGATTGGCAATCCGCTGGGGTCTCCCTCGTTTCAGGACGTGGTCGTCGACCAGAAGGATGAAGAGACCGGATTGGACAAACCGACGAAGGTCACTCTCACCACATTTGATGGTTTTCAGTATGACGTGAAGGTCGGCAAACAGACCTCCGACAACGATTACTATTTCCAGGTCAGCGCCTCAGCCAAGATCGAAAAGACCCGAACTCCTGGCAAGGACGAGAAAGAAGAAGACAAGGCGAAGCTCGATACCGACTTTGCCGCTGCGGCGACCAAACTGGAGGAAAAGTTGGCGAAGGAGCAGGTCTTCAACAAGTGGACGTATCTGGTTTCCAAGTGGACCGTGGATTCCTTCTTCAAACCTCGCGCCGAGTTCATCGCCGAGGAGAAGGAAGAAAAAATCGACGATGCTGCGGTTTCGATTCCTGGCTTCCCGACACCGTTACTTCCGCCTTTGGCGCCCTCTGCGGGCAATATTGATATCAAGAAGATGCTGGCAAAACCTCCGGTGGTATCCACACCCAAACCGCCAGTTGTCAAACCGCCAACTCCGAAGAAACCGGCGGCAAAGAAGGCAGCTCCCAAGCCCGTAACTCCCAAGCCGGTTACGAAAAAGCCTGCTGTGAAGAAACCGGTTGCCAAGCAGCCAGCCCCGAAAGCCGCGGCCAAGAAACCCGTAGCGGCCGAGAAGAAGGTTTCCAAGCCCACGGCTCCAGCAGCCAAAAAGGCTCCCGAGGCGAAGAAAGACAACTGATCTTCCGCCATCCTTTCGAAGCCCGGCACCCGCCGGGCTTTTTTTGTGATCTTGCGACAATTCCAGTGGCTGAAGCGGGACCAGGGTCGTTTCTCCAAACGGGGCGACGGATTGCGCGACAGCGTCTTGGACTGCGGCTGTCCTCTGCCGCTTTGCTTTGTGCTCTCATGTGCCAGAATGGTGGATTGGGAAAACTGGGGCGTCGGGTGAGAGATCCGGAAACAGAATACGTTTTGCCATTCAACGATTCTGGACTCACCAAAGTTGGGACGGCACCTTCTTCGCCCGATGCCACCCGCCAATTCCAGTAAGACTCCGACGCCTGCCAAGCGGGCGGCGGAGGTATTCCAAGTGCGTGGCTGGAAGCCGTTCCAACGCAAAAACTCTGGTGGAGCTCGGTGATTTTCTTCATGCGCGGGCGGGGAAGACCGAGGTGGTGCGAGGCGCATTGGCGAGTTGGGGATCTCATGTGTTTCTGAACCTTGGGAGTTCAGGTGATTGCAATGCCGGCACGAACCCGTGGCTGACGCGGTCGGGCACTTGGCAGGGCACATCCATCCCGCGGCCTCTATTCCTGGACTGCGCGGTCCGTGCTTCCTGCCTTATGCACATCCCCCACTGATTGCGGGTGGGTGAACTCAGGAATGTAGTCGCGAGCGTGAGCCAGCAGATTCAGCGAACGGATACTTTCTTCGGCAATGCAATCAGCCCTGGCATTTCGGGTTTCCAGCTGACCGGGACTTGCTAAGATTGCCAGATGTTCCACTCATCACCGCGTCTGCTGTCCGTTTCATTTTCGCTGATTTTGTTGGTGCAATATTCCCTGGCTGCTGAGCGATTGGGTAAGAACCTGACGCTTCACGCGGGTGCGATCAACGGCGTAATCATTTCGCAGAACGGTCAACGACTCGCGGTCTATGGCGATCCGCGTAAGAATCCTGACAAGGTTGATACTGTTCTGGTCACTCACCATCGGCGCGATGTGGTCTGGGCGGCGCGCGCGTTGGTGGACGGCGGCGCGAAGCTGATTGTACCGGAGAAAGAGCGGATGTATTTCGAGGAACCGGAAAAGCAGTGGGCGGACTTCATCAAGATCCGCCTCGTCGATGCTCAGCAACAGACGACGAAGATGATTCGTAGCGCTTTCCAGGTTTCGCGGGGAGTGAAGGAGGGCGACAAATTGCAGTGGCAGGGAATCAACTTTGAGGTGTTGGAGACTCCTGGTTTTACGCGCGATGCGGTGACGTATCTGACCACCCTGGATGGGGACCGAGTGGCGTTCACCGGGGATCTGATCTACGGCGACGGCAAAATTTTCGATCTCTACAGTTTTCAGGACAAGATTCCGGCGGCCAAGATCGGCGGCTATCACGGTTACGGTTCACGTCTTGCCGAGTTGCTGAAAAGCCTTGAAAAACTTGCGGCAACGAAACCGGATTTGATTGTGCCGGCCCGTGGTCCGGTGATCCGCGATGTTCAAAAATCGATCAGTCGGCTTATCGGTCGGGTGAAAGAGCTGTATCGGAACTACCTCTCCACGAACGCGCTCTACTGGTACTTCAAGGCCGACCGGATGAAGGCCTGTGCGGAACGGATTCTTGGCAAAGGCGCGGAGTATTCGCTGATGCCGTATTCGCATCACGAAGATCTTCCGGAGTGGGTGATCTCAATCGGGACCACGCGGGTGATCATCGCTGAAGACGGTTCGGCCTTTCTTTTGGATTGTGGCAACAAACGTTACCTCGACTTCGTGAAGGGGCTGATGAAGGAGGGCATTGTATCAAACGTGGAAGGCATCTTTGTCACGCATTACCACGGCGATCACACGCACTGGGTTCAGCGTGCGGCTGAGGAGTTCAACTGCCCAGTCTACGCGACGGTCGAGTATCAGGATATTCTGGAGAAGCCCGCGGCCTATCACATGCCGGCGGGGACGTCTTACGCCATCAGGGATGTGATTGGCAAAAAGGACGGTGCGGTGATGAAGTGGCACGAATACACCTTCACATTCCGTTTCTTTCCCGGGCAGACTTACTACCATGGCGCGTTGTTCGTGGAGAAACCGGACGCGAAGAAGATCTTCTTTGTGGGTGATGCCTTCACCCCTTCCGGCATGGATGACTACTGCGTTCTCAACCGCAACCTCATGCATGATGACACCGGTTACTTCCGCTGCTTCAGCATGATCCGGGAGCTGCAGGAATCCAAAGGGCCGTTCTACATGATGAACGAGCACGTGCCCTACATCTTCAGCTACACCGACGGGCAGTTGGGATTCCTGGAGGATAGTTATCGGAAACGGCGTTCCATGCTCAAGGATCTGGTGCCGTGGGATGATCCGAACTATGGCATCGATGAGCAGTGGGCGTGGTTCTATCCGTACGGAGTGGAGACGCGCGGCGGCCAGCGCGTGAAGTTCAAATTCCAGTTCTATAATCATTCCCCGCAGGCACGGGATTTCAGGTTTGAACTGAATCTGCCCAAGGGGTTTCGGAAAGTGGGCGGCTCCTTGTCAGTAAGCCTGGCCGGCGGAGCTCAGGCAGAGGTTCCGTTTGAGGTGCAGGTTGGCGGCGATGTGAAGCCGGGGAATCACATCATCACGGCTGATGTGTTTTCCAAGGACATCGAACTTCGTGAATGGTCCGAAGCGATCGTGACCGTTGTGGAATAGCGGGATCGCAGAATTGCGCCCACCAGTATGCCTGTGTCAGACACAGAACAACCCAACGACCTGAGACCGCCCGTCGGACCGGACGTTCTGGATTGGTCGCCTCCTGGATTTCCTGATCACGTGCCGCTGGAAGGGCGGTATTGCCGGCTGGTGCCCCTCGCTGCGCAGCAGCATGCCACGGCGCTTTTGCGGCCGACGATCAAGGCAGGAACTGGACCTATCTCCCCTACGGTCCGTTCTCTGAATTCGAGGCGTTCAGTCATTGGCTGAAGTCGATTGCCGCTGCGGAGGATCCCCAGTTCTACACTGTGATTCCAGATGACACCGGGAAGCCGGGCGGACTCACGAGTTTTTTGAGGATCGATCCACGGAACGGTTCGATCGAAGTCGGGCACATCCACTTTGCAGAAGCTATCAAGCGAAGCCCCGTCACCACGGAAGCGATGTTTCTGATGATGAAGAAGGTGTTTGAATTGGGCTACCGCCGGTACGAATGGAAATGCGATGCCCCTCAACGCACAGTCCCGCTCAGCCGCGCTACGGCTAGGCATGTCGTTTGAAGGAATCTTCCGACAAGCTACCGTCTACAAAGGACGGAACCGCGATACCGCGTGGTTCGCCGCGATTGATTCAGAGTGGCCTGAATTGGAATAAACCTTCACGACGTGGTTGGCCCCCGAGAACTTCGATGACGTTGGCCTTCAGATTTTATCGCTTCGTGATTTGCCGGAGCCGATCAGTGGAAGCGGAGCTGGAATAATCTGAGCTGCACCGGAGCCACTCGCAAGTCATCAACCTGGGTTGTCACCCGATTCGGATCTGCTATCGTCGCGGCTCGCGAATGTTTAATCGATGGGCAGTTATTATCGGAATCCTTGTCTGCTTCAGCAGCCGGGCAGATTCTTCTTTTACCAAGGTTCTGCAGCCGGCCTTTGCGCAGAACTGTGGGAAGTGCCATGGCAAAGGTGACAAGGTAAAAGGCGGGTTGGATCTGCTCAAAATCCGCAACGTGGAGGCCCTGACCTCCGATCCCGAACTCCTACAGGATCTCATCGAAGTGCTGGATGCGGGCGACATGCCACCTGAGACCGAGCCCGAGCTGGAGCCGGCTTTGCGTGATCAGATGGTCTCGGAATTGAAGAAATTGCTCTTGGCAGCAGTGGGAGGAAACAAGTCGTTTGCGCATACACCGATCCGGCGCATGAATCGGTTTCAATACAACAACGTGGTGATTGACCTGTTTCGCCTGAACGTTGAGGTGTTTGCCTTGCCGGAAAGGATGATGCGGGAGCATGGAACCTATTTTGATCCCGCGGCGGGGAAGATGCCTGATGTCCTCAAGGTGGGGAGTCGACCGCTGGGCAAGTCCCAGCTCATCGGCCGGCGGATGCACGGGGTGGCTCCTTTTCCACAGGATCTGCGGGCTGAGCACGGCTTCGACAATCGTGCGGATCACCTGACTCTTTCCCCGCTGCTGCTGGAATCCTTCTTTCGGCTGGGACAATCGATCATGGACAGCGATGACTTCGGTCCGAGGAACTGCGGAATCTGGAAGGAGTTCTTTGCGCCGCCGGCCGCGAGTGATGACTTCGGCTCGGCAGTTCGTGCCCGGCTACAGCCTTTTCTCTCCCGCGCGTTCCGCCGACCGATTGGGGCTGCTTTGCTCGAACGCTATGCCAAACAGGTGGAATCGCGGCTTGATTCCGGTGAACAGTTTACGGATGCCATGAAAGGTGTCGCGGCCGCGGCAATGTGTTCCCCTAGCTTCCTTTATCTGTTTGATGGTGCGGGAACTGGCAGCGGGGTTGAGCCGCTGTCGGATTTGGAATTGGCGTCCCGCCTTTCGTTCTTCCTTTGGGGTAGCGGACCCGATCAGGCCCTGATCGATCTCGCGGTACAGGGTCGGTTGCACGAGTCGGCGATGTTGGTGGAACAGACCGATCGGTTGCTTCGCGATAAAAAACTCAAACGGTTCTGCGATAGCTTTCCGTCTCAGTGGCTGCAGCTTGAACGGATCATTGCATCCGTGCCGGACAAGGAGAGGTATCCCAGATTCTATTTTGCGAAGTATCGGTTGAGCATGCACATGATGCTGGAACCGCTGCTGCTGTTTGAGACCTTGATGCTGGAGAATCGCCCGATACTGCAGCTGATCGATTCAGATTTCAGCTACCGCAGCGCGGCTTTGGACGCCTGGTATGCGAACCAAGGCAAAAGCCGGCCGAAGACTCCACCGACGGTGATCCCGTTTCGGCGGGTGGCGCTGACGAACCGGCATGAAGGCGGCGTTTTTACCACGGCGGCGGTGATGACCATGACGTCCTCACCGGTTCGCACCCAACCGATCACCCGCGGTGCCTGGATGGCAGCGGTGATTTTTAATGACCCGCCGGAACCCCCACCCGCGGACGTGCCGGCCTTGTCGGAAGACGACAAGGAGACGGAACATCTCACGATTCGTGAACGACTGGCGCTTCATCGCGAACGTGCGGATTGTGCGGGCTGTCATTCCCAGATCGATCCGCTCGGATTCGCCCTGGAGAACTATGATCCCACCGGGTTCTGGCGCGACAAATACGAGAATGGTCGGGATGTTGATTCCGCCGGGACACTTTTCCGGCGGCACAAGTTTACCAATATTGTCGAATTCAAGGATGCGATTTTGGCGGAGAAGGATCGGTTCGCCCGGGCGTTTGCAAAGCACGTTTTATCCTTCGCGCTGGGGCGTGAAATGACAGCTGCCGATTCGCCCGCGTTGGATCAGATCGTCAGCGCAACCGCCGCTGATGAGTATCGTTTGCACACGCTGATCAGGCAGGTGGTTCTGAGTGAACCGTTTCGGTTCAAGAGTAATCCGAAGAAGCAAGTGGCGTTGGCTCAGTGATTTGGATGGCACCCCGAACGTGGCAGCAAACGTGAGTGAGGAGATGTCCGACGCGTGAGATCTGCTCGCTCACGCTCGCTGCTACAGTCGCGTCGAAATCAGTTCGTTCAGCTTTTGAGTCCGTCTACGAATCCGGCAATCCGTTTGAGGGCTTCGCCGATGTTTTCCAGACTGTTCGCGTAGGAGAAACGTAAGAACCCTTTGCCGTTTTCTCCGAAGCCGTCTCCGGCCAGACAGGCGACTCCCGCCTCGTTGAGCAGGCGTGATTCGAGTTGCTTGGAATCGATTCCCAATTCCTGAGTATTTGCGAAGGCGTAGAATGCGCCGCGCGGTTTGCGGCAGCTGATTCCGGGGATCGCGTTGAGACCGTCCACGATGAACTCTCGTCGCTTGCGGAACTCATTCCGCATGGATTCCACTGGGGACTGGGATCCGGCCAGCGCTTCAAGTCCGGCGTGTTGCACAAAGGTGGCTGTGCAGGAATTGCTGTTCACCATCAGATGTTCGATCGCCTCGACCAACCATTCCGGGAACACTCCGTAGCCCAAACGCCATCCGGTCATGGCGTAGGTTTTTGAGAAGCCATCGAGAATCACAGTGCGTTCCGGCATGCCCTCGAATTGGGTGATGGACTCGAAGGAATCATCGTAGAGCAGGCGGCTGTAAATCTCATCGCTCAGCACGGTGACCTCATGCTTTAGGCAGAGATCTGCCACTTCGCGGAGTGCGTCTTTGCCCAGGACTCCACCAGTGGGATTCTGCGGTGAGTTGAGAATCAGGAGCTTGGTTTTGTCCGAAATGACTGAGCGGAGGTGTTCCACATCGAAGCTGAAATCGTTCGCCTCCAACAGCGGCATGGGAATGGCCTTGCCGCCGGCGTAATCGATCAGGGAACGATAGATCGGAAATCCGGGATCGGGATAGACCACTTCGTCGCCCGGTTCAATGAGCGCGAGCAAAGTGTAAAACATCACGGGTTTGCCGCCGGGGGTGACGACTACCTGCGATGCTTTTACGTCAATCTTCCGTGTGCTGCCCACATGGGCGGCAATACTTTCGCGGAACGCGGGCAGGCCGCAGGTGGGGCCGTATCCCGTGTGGCCGGCATCAATGGCGTGTTTTCCCGCCGTGCAGATGTTCTCCGGAGTGGGAAAGTCGGGTTGGCCGATTTCCAGATGAACGATGGATTTGCCTGCGGCTTCGAGTTCCTTGGCCTGAGCCAGAACTTTGAAGGCGGTTTCCGTTCCAAGCCGTTGAACGGCTGACGCGAGGCGCATGATTACAGGTCCTTCTCGGTCGCGGGAAAGCGTTTACGTTTGTCGCTGTCGACCGGCTTTCCGGAGCGCATGCTCCACCATTCGTGGGCGCGTTTTGGGTCGTAGTGGGGATTTGGGATGGGCATGCGGGCACTTGCCTGCGCCCGCCAGGTGGATAGTTTGCGTTTGAGATCAGCAATCTTGCCCTGGCGTTCTTTGATGAGGTTCTTGGTTTCACCCAGATCATTTGCCAGATGGTAGATCTCCACGTCGCCGGTACCGTCGAGATACTCGATCAATTTCCAGTCCCGTTCGCGGATGCTGCTCGCGGGCCGATCGTGATGGTAATGCGGATAGTGCCAATGCAGGGCCTCGCGTTTCAGTCGGCCGGCGGGATTTTGAAATAAGGGGAGTAGGTTGTGGCCGTCGATCGTCTGGTTCTTCGGAAGTGCGCCGCCGCCGGCAGCGACAAAGGTGGGATAGAAGTCGTAGCTGATGGCGGGTTCTTTGCAGAGCGTGCCGGGTTTGGTCAGCGGGGGATACTTGACGATCAGGGGGACGCGCACGCCGCCTTCATGCAGTGAACCTTTCTCTCCTTTCAGCGGAGCCAGGCTGGAGACGTTGTCATCCGCCGCTTCGCGATAGTCGTACCGCCGGTAGAGGCCGCCATTATCCGAGGTGAACACGATCATGGTGTTCTCGCTCAGTCCCTCTGCTTCGACGGTATCGACGATTCGTCCGACCATGTCGTCGCAGTGTTCCACCATGGCTGCGTAGATCGGGTTGGGAAGTTCGCGGCCGAAGGCGGCGGCTTTCTTGCGATACTTGTCGACCTTCGCGGACATCGCTCCAAGTGGGATATGAACGGCAAAGGGGGAGAGCATCAGGAAGAACGGCTTGTCCTTGCTCCGCTTGATGAAATCGATCGAAACATCCGCTTCGAAGTCGGTCCGGTATTGGCCGCGCTTGGGCTTGAGTTCAGAATTGCCGGAGACCCGATAGCGCCCGGGTAGATGCGGTCCACCAATGACGGCGCTGTAGTCATATCCCTGCCGGTCGGGCTGAAATGTGGAGCCGTTACCCAGGTGCCATTTGCCGACATAACCGGTGGTGTACCCGGCGGCCTTCAATGATTCGGCAACGGTGACCGTGTCGAGCGGAAGCGCCATCGTGGTGAGCGGCGTGATCACGCGTTCGAAGGGGCGCCAGTGTCCGGGGATGTGGGCGGTGATTCCGATCCGGGCCTGGTTCTGTCCTGATTGCACCGCGCAACGGGTTGGCGAACAGACGGCACCGGCAGCGTAGAAATCGGTGAAGCGAACGCCCTCGGTGGCAAGGCGGTCAATGCGTGGTGTGTCGATGAAATCGTTGCCGTAACAGCCGAGGTCTCCCCAGCCCATGTCATCAATAAAGATGAAAATGATGTTGGGACGGACCGCTTTCGCGGCTGGCAGTTGGACTGGGGTGAGCGCAATGGCGGCTCCGATTAGGGTAAGAATGAGATAGCGCATGGGATTGCAGTGGTGATGGAAAGCGAGCGGATCAGCGAATGTTTACGGTTCCGCCATCGACCGGATAGGCGGTGCCGGTGATGAAGGACGATTCATCGCTGCAGAGAAAGAGCGCGGCGTAGGCGACCTCGACGGGTTTGCCCATGCGTCCGATCGGTTGGGCGAGCGAAAGTTTCTCAAACATCTCTTCGCGGTTGTCGGGATAGTTTTTGTCCAGATAGCCATCCACGAAGGGGGTGTGGATTCGGGCCGGGCAAATGCAATTGCAACGGATGCCGTGCTTCATGAAATCGCGGGCGACCGAGTAGGTCATGGTGAGAACTGCGCCTTTGCTCATGGAGTAGGCGAAGCGATCATCAATGCCCATGAGCGAAACCGTGGAGGCCATGTTGAGCACGACGCCACCGCCAGCCTCCTGAATTTTGGGCAATGCGAAGTGCAGGCAATTCCGGACGCCCTTTACGTTCACCGAATAGATCCGATCGAACTCGTCCTCGGTTGTTGAAACGGCGTCACCAATAGAGGCGATGCCGGCGTTGTTGACCAGAATGTTGATCGCCTCATTACGGGCGGCGATGGTGTCGATCGTGGTGCGGACGTCGGCTTCTTTCGAAACGTCGCACAAAGTGTATTGGGCCTGACCACCCTCCGAGACGATCGTCGCGACCGTTTCCTTGGCCGCCTCCTCGCTCATTTCAAGAATTTCGACCTTGGCGCCGGCCTTGGCGAAGACGGTTGATATTGCCTGACCAATTCCCGATCCACCGCCGGTGACGATTGCTGTTTTGCCTGTAAGACTGAACATAGTTGAGAGGGCGACGATAAGGAGTGGGTGAGGGGAGCGGAAGTCTGGAATCGGGATTGGGAGCGATCCTGTCAACACGCTCTTCATTGCCATGCGGCCGGTTCGCGACTACATCTTTCGCATGTCCGATCTGAAGATTTTGGCGGTGACGGGGAGTTTGAATCCTGCGTCGGTTACGCGCGCGGTCATCGATGATATTGCCGAGCGAATGAGTGCTGCGGGATGTTCCGTGGATGTGCTGGATTTTCATGACTCTCCGATGCCGCTGTTCGATCCGAAGGAGGCATGGGGAAAGCCTGAGTATCAGGCGGTGAGGGAGCGGGTGTTGGCGGCTGACGTGATTGTTCTGGGGACACCTGATTATCACGGGAGCATTAGCAGTATTCTGAAAAACTTCCTCGATCACTTCTGGAAAGAGTTCGCTGGAAAACTGTTCGCCACTGTGGTTGCGTCGCACGAGAAGGGACTCACGGTCCATGACCAGCTGCGGACGGTCGCGCGCCAATGCTACGCGTGGGTGTTGCCCTACGGGGTGTCGTTCGTGGAGAAACAGGACGTGGTGGAGGGAATGATCGAGACTGACGCTTTGCGTGGGCGGCTTGAGATGCTGGCGCGTGATCTGCAGGTCTATGGCGAACTCATCGCCCAGCAGCGGCAGGCCGATCTGTCGGGCACGGAGCCGGGGATGATGGCAATGCATCGAAAGTAAACTTGCGATGAATCGGCTTGTTCCAATCGGCGGTATCCTGCTGCTGCTCATCGGCGGTTGGTTTTTCCGCTGGGGCAGTGCGCCGAAGGAATACCGCAATCTGCCACCGTCGAACACCGGCCCCTGGGTCTGTTTTGGTGACAGTCTGACGGCGGGCTACGGCGCCGAGCGGGGGCGCGACTATCCGACGCTGTTTGCGCAGAAGCTCGGAACTAAGGTGGTCAATCTCGGGGTGTCTGGGGATACGACTGCGAACGGAATCGGGCGTATCGAGGCGGCGCTCAAACTCAAACCGCGCGTGGTGATGTTGTGCCTGGGCGGGAACGACACTTTGCGGCAGATTCCGAGAGTTCAAACCTTCGTCAACCTCGCGACGATGATTGACCGCTTTCATGCGGCGGGGAGTTTTGTCGTTCTGATCGGGGTGCGAAGTGCCAGTATTTTGCGGGACAAGAACGCTGAACATTTTGAGAAGTTGGCGGCAGAGAAAAAGGTGTTCTACATCCCCAATATTTTGGATGGAGTGATCTTCAGCCCGGAGCTGATGTCCGACAAGATTCACCCCAATAGCGCGGGCTACGAGAAGATCGCACTTCGTTTTGAAGAGGAGTTGAAGCCGTTCCAGGGTTTACTGCTGTTGCCGCCGGGTGTGACGAGATAAGCGCGTTAGCAACGGATTCTTGCCGGTGGCTTAGGGCTGGTTCGATAAATCATTCCTCCCGCAGATTCAGATCACCACAGATTGAGACAGGGATGAAGAATTTTGGCTCATCGCCAGCTTCACTTAAGTGAAGATCGGTTTGACGGCCTCCACACTACCGGATCGTTTTTCGACGGAACGGGACTCCATGTCGCGCGGCGCGTTGGCGGATGTTGGCGGGGGTTCCCCAGATTCCTTGGCGGGACTCGAATTCGACATCGAGCCAGCCGTCCGCGTCCAGATCCTGACGGATGAAGAACTCCTCCGGTTTGCCCATGAAAATCCGGACCTCATCCACGAGCCCGTCCCGATTTTTGTCCAAATGGGTTGTGCCCCCACGACGCCAGGTAATTCCTTCGGCGTTGTCAGAGACCAGGCGCCAGCGCGTGGTCTCCCAGAAGAGGAAGGCGAGGAGCACCAGCCCGATGCCGATCAGAAGCCAGAGCACGGTTCGCCAGCGGCGGCTGAAGGAGGAAATATTCATGCCCTGCGGTGTCCGCAGTGTAAGCCAAGGGGTCAGTCAAACGTAAGTACAGTTAATCCTGTATTTTTACGCACTTCCGCGGCCATTGATTCCAGCTCCTCACGCGTCAGACGGGTGGCGAATTCTTCGGGAGTCGGTCGGGCCACGGTGTAGAGATGCACTTCCTCGATCTTGCCGCCGGCTTCTGTGATGGCGTTCAGCCGCTGTGAATAGGCGGCCAGCTCGGCCGCCGGCATGGGTTCTCCATGGACTTTCAGAAAGAGGCTTTGGATCGTGATCGGGCGAATCTTGGCGGTCTCGGTCAGGTTGTTCAGAATGCGCTCAAATTTCACGGTGGTCCGGTTCACCAGCCGATAGTAGGCCTCGGTGCCGGCGTCGAGTTTGCCCCAGATGACGCCTTCGTTTTGGTCCATTATCTCGAGGCCACGCTTTACGGTGCCGGTGTCCAATCCGGCGGCGTCGGTGATCAGCACGATCTTGGTCTGATCCAGCCCCTCCGCCCGCTTCACCTCGGCGACCGTTTTTACACATTCGTCGAAATTGTTGATCATCGTGGGTTCGCCGTCGCCGCTGAAGGCGATGTCTTTCACGTTGCGCACGATGAAGGGGGGGAGTTCCTCGAACTTCGGTTCATGGGCAAGCCCGCCGTCACGCGCGAAGCGGATCATCGCGACGAGTTCATCGCGCATCTGGCTGAGATCCACTTGGGTGACCTTGCCGGGAGTCTTGCGATCGACCTCGCAGTAGATGCAGTCGAAATTGCACACCTTGTCCGGATTGAGATTCACGCCGATCGACAGCCCGCCGGACCGCCGGGAGATGACGGGGTAGACAAAAGTAAAATCCTTGTACACACGGGTGTGATCCTGCACTGCCGCATAACTGTTCTTGATATCGATCCTGGACTCAGCCACAGGCCCAGCTTCACGCCACAATTCATTTCCCGCAAGTCTGCGGGATTTCACAAGTCCGATTTCGGTTGCGTGTGGGGGCAAAAAATGGAGGATAGGTTGAGTGGGGGGGGAAAAAATGGAGAAGTTTTAAACTGTCACCAATCAGGGTATGCCGTTGCTATCTCGTCTTTCCAAGTTCGTGTATCGATACTCTTCAAAAACTGGGTCGCGACTGTTGCTGATCCTCATTGCTTTGCTGGCGGCCTCAGCGGCGCGCGCGGCTGATCCGTTGCTGACCACTTTCGAGTCGATCCTCAGTCTGTCCGAAAAAGAAGCCATGCAGGCGCACCCGGTGGAGGTCGAGGGCGTGGTGGTGGCCGAAGTGAAAAGCCGGAGCATGGTCGTGATCTGGAACGGCACCCGCGGACTTGCCCTCTATTCGCAGCGAACCAACGCACTGCTCCGTGGGGGGCAGCGAGTGCGCGTTGAGGGGACGACGGTGTCACAGGGGAATGTCCGGGTCGTGGCCAATAAAATCCAACTGCTGGGCGAGCCTGGTCCCATGCCCGAACCCCGGGTGGCTTCCCTTGAGGAACTGCGCGGGGATTCCGGCACCATTGAATGGGTTCGCACGACCGGAGTCATCAAGCGCGCCCAGAACTTTACCCTCCGGGCCAGACTGCAGTTGCGAGATCGTGGCGCAACCGTTGCCGCATGGCTGTTTCGCCCAGAGGGAAAGATGAGTGTGACGAAATACCAGCACGCCACAGTTGAAGTCACCGGACTGCTGGTGCCTTCGAGGGATCCGGGTCGGTGGGCGGTGAATGAATTATGGATCATAGGAATTGGCGGAATCAAGGTTCTGAATCCGCCGATCAGCGATGCGTTCAGTCATAGCCTGACGAGCGTAGAGGACGCGGCGTCTTACCCTTACAAGGATCTGCCATTTAGTCGGACCCATCTTCGCGGACGGGTCACGATGGTTGACACCAACTCAATCACTCTGCACGACGAGACCGGTGCGATCTCGATCGTGCCGCTCAATGTGGAGCGCGTGAAGGAGGGTGATCTGGTTGAGGTGGTCGGGTATCTGGAGAAACGGCCTGGGGGAAACGTTCTCGACGCCGGTATTGTTCGTGGTCTGGGGCTGCCGCGCAGGGCTATACCGGAGATCAATGCTGAAGGTCTGCCATTGTCTTGGGAGGGCTACATGCCCGTGATTCGTTCCGTTGGTGAAGTCAGGGATCTGACGGAGGAAGAGGTGGCCGCGCAGCCGCTGGTGAGAATCCAGGCCCAGGTGTTGTTGAAGCATTCCCAGCAGGGCCACTATTACGTCCACGATGGCACCGGGGGAATCATACTGAAGCCTGAGAATGTTCCGGAAGACACGCGCCCGGGCATGCTGCTTTCGCTCACCGGCTATGCGACGCCCGGCCCGCATTCATCGGTGCTTACTGCCTCATGGGTTGAGACCAGCTCATTTCGGCCGATGGTGAAATCGGTTGCCGTAACTTCGCAGGGATTGCAGGCCGGTCGTCAGGAGTCGCAATGGGTCCACATTGGCGGGGTGGTCCGGAAGGTCACCCCGAGCGCCTCGCGGCTGCATCTGGTTTTGGCTCGTCCGGCTGGTCGGTTTGATGTGTTCGTTCACGGTGGGACGCTGGCGGAGGCGGAGCCCCTGATCGGAGCGAAGGTGGAGGTGAACGCTGTGGTTGAACGAATCGTCAATCGCGCCGGGCAAGTCAACGGTTCGCGGCTCCTGGTCCCGGGGTTGGAGA
This sequence comes from Limisphaerales bacterium, assembly GCA_047608975.1. Classification (GTDB taxonomy): domain Bacteria; phylum Verrucomicrobiota; class Verrucomicrobiia; order Limisphaerales; family JAYPXF01. The sequence goes on along the minus strand of JBLFYM010000004.1, from coordinate 2,304 downwards.
ATATTGAAATCGTTCGTCCGGCTGACACGGATGTCGAGGGTCGAGACCCGATTCGAATTCGCGATCTGTTGGATCCGGCCGAACGGTATGGCTATTTTCGCCCGGGCAAGATTGAGGGCACGGTTTCCCTGATCAGGCATGGCAGTGTGTTTATTGAAGGAGAGGACACCAGTATTGAGGCCCTTGTCGCCGGCCGGCCTCGCGGAGTGTCGGTGGGTGATCGGGTGACGGCGACGGGCTATCTGAGGCAGGGTCAGTTGCGCCCACTGCTGGAGGACGCACGTATTGAGAAGCTTGACGCCCGCGGCGAACTCACCGTCAACAAAGCGCCGGCCCAACGCATTCTGGACAGTGGCTTGAACGGTCGACTTGTCTCCCTGACCGGGACTCTGATCAGCAAGTCTCCGATTCAACGCGAGTATTCGATCGTGTTGGCCGATTCCAGTCAGGCGTTTGCGGTGGTGATGGACATGGCCAACGTCACTCCGGAGGTCCGTGCCTTGCGGGAAGGCAGTGTTTTGCGGGTGACGGGCATCTGTGATTTCGCCGCCGATCGAAACGGGAATCCTCAATCATTCCGCATTCTGCTGCGCACTCCGGAAGACATCCAAGTGATACAGCCGCCGCCGCGGATCAGCAATGAGCGGTTGCTCATGATGGTTGTCGGCATGGCTCTGATCATCATCCTGTCGCTCGCGTGGGTTTCGTTTCTGCGCCGGCGGGTGGAGCGGACCGAGAAACGGTTTACCAAGGCATTTAGCGCCAGCCCGATTCCGGTTGCGTTGGCGACCAAAGATTTCACTTTTCTCGATGTGAATCTCAGTTTCCTCGCTCGGTTCGGTTATGGGCGTGAGGATGTGATTGAAAAATCTGCGACGGAACTCAATCTGTTTGCAGTCACAGGAACGGAGGAGTCCGTTCGGCGGCTCCTCGCTGAGAGCAAGACGGTGCAAGACCTGGAGTCAGAGATCCGCTCGAAGTCAGGTCGTCATCTGAACGTGTTGATCTCCGCTGAATATATCGAGCTGGATCAACAGGAAGTGCTGCTGATCCAACTGCAGGACGTGACCGAGCGCACCGCGTTGATGAATCAGCTGCGCGAATCACAGAAGATGGAAGCGGTCGGTCAGCTGGCCGCCGGGGTCGCCCACGACTTCAACAATCTGCTGACCATCATTCGCGGCAACTCTGACCTGATCAAGCAATCCGCGGACAATCCCAAGGACGTCATTGAGCTGAACGGGGAACTCGACCAGGCCACCACCCGGGCTGAAGAGCTGACGCGGCAGCTGCTGACGTTCAGTCGTCACTCGGTGTTCCGGCCGCGGGTGTTCGATCTGAACGAAGCGATTGAATCCTCCGGTCGCATGGTGGCGAGGATGCTGGGCGAAACGATTGACGTGCAGCTGGATCTGGTTGCGGGCACGCCTTCCATCCAGGCCGATCCGGGAATGATTGACCAGATCATCATCAACCTCGGGGTGAACGCGCGCGACGCGATGCCCAAGGGCGGCCGGCTTATCCTATCGACCCGGTTGGTCACTCTTACCAAGCTGGAGGTCGAATCGGATCCGGATGCCCTGGCCGGTGATTTTGTGGTGTTGGGGGTGGCTGACAATGGCGAAGGGATGAATCTCGAACTTCAGCAGCAGGTCTTCGAACCGTTCTTCACCACCAAGGAAATAGGCAAAGGGACGGGACTCGGGTTGTCCACGGTTTACGGCATCATGCAGCAGCACGAAGGGTGGGTGTCAGTCGAAAGCGAATTGGGGAAGGGCACGCGCTTTGATTTGTTCTTTCCCGCGATGGAGCCGGCGGATGTCGACACCGAAAAACCGAGTGAGCTGGTCGAACAGGATGGCGCGGGTGCGACGATCCTGTTGGTTGAGGACGAACTCGGCGTCGCCCGGATGACGGCGCGCCTGCTTCAGAACCTGGGTTATCGCGTCCTGAATGCGGAGAACGGTCAGGCGGCCCGCAAGGTCTGGGCCCGGCACGGGGAGAACGTGGATCTGCTGCTGACGGACATGGTGCTGCCGGCAGGCCTTTCGGGACTTGATCTGGCGAACGAGTTTAGCGCGGCTCGTCCGGAACTGCCGATTATTTTTGTGAGCGGGTATAGTGAGGACCTGATCAAGGCGGATGGGGCCGAGGAACCCAACCGGCATTTCCTCGCGAAACCCTATTCCCGCAAACAGCTCGTCACGCTCATCCGCAACTGCCTGGAACCGGTTGAGCAATGCAGGTGAACCAAGTGGCAAAACTCGTAAGAGTTTCGTAGGCGCAATTTGTGCAGGGGGCGTT
>JBLFYM010000003.1:0-104542 GCA_047608975.1 Limisphaerales bacterium | reverse complement strand
GCCCGCTGCAAGCTGATCGACATCGCGGCCTTCCTCGACCGGGTGGAACGCTCGGAGGGGCGCGACGACTTCCGCATCAAATCTTTCCGCAAAGCCTTCGATGAAGTGCTCGGCAAAAAGAAGAACAAGGCCAAACGGGTTCTGCTCTCGCTGAGCGACCCGACCACTGAACCCATCGCGAAAGCTCCCGGCAAAGGCGCCAGTGGAGCATGGCCCGGCAAAAAATAGATTCCCCGCATGCGCTACATCGAACCTCACGCCCACATGGTCAGTCGGACCACCGACGACTATCAGGCCATTCTCACCGCGGGATGCGCGGCGATCTGCGAACCGGCCTTTTGGGCCGGCTTTGATCGCGGCACGCCGGAAGCGTTCTACAACTACTTCCAGCAGCTCACCGAATATGAACCGGCCCGCGCCGCCAAGTTTGGTCTCCCTCACTACACTTGGCTCTGCATCAATCCCAAAGAGGCGGAGGATCTGGTGCTGGCGAAGGAAGTCATCTCGTTCATCCCTGAATTCATCAAAAAGCCGAATGTGCTCGGGATCGGCGAGATCGGTCTGAACAAGAACAGTCGGAACGAACTGAAGGTGCTGGAATGGCACATCGAGGTGGCCGCCGAACTGGATCAGCTCATCCTGGTACACACGCCGCATCTGGAGGACAAACTCAAGGGCACGAAACTGATTCTTGATGCCTTGAAGTCTCATCCGAAGATCAAGCCGGAGCGCGTGATCATCGATCATGTTGAGGAGCACACGGTTGACCTCGTGCTGGACCAGGGCTTCTGGGCGGGAATGACGCTTTATCCGGAATCGAAGTGTACCGCTGCGCGGGCAATCGATATCCTGGAAAACTACGGTACCGAAAAAATCTGGATGAACAGTGCCTGCGACTGGGGTGTCAGCGTGCCGCTGGCGGTTCCGCGGACGGCGCTCGCAGCACGGGCCCGCGGCTACGATCGCAAGTGGATCGACAAGATCATTTTCCAAAATCCGGTGGACTTCATGAAGCAGTGCAAGAAGTTCAAGGTGCCGACCGTTTGGTAGGGCGGCTTACTCCAAACGCCCGTCGCGAAGTTTTAACTTCCGGCTGCCCAAGGCGGCGACGTCCGGGTTGTGGGTGATCATTACGATGGTCATTCCTTCCGCGTGTAGCTCCTTGAAAACATCCATGATGTTTTTACCGACCTGTGAGTCGAGATTTCCGGTGGGTTCGTCGGCCAGAATCACATCAGGTCGCTTGACCATGGCCCGGGCGATGGCAACGCGTTGTTGTTCGCCACCGGAGAGCTGTCCGGGGCGATGATCGAGGCGTTCCCCCAGGCCGACGCGGGTCAGCGCTTCACGGGCGCGGGATTGGGCGTCAGATTCGCCGGCATACATCAGCGGCAGGGTGACATTCTCCACGGCGGTTTCTCGCTGGAGCAGGTTGAAGGATTGGAAGACGAAGCCGATGCGTCGGTTCCGCGTCAGCGCGAGCTTGCGATCCCGATAGCTGTTCGTGTCTTCGCCGTCGAAAAGATAACGCCCTTCGCTGGGGTGATCGAGGCAGCCCAAGATGTGGAGCAGGGTGGATTTGCCTGAACCGGATGGCCCCATGATGGTGATGAACTCCCCGCGCGCGACGTCGAGATTGATGTCGCGGAGCGCGTGGACTTTCAGCACCCCGTCCCGATAGATCTTGTTGATGCCTTCCAGACGAAGGAGTGGGGTTGGCTGAGAATCGTTCATCTTTGAATTGGGGCTGGTTCAGTTCTGGGCAAGCACTTCCACGGGATCGAGCGAGGCGGCGCGATAGGCGGGGATCACGGTGGCGAGGGCGCCAATACCGATTCCCAGTCCGAGTGCGAGGGCCATTTCACTGCGGATAAAGGTGGGTGCCCAGGACAGGTAGCGGGCCTCGAGCAAGCCTCCCATCCAGTGCGCCAAGACCACGGCGATGACGCCGGCAAGCGCGCTGAGCAACATGTTCTCCAGCAGCAACTGTCCGACGATGTGAAGGCGGATCGCCCCCTCTGTCCGGCGGATTGCGAGTTCACGGTAACGTTCCCGGATTGCGACCAAAGAGATGGTCATGATCATCACTCCGGTTACGAAAAGGACGATGATCCAGAGCAGGCTGGCGACCTGGGTGGTGAGGTCCGCACCTTTGAGCACGTTGTTCACCCAGTCACGACGTGCCCAGGCCACGGTGGGGAGTCCGCGCTTCCGGGTTTGCCGCATGATGTTCTTGGCGGCGATGCGAGAGTCTTCGCCTGGCTCGACCTTCAGCACCGCGCCGTGAATGGGCTCATGGGGTTCGGAGAAATCTCCGGTGATGTAGACGCTCTTGAATTCCAGCATCCGGTTGATGGTGGAGCGTGCCGCGCCGGCGAAATCGAGTTCATCGAACTTTTTCCGAATCGCAAACGGGTCCTTCAACACGCCGACGATTTCAAAGACCTGAATCCGACCTTCGACGCTGGCGAACAGGAGGTTTCCCACCGCGGGCCGATCCGGGAAGATCTTCTCCGCCACCTGTTCATCCAAGACGCAGGCGTCTTTCTCACCGGGATTGAGGAATCGACCTTCCGCCAGTTCCAAGGGTGCGATGCCGCCCCATTCGTGGGTCGTGGTCAACAACAGGAATTCACCGCTCCGTTCCGTTTCCAGATCCGCCCCCACGGCCATGTCCACGCGGAAGGGGGCGAGTTGACCGCCACCGGCCGCTTCCTGCATCCACTTGGTGTCTTCCATCATCAGCGGACTCATCAACAGATTCTGCAGATCCGGAACCATCTGCACGTTGACGACGTCGAGGCCCACGCGTTGGAGATCGTTGTACATCTGTGCCTTTACGCCGGAGAGGACGGCCATGATCGTCATCGTCCCGGCCAGTGAAATGGTGAGCACAAACAGGATGAGCGTGGTCTGCAGTGGGCGTCGCAGCAGTCCACGGCTGGCGAAGACAAGCACGGTCCGGAGGCTATTCATTGCGCAATACCTCAACCGGATCCAAGCAGACGGCGCGCCATGCCGGAAGGAGTCCACCAATCAGTCCGACCCCGGAAACGATAGCTACCATCACCAGGGATTCCACCGGTGGAAAGGCCCACGTGACCGCCTGCAACGGCTCCAGCCAGACCCGAAGGGCAGCCAATCCGCAGCCGACGAGTACGCCAAGCAGCGCGCCGACGAGACAGATCGTTCCCGTCTCGACAACAAATTGCAGGGCCACATGCCATTGCCGCGCGCCTTCCACCCGGCGGATCGCAATCTCGCGTTGCCGCTCGACGACGGACAGCACCATCAATACGCACACGACACTCGTGCCGACCATGATGCACAGAAAGAAAACGGCCCGGTTGAGTTCCACAAAGGTGTCGAGCGTCGTGCGATAGAGGACGGGCAAAAGTGCGTTCGTGTAGATGACCGGTTGATACCCGGCGCTCACGAGGTCCGATCGCAACTCGTCGCGCAGATCCAAGACGATCTTCGGGTCCGCCCGCATCTCAATGATGTTCGGTCGCACATCGGGAAGCAGGCGCCGGGGAATCATGATGTTCTTGCGCGTGCGTAACCGCTTCACGTCGTCTCCTTCGATTGCCCCGATGTTCTTTTTGATTCCGTTGATGAACCGGCTCATTGCGTGGCCGGACTTGTATCCGAATTCGTCTACCTTCCCGTCCGTGCCTCCGGATACCACGCCGACCACTTTCAGGGTGAGTTTGCCGAGCTTGATTTCCTGTCCGATCGGGTCTCCGGTGAAGCGTTTGGCTGCGAGTTGGTCGTCGATCATGGCTGCCGGTTGTTTCCCTGAAATTTCCGCCGCATTGAAATCCCGGCCGGCCGTGAGGGTCAACGCGCGGCCCGCGAGTCCGCCGTCGCTGACGGCGAGGATCGACTCACCATCCATTTGGAGGGTCGCATACGCGTTTAGCTGTCGAAACCGGTCCTGATATTTTTCACGGATCAGTTCCACGTCCTCCCATTCGAATGCGTCGCTCAGCCTGCGGCGTTCGAGCGTGATGACGATCCGGTCGATCCCACTGGATGTGGCGTCCTCTTCCGCCTGCTTCATGCTGCCATGGATCAGTGCCGGCGGCAGCACGCCCAGCGCAGTGCCCCAGATCACGCCTTGCAAGACCAACAGCGTGCGGAACGGCTGTCGCCCGATTTGACGGAACGCATTTCGAATAAGACGGAACACCATGGCTGTAACTGCGGTGAGGAAACGGCGAAATCAGGGGCAGGGGAAGTCAAAGTTTCCAGCGGAAGCAAGCGTGGGTGGAGAGTACCGGTCCGGGCGGTTGGCAACCCAAGGAATTTGCCCGGATGCAATCGGATTCAGCGGGTACTATTCTGGCAGGAAAAATGCTAAATTCGTTCTTGCGCTAACTCGTACCGTTCAATAGACACACGCAAAACAAATACTAAAGACAACATGGCCGAAGAAAAATCAATCGAACAAAAAGTAAAAGATATCATCGTCGATCAGCTCGGCGTCAATGCTGACCAAGTTTCGCCGGATGCGAAGTTCATTGAAGATCTTGGCGCAGATTCCCTCGACACCGTGGAACTCATCATGGGACTGGAAGAGGAATTTGGTATCGAGGTTCCTGACGAAGAAGCTGAAAATCTCATGAGCGTCGGGGATGTGATTCGTTACGTCGAAGAGAACGCGAAGTAAGCGACGCAGATTTCACAGGCAGCCGGGCGCCAAGCTCCCGCTGCCTTTTTTCTTTTTTATGGGTAATTCCATTGCAGACAGGCGGGTGGTGATCACCGGGATTGGCGTAGTAAATTCGCTGGGCCAGGAGATTGACATATTTTGGAATAACATCATCGCGGGCAAATGTGGCATTCAGCGTATCGAGTCGTTCGATATCTCGGACTACGCCTGCCAGATTGCCGCCGAGGTGAAGGACTTTGATCCAAAGCCCGCGTTTCCATCTCCCAAGGAAGTCCGCCGCACCGATCGCTTCACCCAATTCGGCATCTTCGCCGGTTGGAAGGCGCTGGAGCATTCCGGACTCAAGGTCGATGAATGCGACGCGGATCGTATCGGAGCCTTCATCGGTTCCGGAATCGGCGGGCTGCAGACCACGGAAACCCAGAAGGAGATTCTGTTGAATCGCGGACCGAGCCGGATGTCGCCGTTCACGATTCCGATGCTGATCCTCAACATGGCGTCGGGGATCTTCTCCATGTATTACAATTTGCGCGGACCAAACATGGCCACCTGCTCGGCCTGCGCGACCGCGACCCATGCCCTCGGCGAAGCCTGGCGCACGATCAAGATGGGTGATGCCGATGCCATTTTTGCCGGCGGCACTGAAGCGGCCTGTGTGCCGATGGGAATCGGCGGCTTTGCCGCCATGCGCGCGTTGAGCACCCGCAACGACGATCCCCAGCACGCCTCGCGTCCGTTCGACAAGGATCGCGATGGATTTGTGATGGGCGAAGGCGCTGCCGTTCTTTGTGTCGAAGAACTCGAGCACGCCAAGAAACGTGGTGCCACGATCTATTGTGAGATCACGGGTTACGGCAACACCGCTGATGCGCATCACCTGACCTCCCCTTCACCTGGAGGCGAAGGCGCGGCTCGCTGCATGAAGATGGCGCTGCGATCCAGCGGCCTGAATCCGGAAGACATTTCCTACATCAATGCCCACGGCACCTCTACTCCGCAGGGTGATATCTGCGAAACGCAGGCGGTGAAATCCGTCTTCGGTGAGCACGCCCACAAGCTGGTGGTGAATTCGACCAAAGGCGCGACCGGTCATCTGCTCGGCGCTGCGGGTGCCACGGAAATGGCGCTTTGCGCACTGGCGCTTCAAAAGCAGATCGCTCCTCCCACGATCAACATCGAGAACCAGGATCCGGAATGCGATCTGGATTATGTGTCTGATGGCGCGCGGGAGATGCCGATCGATGCGATTCTGAACAACTCCTTCGGATTCGGTGGGCACAACGCCACCATCGCCGCGCGCCGGTTCGTGTAATTATCCCGGGGAGATAGTCCCTGTGGCGGCGAGCGTGAGCGAGTGGGTGGGGGGCACGGTTACGCCTTAAAGAGAATCGACTGCCAACTCCTCGTATCGCGCGGCTCGATCATGATCGCGCTTGAGCCAGCCGATCTCCAAAGTCTTGCCCTCAAGAGCCTTTTGAACCCCGGCGGTGATTTCTTCCACCGGGATGTCGTCGCCAAAGGAACGCTCGGTGGTCAATCTCCACCACGCGCGCAACATCAGCATACCGGCTTCCTTGCGTGGCTGTTCCGAAAGCTTGTGCGCCACGAGCCACGCCTGCGCTTCGGCAGCACGCTCGCCATCGGGGGCCACCGCCCCCACACCGTCGGAGAGAAACTGAAATCCGCCGTCAAAGTGCAGTGCCACCAGCACGTCTTCCGCCCGTGAGTTTCCGAGTTCTGCAAATAGAATTTCCGTAAGAAAGGGTGCCGTGAAGAGTTGTTCGAACTCCTGCTTCACCCTGGCGCTCAGGTTGAAGCTGACCAAGCGACGCAACGTGACGTCTTCGGCGGCGCGCGTGAAGGATTCGACGTGAGCGGCATCGACCGCCGCTTGCCGCAGCTTTTCGATGTCCGCCGGATGACCCAATGCTGCCATGGCTTCACGGTCGTGAAGTTCGAATACCTTGGACTGACCTGACCCGACGCCGAGCAGCAGAATCCCGTCAGCAAGTGATGCGGCGAACACCGGCGAGCCACTCTTCAGTTGCTCGGTGACGTATTCCCGACGATTCGAGATCGCCTCCAGCCAGCGGTAAGGTTCTTCGGTCATCGGTGGGGAAGATAGACCGGCTTGGTGCGGGGAACAAGAAACGGCGGTCGGGTTATGTGGCAGCAAGCAGCCCGCCGCGCCGTAGCGCGGGACGCAGAGGCGGGTGAGCGAGCAGATTCCCCGCTGTCACCTGTCGTTCGCGAAAGCTACGACGGTAAAATGATCCGATTGTCATCCGACACATAGTCGGCCCGTCGGCGCGCCTTGACTGCGATGTAAGGCGGCAGATAGCAACTGCGGTGTTTGAACGTTCCGGCCGCTGCGCTGAAATCGGCGTGGCGCGGTTCGGCCACGTCTTCAATCATGAAACCGTTCTTGCACAGGCCGCCGAGCAGATCATCCCAGCGATGCAGAAACTCCTGTGCGCCCTCCTCACGAACCGGGTTGACGCCGGAGATCTGGGGCAGTGGACCGGAGCGGTAGTAGCGCTCCTGCACGACGTAACCAACACCGATAGGTCGCAGCCCGGTTTGTAGGCTTTGCGGTTGTTTGTGTTGACAGACGTAGATTCCGTCCGCTTTCAGCACTCGGGCGACTTCCCGATACACGGTCAGAAGATCTGGAACGTAGCAACTGCTCACCGGTTGGATGACGATGTCGAACTGGTCCGATTCCAGGGCGGACAGATTGTCCATTGACGCCTCCAGGATCCGCATCTTAAGACCGCGTTCGGATGCCTCGCGGCGATCCAGTTCCAGCATCTCCGGGCTGATGTCGACCACCGTGGTATCCGCGCCTGCGAGCGCAAAGAGAACGCTGTGTTTACCGCCACCGGCGGCCAGGCATAACACCCGCTTTCCCTTCACGTCCTTTCCGATCCATCCCCAAGGGTTCGTGATGAAGGCGGGGTTCTTGATTTCCTTTTCCCCGACCGCGCGTGCGAGCGGATATTCTTCGCGTGCGAGTCGATCCCAGGTCTGTCGGTTCTGATCGTGCGGATTGGCCACGCCGCAGAGCTTCGTAAATCTAGCCCAACAGATTCAATCACCGAATGGTGCCAGTCGGAACTTCAACCGGTTGCGGTCAATGTCCTGGTCGGCCACCCAGGTTGAATCACCCGATCCTACCTATTCGCGCGCGTGGCGAAGGTGATCTCCACCGCTTTCACTTGGCCGGTGAAGGGGAAGGGGGACGGGTAGTCGCCGACGTTGCCGTTGCTGTCCTTGCCGATCTGCAGGCCGTCGAGCGGTTGTTCAGAGATCGGTCCGGGGAGTTTTCCTGATCCGGCCGGTTTACCGTTTACCCGGAGCGTCACCTCGCCCGATTTCGTGATCCGGAGCGTGATCTTCGAGTTTGCTTTGGGGACTGTGTCGGTGGAAATAACGGTTCGTTTGCCTTTGTCAGTCGCGGCAAAGATCAGTTTGCCTTCCTGGACAAACAGCGCCCAGCCGAGGGCGATTCCGCCTTGGGCAACGATCACGCCGTTACCGGGTTCGGCGATCTGTGCGCTGACGCTGAAGCCGCGTCCCGCGATGTAGGGAGCCTGCTCGCGGCCAAGATCCGCGCCGCTTTGCAGACGGAACTTCTTCTGTCTCCGGTTGAACCTGGCTTTGCCGGAACCGTAAACGCTGTAGCCGCGGGCCACAGTCCAGTCGACAGCACCAACGTGTTCAGCCCACTCGGCATAGGCAACTTTGAGGCGGCTGACGATCTGAGGATTCATCTTCGCGAGGTCATCGCTTTCACTGCGATCGGAATCCAGGTCGAAGAGTTCCCAAGGCTTGTCGTGGTAGGCAACGAGTTTCCATTTGCCGTCGCGGGCGATGCGGTTGCCTTCGTGTTCGATGAAGATGGGTTCGTTGTGCAGCGGGGCTTTCGCGCCCTGTAGTGTCTTTGCCAGGCTGATCCCGTCTCCGTCGGGGACAGCTTTGCCGTTCTTCATCTTGGGGCGCGAGGCATTGGCGACATCGAGGCAGGTTTCAACGAGATCAGGCAGATAGCTGGATTGCGGCATAATGCGGTTCCTGTTTCCCTTCGCGATACCGGCGGGCCAATGAACGATGAGTGGACTCTGGACGCCTCCCTGATGGGTGAAATGTTTGTATTCGCGAAACGGCGTGTTCGACAGCGTCGCCCAGCCTTTGCCGTATTTGTTCCCACCCTTTCCGTAAATGCCCAGGGTCTTGAAATCGAATTGGCCGAGCGGTCCGGTTTCGGCCTCGCCGCCATTGTCGGACAGAAAAAAGAGAATCGTATTGTCCAGTTCACCGGTCTGTTCCAGGTGGCGAACGAGTTTGCCAATGTTCTGATCGACCCGATCGATCATGCCGGCGTAAGTCGCCATGATGGCGTCCATCTCGATCTGCTTCTCTCTGCTCAGCGTATCCCAGGCCGGAACGATGTCAGGCCGGGGTGCGAGTCGCGTGTTCTGCGGAACAATTCCCATTCGCTTCTGTTTCGCCAGACGTTGCTCGCGGAGCACATCCCAGCCTTCCATGAATCGACCCTGATATTTCTCATACTCTTCGGGCATGCATTGCACCGGGAAATGCGGAGCGTTGTAGGCGAGGTAGAGGAAGAATGGTTCCTTGTCCTGCTTGCGTTCGTGCTCTCCCAAAAACTCGATTGCCTGCTCCGAGATTGCGTCGGTGATGTAGTAGCGCTCGCCCGTTGCCGTGATCGGTTCGTTGCCGCGATGCAGATTCGCCGGTCGGAAAAAATCAGAAGTGCCGGCCAGATGTCCGTAGAAGCGATCAAAGCCGCGTTGCCTTGGCCAAGTGCCCGGTTTCTCATTCGCCAGATGCCATTTGCCGGTCATATAGGTTCCGTAGCCGGCCGCCTTCAGCATCTCTGGCAGGGTAGGAATCGCCTCATCCAGCCAGCCTTGATAGGAAGCCGGGATCTTTGCGCGATCCTTGGAGGTCAGTCCAAACGCCGATCGGGGATTCTCAGGATCGCCATCAGGCAGTGGACGAATGGGCAGAATCATATGGCCCACGCCTACTTGGTGCGGATGCAGTCCCGTCATCAGAGTCGCCCGGGTCGGACAACAACGCGCGGCATTGTAGAACTGATTGAACCGCACGCCGTCCCGCGCCAACCGGTCGAGCGTCGGGGTCTCCACCATCCCGCCATACGGACCGATGTTCGACCAGCCCATGTCATCGACCATGATGAGCACGATGTTCGGTCGGGTGTCGGCCTGACTGGTGGTGAGAAAACTCAGCGCGCCGATGAGTAGCGCGATGCGAACAAACTTTGTCATGCGGGAATAGGAGCGCCTTTTGCGCGGGGGCGAAACGATAATCTGATTTGTGTCCGAGGCTATCTGTTGAATGCCACGGTCAATGATTCGTAACCGTTCGAACGTTGGTAGCGCTCCTCATTTTCCACCAACTCCACGGCGTTCAGAATCTCGATGCCCGCGACCCGTTCGGTCAGTTCCTGCAGGAGCGTGCGGACGATCAAACGCGCGTGCGGTGCCCCGAGACAGAGGTGGGTTCCGAAGCCGAAGGAAATATGCGGATTTGGTTTTCGATCGAGCCGGATTTCTTCCGGTGCCTCAAAAACGGTTTCATCATTGTTGGCCGATGCCCAGCAGAGGGAGACCCGCCCGCCCGGTTTGACGGTTACGCCCTGCACATCCGTTTGCCCCGGACATTCGCGCCCGATGTGCGTCAACGGCATGAACGACCGGAAGAACTCCTCGCCTGCGTGAACGATACGTTTGGGATCCTCACGCAGGTATTCCAGCGCGGTGGGATTGCGGCCAAAGTAACCGATGATCGATGAAATGCTGTGGATGATCGTATCACGTCCGCCCGCGAAGGTGAGATTCCCGAAGCCCATCATCTCCTCGCGGGTCAGGGGACGACCGTCGTAGCTCGCCTGGGTCAGGGCGCTGAAAAAATCTGCGCCCGGGTTTGCCGACGCCTGATCGAACTGTGCCTGCAGGTAATCCTCGAGCGCGGCGCCTGACTTGAACGGTCCCCCGGTAACCTTGAACACGTGCATACCCCACTTGATCCAGGTATCGGCCTCCGATTCCGGAACGTTCAGCAGATAGGTCAATGCGCGTGATTGCACGGGCAACGCGATCTCATTCACCACCTCCACCTCGTCCTTAACCAAGGCGCCCGTCAGCATTTCCGCGATCAGGGCCTTCACCTTGGTGATCACTTCGTCGGTTTTGGCTCGCTGGAAAAATGGCTCAACGATCGCCCGGTATTCCGCGTGTGCGGGCGGATCTGTCTCAATGGGAAGTTGGCGCATGGACCGAACTTTCTCTTCCGACGGAATCGGAACGCGAAAGGGAGCGTCGGAACTGTAGGTCTTCCAATCCTTCGCGGCCGTCCGCACGTCTGCATGCCGCAAGATCATGGGAACGGTTTCGCCCTGAAATTTACACGGCAGTACACCGTCTTTTTGACGGGCTTCGCGGAAGGGGTCGTTCTGATTCTCTGCTGCGGCCATGTCCTGAGAGTCTTGAAGAACCTCGCGCCGGGATCAAGAAATGAGGGGCCCTGTTTTTGCGATGTGCGAGGGTTGCAAAAGCCGGGTCAGCGCCGTAAGACAGCGTAACTTGTCCCCTGCAAAATCATGAACACCAATTTCAAAAGTGCTCGTCTGTTTGTCGTTCTGACAACCCTCGCGTTGAATTCCATGCTTCCGGCCGCCAGTCCGGAATACCAATCGGAATTGTTCAAGAGCACAAAACTGGTATACGAGGATACCTTTGACGGTGCGTTAAATACCGACTTCTGGGAGATCCGCCAAAGCAGTACGTGGAAGGTTAAGGACGGCGTCCTGACTGGCAGCCAGTCTTCCCAGGAATTCCAGAAAAAGAAGATCGCGGCGGGCGACAAGGCGCATGCCGGATTCAAACCGGTGATCTGGCTTAAACCGGTTCCTGAGAATTTTGTCTGCACCATGCGCATGCGATATGACGCGAAGGGCTACCATCCCCGGTTTCCACTTCTCGATCTCGGTCACCACATTCACACCCTGACGTTCGGCGAAAAGCAGACCAAACTGGCGATCAAGAAAGACGTCGAGACCACCATCGTGAAAGAACAATTCCTGCCGCTCAACCAATGGGTGGACGTCGCCATCGAATTGAAAAAGGGAAGCCTCCTGCTGAAGGTCGACGGCAAGAAACGCCTCTTCAAAAGCAGTAATATCGACATGACCGGACACAGTCAGATCGATTTCAAGGGAGTCGATTTCGGCAGCTGCCAGATCGATCACATCAAGGTCTGGGAAGGGCGGTAGGACTGCGCGCCCGGAGTCGTTGTAAATCCTCGGAAGGCCTTATCCGTGACGCATCAGTTGGCCCGGTAGCGGAACTCGTGAGAGTTTCGAAAGCGTAGTTGCACAGGGGTGCACGATGGTCCTGAAAATGTGAATGGAACCAAACGCCGGCAGTGCACCCTCTCGATGGAGAGGGTTGAAAATCTTACGATTTCCGTTACGTGGCCGATGGGCACGTAACGGAAACAATCGACTCGATGATGGCCGATCCACGATTCGACCGCTTTGTCCGCGAGTATTTCGGACAATGGCTCCCGCTGGGAAAATCCGATGGCCTCATCTTCGAGTTGAAACACGTGCCGGACTACGGAGTGGCCCGGAAACACTTCGCCAAGGAACAGCTCTACGAATTTGTCAGCCATATCATCAATGGCAACGCCAAGGGCCGTCCTCAAACACGGCAAACACATCAGGATGGCTGAAGACACCACTCCGACACCGGTGGCTGACGCGGTTGCAAACCTGCGACGTGCCGGTGGAAAAAGTTGGAGATAGCGCTGGGCGGATCGAGGCGCTTTTCAATAGAATCTGAGTACACCAGAACAAAGAGATATGAACCTGAAAAACGTAGTAATCCTCGGAATCATCACCCTCTGGGCAACTGTAGCCCAGGCCGAGAACTCGCTGACGAAGAACGAAAAGAAGGACGGTTGGATCCTGTTGTTCAATGGCAAGGACTTCTCCGGTTGGAAGATCGACAAATGGAATCCGGACAGCATTTCTATCGAAGGCGGGGCGATCAAATGCCAAGGCAATCCTTCAATGGTCTACTACGACGGCAACGACCAGGTTAAGAACGCCAAGGACTTTCACTTCGTCGCCGACGTCATGACCAAACCGGGCGCGAACGGCGGCATCTTTTTCCACACCAAGTATCAGGACAAGGGTTGGCCCGGCGGACATGAGGCACAGATCAACATGACCCAGCATGACCCCATCAAGACCGGCAGCGTCTATGTGGTGAAGAACCACCTCAAGGCCCCTGCCAAGGACAACGAGTGGTTCCGGTATGAAATCATTGTGCGTGGCAAAACGGTGGAAACCAAAGTGAACGGCCAGACCGTTGTTCGTTACGAAGAGGAGGCTGACCGCAAAGGAAAAAGAAAACTCTCAGCCGGTACCTTTGGCATCCAGGCACACGATCCCGGCAGCGTGGTGCTCGTGAAGAACATCAAAGTGAAGCCATTGGTTGATTGAGGCTTCCGGGTGGTTGGGACGGAAACGCCCGTTCTGGGTTGCGAGCGCGAAAGCGCAACGCAACGCACGGCGCGGCCTCAATCAAAATTGTTGCATTCGATTTCGGTACCGAAATAGTCGCGGCATGCGTTTCCTCCTCACCCTCCTGATTGCGTTCGTCCTCGGCCTTTTCACGGAGCGCTCCTCTGGCCAAGACCCAGTGGCGGCTGAGCTCGCGGCGAAGCTTGATCAGCTTCCCAAACCTTGGGTTAGAAAACTACATCGGCTCACGGCGGGGGAATACGAGGCCACGCTCCAACATTGGCAGTCCGCGCATCCCAAGATTCTGTCGTTGGAAACCGTCGGCAAATCCCGAGAGGGAGTGGCGCTGCGTCTGCTGAAGATCACCGATCGGAACGCTGACGATGCGAGCAAGCAGGTCGCGCTGATCACCGCACTCCATGGTGGGCCGGAACGGTCGGGCACCACCACGGCGATGCACCTGATCGAGTGGTTGCTCAGTAATGATGCGGAGGCGGTCGAGACTCGGCGCAAACAGATCGTCCTGATCATGCCGATCATTAATCCGCACGCCTACTTTACGACCGATCGCTTTGGAACTTCGGTTGGCATTGATCCCTACACCGGTGGTGGTCCGCAAAATTGGGACCTGAAGAACATGACGTTCAAGGCTGCGAAAGAGGTGCCGGAGGTGAAGGCGTTCCTGGAGGTCGTGGATCGCTTTCAACCGGAGGTGCATCTGGATCTCCACGGAACCGGGTTGCAGGAATACTCAGTTGATCAATTGGGCGATCGCCGCCGTTACGCCGGGCAGACGATGATCGAGATTACCGGCTCAGCCTACTCGAATTACGCCTTGCGGCCTTGGGATTGGCGGGTGACGGAAGCGATGATTGCCGCCGGCGATGCGGCCGGATATCCGTCGGATCGGTTTGAGGCGGATGCTCAGCGCGCGTATTGGGGGCCCGCCATGCAGGCGATCACCAAATTCACCTGGCGCGGTCGGCCGAACTTCTACACTGCGCAGTATGCTTACGCCAAATATCATACCATGGTGGCGGCGCTCGAGGTCGGTTGGGAGGCGAGTGGTCTGGCTCGAACCAAGGGCCTGCTTCGCATTGGGAACAACATCTGGCCGACGCGTAACCAGTCGGGATATCCGGTCGACCGCCTACGCACCTTCATTGGTCACTACGTCACTGCTTACGGTGGCAGTGCTGAAGAACGGCGTCGCAGCCGCATCGAACTTTGGAACCTGCAATCCCGGATCGATCAGGCGGTGCTTTACCCGCAGACGGAAGGCCGCATCATGTATATCGCCGCGGTGGGCACCAATGCCAGTCGCTATCTGGATGTGAATCCGGAACACACCGCGAAGTTGCTGAAACAGGCACCGGGCGTGGGTGCGGCAGTCATCAAGGCCTTCCTCGATGCGGGCCCCGAGATCAAGCTGGCCATTCAACGTCCTTTCGATCGCAAAGCGGCAGGGATCCCGATTGAGAACGGCATTGGTTTTCATCTGCGCATCCCGTATCGCGAACCCGAGATCGTGGATATTCGCGTCAATGGTCACGAGTTGAAACGTGATAAACTTGATGGCTATGACACCTGGTTTGGAAGCGGCTTCACGCACCTGCGCGTCAACATTCCGCCTGCGAAATCGAAGCAGCAGGATCTCTACATCATCACCTGCGTCTATCGTCCGGATGTGGAACGCGAATATGGTTGGACCCCGCCGTCAGTAGTTCTGGAAAAGCTGAAACGCTAGAGCCTGTGCGCAGAGGTCTTCGGGGAGCCATGAAGCAAGCGGCAGTGGACGCTCCGCTAAATGCCCGCCGGCCCGGCGAAGTTCCAGGTGAAGAGTGCTTTGCCGTTATCGTGGTGCAGACCGATTGATGAAATGGTGATTCTACCGGGGGCTGTGGCAGGGTCGATGCGGAGGCCGCTCAGGTCATTTTCTGGGTTGAACCTGATTTGATAGTCATGGTCCTTCCCATCGGCCTTCACCGTGAAGGTCTCACGACGCTCGGCGCTGAAGGCAGGACGTGAACCGGTTTCGCGCCAGAAAATCTGTGCCTGACCGCCGATGGTGGAAGACATCGTGATCTTCAAAGTGAGCGGCCCGCCTGGCAATGGCGTGGGTAAGGAAAAATTGAAGTGTGGATCCCGACCGCTGGCATTTACAAACAGCTTCCCGTCGCGAACGGAGAGTTCACACGCATTGCCAGGCACCCAACCGGCGACCGGTTTTCCCGGCTTCTTTTTCGCCGGTGCCCGGTTTGGCGTCGGTTTCCCTGTGGCTCTGTTTCGTCCAATACCCTCTTGTTCGGGGTGGTAAAGTTTCGGGTTGAACCTGGGATTTGCGGTCGCGCGCACGGCTTTGGTATCGGCCAGGAAGTTTTCGATCAGCGTGTCCATTTGCTTAACGCGGATCGGGTCCTTGGACGCGAGGTTGTTGCGTTCGCCGATGTCGTTGCTGAGATTGAAAAGTTTCCAGCGATGCGCGCCGTTTTCGCCGCCGTGAAAGATGCGGATGAGTTTCCAATCACCATCGTGTACCGACACCGACGGGGGGATCCAATCCGGTACGGGCGGGTCATGCGGAAAGTAGGTAAAGGAGGGTTTACGTCGATGTGGTTTGCCCTTCAGTGCGGGCAGGAAGCTGACGCCGTCGAAATGCTGGTTGGTCCGTGGCTTCAGTTTCAGCATCTCAAGTATGGTTGGATAGAAATCGTCACTCTGGATGCGGGTATCATTGCGTGACTCCGGTGTCACCTTTCCGGGCCAGCTGACGACGAGTGGAACGCGCACGCCGCCTTCGAACATCGTGGCCTTGCCTCCGCGTAAGGGCGCGTTGCTGGTGGGCGTGGTGCCGTCGACCTCGTTATACATGTTCCCGCCATTGTCGGAGAAAAAGATCACAATGGTGTTCTCGGTCAAGCCGAGCTGATCGAGTGTATTCAGCAAAGTCCCCACCGCATCATCCATGCTCTCAACCATCGCGGCATATGTGGGGCTGCGTTGCGGGTCCTTCGGATCAATGTGCTGGCGATACTTTTCAATGAGGTCCTGTTTGGCATCGAAGGGAGCGTGCACGCTGAACATCCAGTAGTTGAGAAAGAACGGTTCGTCCTGGTGCTGCTCCAGAAATTTCACTGCCTCTTTGGCCATGCGATCTTCGATGTGTTCGGCGGGCGTGTCGGGATCGAAATCGGGGAATTTCCATGGCGCGACAAAACTTCCTGCCGGGCCCGGGCCGGCCCAATGCGGCACATCCACCTCGAAGCCGTGCTCCAGCGGCGAATAGGGTTCCCTGCCCAGATGCCATTTGCCGAAGTGCCCGGTCGCGTAACCCGCGTCCTTCAACGCTTCGGCCAAGGTGTAGTATTTTGGATCCAATCGGGAGACGGTTTTCGGGCCGATGGATTTCTTGTTTGGCGGGCCGGATGTGCCTGCCATCGCCTTCAGCACGACCTGCGGCAAGTGGCAGTTCGGCGTGGTAAGCCCAGTGCGCGCCGGATTCAGTCCGGTAAGAATGCTGGACCGGGTTGGCGAGCAGAGCGGACTGGCGGTGTAGGCACGATTGAACGTCATCCCCCGTTTGGCCAGCCGCTCGATGTTCGGTGTCCTGTAAAACTTCGTCTGACCGTAGAGCGTTGTGTCCGACCAACCCAGATCGTCGGCCAAGATGAAAACGATGTTTGGCTTCTGTGCGGTGGAGGCGGTGCCGCCCAGCAGGAGCGCCGCGGCAATGGTGGACAGTATTCGTCTCATTTCTTTCTGGTTGGCTGCTGATTTTCGCGGCGCGGTGGATTGGTGAGTTCAACGCGTTCATACGGATATTTTTCAATCAGTGTATCGAGTCGTAAGGCCAGCTGAGCGGCCGTACCCACGATCAACCAGTACCGGTAGCGCAAGGTGGATTTCGGACCGAGATTCACGCGCGTTATCGGGGCGACATGCACGCAGGGGCCGGCGGCCGGATCAGCGCTGCGCCCGCCCGCGTGGGGACCAAAATTCCAATGTCGCGTCGCCGCGGGACTGAACACGGCGACGCCCTGGCCGTTCGGAGCGAAACACGCCATGGCATTGAGCGGCGGTTGGGCCTTGCCCCACGGCGGTCCGGGTGGCTGTCTTTCGTCCCGCCACCGACCATCACCGAGATAGCTCTTGAAGCGCTGAAAGTTGCGGGTGAAGTAGCAGGCGGGAATCTCTTGGGGGCGCAACGCGGCCGGTCCCCAGCGATCGTTGAGATTGCGCCGGGCGATAAACTCGCAGCGGACGACCACAACATTGGACATGCCGGGCTCGAAGCCGGTCCATTGTTTCATCATGGCTTCGGCCTGTTCGTCGTGCATGTCCCAAAGTTTGGGAAGAGTCTCTCCATACAGGGTTTCACCATCGAGCCGCTCAAACCGTGTGACCTCGGCCCATGACCCTACGCCCCCGCCCTGAATGGGATTCCACGTCCAAGGGCTCCAGCTGGGGTGTTGACCTTCGGTGATGCGGACGAGTCCTTTGCCGGCGTAGTAGGACTGCTGGATCAGCCGTCCCGGATCCGCGGAGTTGACCATGTTCTCCGGGTAGCCTGCCCAGGAGAGCCAGGTGATCGATGCTCCCTTTTTCCGATCAATGCCTATTTTGACCGTGCCGTTGTCGATCTGCAGAAGTTCTTCAGATCGTTCCGGGGTGGCGGAGAGCCCACTCATCGTGAGCAGGGTCAAACAAGCGAGCGTTCTGAGCGATTTAGTCATGGCTGATCGAGCCAGATCCGACCTCCTGCAGAACAAAGAATTCAGACTGCGTCGAAAATGAAATCGATTCATCACGTCGCGCGCGCTCCATAATTTCGGCGGTGATTCTGGATGCTTCATTGAAAGTGTTTTGTCGGCTTGGTTCGCTCCGGCGACTCTGGTGTCGGCGGCCGCTTCACGACGCGAGTTCCAAAGCCATGGCTACGGCTTAGCCTGCTTCAAAGCCACCGCCGCGCCACGGACTGGGCCATCACGACGGTGTCCAAAAAAGTCGGGCCCCCGGGGCTACCGTTTTCGCGCCGGTCGTTTCTTCGGCTGCTGGGGTTCACCGACGTAGGGCGGCTTTTCAAAGGTGGAACCGTCGCCGAGCACGCGGGGATCTTTTACCCGCTTCAACTCGGACATCAGTTTCTGATTCAGATCCTTTCGTAACTGGGCAAATTTAGGATCGGCGGCGACGTTGTGAATCTGGTCGGGGTCGGATTGCAATACGTAGAGTTCTTCGCGGGGGCGTTTGGCGAACGCATAGTCGTAGTACCATTTCCATTTGGCATCATTACGATGCTCAATCAACCAGGCTTTGGTGGGGCTCGCGTCCAGATCTGCAAAGGTCACGAATGTCTGATTCTCAAGTGTGTTCGAATCGGGGGCGCTGTCGGCGGTGAGATTGTAAGGATCTCCCATCGGCCAGCGATCGGGTTTGAAGTTGATGATGTAAAGATGGTCCGGAGTCCGGTAGGAGCGCTGCGGGTAACCGACGTGGCCGGGTCGGGACATGGCCACATGGCGCTCGCGTCCGGTGATCACCCAGTTTCGATTGGGATCAACAAACCCCTGCTTCCGTGATTTGAGGACGTTCACGAGACTCTGTCCCGTCATGACGGCGGGTGGTTTGACACCGCTCATTTCCAGAAAAGTGGGGGCGAGGTCCATCAGGTTGACAAAATCGTCGACGACCCGACCGCCCGGCTTGCCCGGCCATTTGATTGCCAACGGAACGCCGACACCGAAGTCATAGAGGTTGCATTTTCCTCCGGGAAATCCCGGGGCTCCGTGATCGCCGCTGACCACGATGATCGTGTTGTTCAATTCGCGGAGTTGCTGCAGGCGACGAAGAATGATTCCGAAGCCCGCATCGAATGCCTGGACCTCCCCGAGATAGTCGGCGAAGTCCTGGCGCACCTCGTGAACATCCGGAAGGAAGGCGGGAAGTTTGCCCGCGAGTGAGTCAGGATCGATGTCCCACAGGGTCTTTCCGGATCCCTTGACCCACTTGCGATGGACCAGGGTGGGGCCGAACCAATAGCAGAAAGGCTGATTCTTATCTCTTGCCTGGAGGAACGATTCGAAATTCTCGCCAACTTCGTCGAAGAGTTGTTGTTTCGCCTGCCCGACGGTGAGTCCGGATTCGACCAATTGGCTGGCCGTCTGGGAAAATCGGTTGAAACGGCTTCCTGCTTTCTCGAAGCCGTGCTCGCCGGCGCCATAGGGGGCGTCGCGTGGGGTTCCCGGAGACCATACCTTGTAGGTCTCACCCATATGATATCCGGCGTCGGCCAGAAGATTCGGGTAGGTAGGGATTGCCGGATCCCATTTGGCACCCTGCAATATCGCGCCCAAACCGGTGCGAAAGAAATATTGTCCCGACAAGATCGAGCTGCGGCACGGCGTGCAGGAAGGCGCGGTCACGAACGCGTTTTTGAACAAGACACCTTCACGCGCGATTCGGTCAAAATTAGGTGTGAGCACGACCTGATTGGGAGAAGGTCGGTTTTCTGTGGCGGCATAGGCGCTCGCATATCGGCCCCAGTCATCGGCGAACGCGAACAAGATATTCGGCCGTTTTGCGGGAGCAGCGCCCACGAGTTGGACTGAAAGAACAATGAAAACCGCGAGTTGTGGCAGTAAACGCAAAGTCATTCACAGGGGATACTGTTTTAATATCGGGGAAGCAATCTTACGAACCTGGCCGAGGAGACGCATGTCCGCTGACTGTGCCATTGATTCAACACCGAACAGATTCGCCGCCATCGCGACTCGCCACTTGCGGCGTTGCGCGCCTTCCCCTAGCTTCCCCGCCTTTTGAGATGAGCCAGTTTGCAGCAGGACAACGTTGGATCAGTGAGTCAGAGCCCGAGCTGGGTCTGGGAACCCTTGTGCAGGTCGCGGACGGTCGGATCCAGATCCTGTTTGCCGCCTCGGGCGAAACCCGGGTTTACGCCCTCGAAAACGCGCCCCTGAAGCGGGTTCGCCTTCGGGATGGGGACGAGGTGAAAGCTCACGATGGCGAGACTTTCACCGTCACTGAAGTTCGCGAGGAGGCGGGGCTGATCACCTATCTGGGCGCCGGTCGGGAACTTCCTGAAACATTGCTGAGCGACACGACCAGTTTTAATCGTCCGGAAGATCGTCTGTTGAACGGACAGATCGACGACCCGCGCGACTTCCAGCTCCGGCAGCGGACCCTGCGAAATCTGCATCAGTCGCGGAGCTCAAAGGTTCGCGGATTTGTTGGTGGTCGGATCGATCTGATTCCTCATCAGCTCTATATTGCCCACGAGGTGAGTTCACGGCAGGCACCCCGGGTGCTGCTTTCCGATGAGGTCGGGTTGGGGAAAACCATCGAGGCCTGCCTGATCATTCATCGACTGCTGTTGAGCGGTCGCGCAGCGCGGGTGTTGGTGCTCGTCCCGGATTCTCTGGTCCACCAGTGGTTCGTGGAAATGCTTCGGAAGTTCAATCTATGGTTCAATATTTTCGATGAAAACCGCTGTGCCGCCATCCAGTCTGCCGATCCCGAGAGCAATCCCTTTCTCGATGACCAATTGATCCTCAGCAGTATCGACTTTCTGAACGCCTCTCCAAAACGCGCGCGGGAAGCGATTGCGGCGGGTTGGGATGTGTTGGTGGTCGACGAGGCTCATCATCTGGAATGGAGCCCTGAAGAACCGAGTGTCGGGTATCAACTTGTTGAGAGTCTTAGTTCCCGTGCCGAGGGCCTGCTGTTGCTCACAGCCACACCGGAACAGCTCGGTCCTGAAAGTCATTTTGCACGTCTGCGGCTGCTCGACCCCGACCGGTTCAGTGATCTGGAATCCTTTCGCGTGGAGAGTCACGATTTTCGGGACATCGCCGGGATCGTTGAGAAACTCAGCGAGGGGAAGAAACCGACGGCCAAGGACGCGGGCTTTCTGACCAAGCATTACCCGACCGAAGCGGAGAGCCTGAAGGACAGGCTTGAGCGAATTAGGAAAGGGGACGAAGAGGCGCGCGCCGATCTGATCAATGATCTGCTTGATCTGCACGGTCCGGGGCGTGTCCTGTTTCGTAATACCCGCGCCGCGATGCAGGATTTCCCCAAGCGCACCGTTCAGCTTTCAGCAATCCGGGCACGGAGTGAGCACGAGGAATGGGTGGATCGGGTTTCGACGGAGTTCGCGGTGGACGCCGGCGACGATAGCCTGAAACCCAATCTGTCGTTGAATCAGGATCCCCGGTGCATCTGGTTGGCTGATCTGTTGAAACAACAGGAGTCGGAGAAGTTCCTGCTGATTTGTCGCACGAAAGAAAAGGTGCTCGCGCTCGAAAAAGCGGTGGCCAGCCATCTCAACGTAAAGACCGGGATCTTTCACGAGGACCTGTCACTGGTGCAGCGCGATCGGAACGCGGCGTGGTTTGCGGAGGAGGATGGGGCCCGGGTGCTCCTCTGTTCTGAGATCGGCAGTGAAGGACGTAACTTCCAATTCGCCCATCATCTCGTGCTCTTCGATCTCCCGCTCAATCCGGAACTGTTGGAGCAGCGCATCGGGCGTCTCGACCGTATCGGTCAGACCGAGGATATCAGCATACACGTGCCTTTCCTGACCGGCAGTCCCCAGGAAGTCGTGGCGCATTGGTATCACGAGGGCCTGAACGCCTTTGAAACCAACCTGGTGGGTGGCAACGAACTGCAACAGCGTTTCGGCCGCCAGGTCTACGATCTGGCGCAGGAGTATCCCGCGCAGTCCGCTGATGAATCTGCCAGCGAATTGCAGGCACTCGTGGAAGAGACTGCCACCGTCCGCAAAGAACTGGTTGAGAAATTGGAACAGGGCCGCGATCGATTGCTGGAGATGAATTCATTCCGACCCCAGGTTGCGCAGACGCTGGTGGACGCCATTTCGGCGGAGGACGGGAATGGCGGGCTGGAGGAATTCATGCTCGATGTATTCGAACACTTTGGAGTGCAGGCCGAGGAACTCGGGCCAAATACGTTTCAACTGAATCCGCAGGGCGTGATCACCGACGCGTTTCCGGCGTTGCCGGACGAAGGGATGATCGCAACCTTCGATCGAGCCCGGGCGTTGGGGCGCGAGGACGTCGGGTTCCTTAGCTGGGATCATCCCATGGTGAGCGGTGCGATGGATCTGCTGATGTCCGGTGAAAAGGGCAATTGCTCATTTGGCTGTTGGCCTTCGCCGGACGAGAAGGTTCTGCTGCTGGAAACGACCTTTATCTTCGAGGCGATTGCAAATACCCGGCTGCATGTGGACCGTTTTCTTTCCCCCACCCCGATTCGGATTGTCGTGAATAATCTGGCAGCCGACGTCAGTGGCGAGTTTGCGTCAGACGCCTTGGACAAGAGGTTGGAGAAGGCCAGCCCCTACCGACTGATTGACAGCTCGGCGGTGTCTCGCGATGTGCTGCCGCGCATGCTGGCGGCAGCGAACAAGTCCGCGGAATCCATGGCGGATCGGATCCGCACTGAAAGCCTCAGCCAGATGATGCATCTGACCGGGCACGACCTCGCCCGCCTGCAGACGCTGGCCAAAGTCAACGACCACGTGCGACCCGAAGAGATCGGATTGGCCACCGAACAGCAGAAGCAACTCAGCGAAGCGCTGAAGAATGCCCGCCTTCGGCTGGATTCTGTCCGCATGATTTGGAAAGGCGATCCGGCGGCATTGCAGTGAACTGTGGCGGGCTGGAATTTGAATCGCCTCGGCGGCCGCGGGGTCGCATCTTGCCGCCATGCGCATGATTCAATTGTTGGGGCTCGTCTTTACCCTGAGTGCGGTCACCGTCCCGGCGGCGAAGCATCCAAACATCGTCTGGATTTCAGCTGAGGACATCAACGCCCACATCGGTTGCTTCGGAGATCCGCACGCGATCACGCCGAATCTGGATTCCTTTTCAAAAGAGTCGGTCCGCTACACGCGCACGTTTACCACCGCCGGGGTCTGTGCCCCCTGTCGCAGTGGAATTATCACCGGGATGTACCAGACCACCTTGGGGACGCATCACATGCGTTGCGAAGCCAAGCTGCCGCCGTTGGTAAGACCCTTTCCGGCCTACCTGCGCGAGGCTGGTTATTTTTGTTCGAACAACTCCAAACAGGACTACCAATTCAAGACGCCAAAAGACACCTGGGATGAGTCGGGCGGTCGTGCACATTGGCGGAATCGTGAGAACCAGGATCAGCCCTTCTTTTCGGTGTTCAATTACACCGGCTGTCACGAAAGTGGAATCGCATCCCAGGGCAAGTACGAGAAGGTGACTGGAAATCTCACCCCGGACCAACGTCAGGACGCGCAGAAGCTCACGACCTTTCCTCCGTATTATCCCGAGACGCCCGCCGCCCGGGAGGATTGGAAACGGAACTATGAGCTGATCACCGCGATGGATGCCTGGGCTGGCGATTTGATCGATCAATTGAAAGAGGATGGGCTCTATGAGAATACCATCATCTTCTTCTGGACCGACCATGGCGTTGGCCTGCCGCGGGCGAAACGCTGGCTCTATGATTCAGGGACCCATATTCCGTTGATCGTTCGTATTCCCAGAAAGTTTGATATCGGCGGGCAAGGGAAGGTCGGGACGACGACGGATCAGTTGATCAGCTCCATCGACTTCGGGCCGACAGTAATCAACCTGGCCGGTATACCGGTGCCCTCCCATGTCCAGGGTCGTCCGTTCCTTGGTTCGAATCTGCCGGCGGCGCGCGACTTTGTTTTTGGAGCGCGCGATCGGATGGATGAACGCTACGACATCATCCGCATGGTCCGGGACAAGCGCTTCAAATACATCAGGAACTACGAGCCGCTGAAAACGTTCTACCAATACATGAACACGCCGGAGAAGGGCGCGACCATGGCCGACCTTCGCCGACTGCATGACGCCGGCAAATTGAGTCCCGCCGCGGAGCACTACTTCTCCCCGTCGAAACCGGTGGAAGAGCTCTACGACACCAAGAACGATCCGCATGAACTGAACAATCTCGCGAGCAACGCGAAATACGCCGGGCAGCTGAAGACCTTGAGCACCGCGCACCTGGCCTGGGTCAAACGCACCAAGGATCTGGGACTGATCGCCGAACCCATTATTGCCGAACGCGAGCAGGGGATCGGTCATCGCTACGGCATTCTCCGTGATGGCGATGGTGACGCGGTATCGAAGCGAGTTGCTGATGTGGCGGTGCTGGCTTCCGGTGGCCCATCGGCAATGCGTGGCCTTTTGAAAGCGTTGAGTGACGAGGATTCTGCAGTTCGCTACTGGGCCGCCACCGGTCTCGGAAATATCGGCCTGCCAGCCTCTTCAGCGGCGGGCCGTCTCAAACGCGCGCTCAAGGATGATTCGGTCGTTGTTCGGGTTGCTGCTGCCCGTGCCCTGGGGAGAATGGGGGATGCTGGATCAGCGCTTCCAGTTCTGACTGACGCACTCGCCAATGGCGCCCAATGGGAGCGCCTCCATGCCGCGATTGTTCTTGATGAGATGGACGAGCAGGCCCGACCCGCAATCAAGGAAATGCATGCCGCACTGAAGCCTCGCAAAGGTCTCTATGCTGGCGGGAAATACACCGTCCGAGTCATCAATCGCGCGTTGAACCAGCTCGAAGGCACTCAGCGTGCAGTGAAGTAACGGAGATTAAATCTCATCGGCAACGCGGGTGCCCTTGGGCGCGTTCTGCTGCGCAATAAGGCTCAGCGGAAAGGCTTTCTAATCGGTAACCCTTGTCCCACATTCTTCCTCTGATTTCCCGCACTGAACAATTGGAAGCATGAATACAAAACCTCTCTTACTTGATGTGTGAAGGGAATAATGGACATATCAGTCCCGGCTGAGCTGGATACCACCGGACACAACGGCGTGTTGTACGGCAAGAAACCGACCATCCAAGTGCGGGCCCCTTCCGGTTTCAACGAGTAAAAAGCGACTTCAATCGATCGGCTGATTCGCGTCGGCGGATCACAATTGAACCCGGTCAAACCTTGACCGGCCGCCGTTTGAACCCTTCAACCGGCGCACCCTCCAAGCAATCCCGCCGCCGCCGCGCCGATAAATGCTTGAATTACAGGCGCTTTCCGCGAGTAATAGATGCCGATTCAGTGCGATTCAAATTAGATAATCTACGTTCGGTTGTGTTCCGAAATCGACGGAAGTCGAGTGCAGTGGTTGTCGCCGTCCTGGCCTTTGCCGGGTTGAGTGCGTTCGATCATCCCGCCGGCACCAAGGTATGGGACTTTGACACGGGCTCGCAGGTGCAATCGTCGGCGGCGGTCACGCACAATGGAATTGTGTACTTCGGGGCCGATTCCGGAAAACTGTACGCTTTTTATTCCAACGGCCAGGGCAAGTGGGAATTCCCCACCCAAGGAGCTATCGTTTCCTCTCCGTCGATTGGTTCAGACGGCACGGTTTACGTTGGATCTGCGGATGCGCACCTCTATGCGATTGAGCCCCAAGGAGTGGAACGATGGCGTTTCAATGCGAACGCCGCGATCCTGTCATCCC
Organism: Limisphaerales bacterium; assembly: GCA_047608975.1. Lineage (GTDB taxonomy): Bacteria > Verrucomicrobiota > Verrucomicrobiia > Limisphaerales > JAYPXF01. Next base: position 78,786 of record JBLFYM010000003.1, on the reverse strand, counting down.
CGGCGATCGGGCAGGGGGGGGTGATTTATTTCGGCACCAAGCTGAATCGATTCTTCGCCGTCCGACCGGATGGCACCAAGTTGTGGGACCTGAGTCTCGAAGATGCGGTGATTGGCTCACCGGCGATCGGATCCGACGGCACGATTTACATTCCCGAACGCCGTGGACGCCTTCACGCCTACTCTGCTGAAGGGAAACATAAATGGACCTTCAAGACGCCAAAGATGATCATTTCCTCTCCCGCGATTGGAAATGATGGCACGATTTATTTCGGTTGTTTTGATGGTCATGTCTACGCCGTTACGCCCGGTGGCGCGAAGAAGTGGACGTTTGCGACCGGGGCTGCGGTTCGCGGCTCAGCGGCCATCGGACCTGACGGAACGATCTACATCGGTTCCGATGATCAACAACTCTACGCCCTGGCTCCTGACGGATTTAAGAAATGGACTTTCTCTGCGCGCGCCAACATTCGGTCCACGCCTGCGGTCGCGGTGGATGGGACAGTCTATTTCGGGTCCTACGATCACAGTCTCTACGCACTGAATTCGGATGGTCGCAAGCAGTGGGAATTTGTAACGGACAAGGAGATCACTGCTTCTCCCGCGATCGGCGTGGATGGTACAGTTTTCTTCGGATCGTGGAATCAGCGGTTCTATGCCGTGCAGGGTGATTCTGTTTTGGCTCCCGGCAGTTGGTCCAAGTTCCGAGGGGATGCGGCCCAGAGTGCATCGCGCGGCGGTGGCGGCCGGCCGGCGTTCGCCAGCACTGATCTGGTGGAAACGGAGACGCGGGAGTTGAGTTTGCAGCAGGAAGCGGCCTACCAGGCGCGGCAGGCGCAGATGGAACAACGAGTGGCAGCGCTGAACCAGCAGATCGCCCAGGTGAAGACGGTTTCTACAACCTCCCGCATGATGCCGATGACGCATCGCCGCGAGTCGGTGGTGATTGCGGATTCCAGTTCCCTGCCAGCAGTCGCGCCGGCTCCGAAAGTGGTGACCCAATACGTGACCTCGCCACGGGAACTGGAGTATCAAAGTCGAATCGCAGGATTGGAACAGCAGCTTACAAGTCTTAGCAGCAAGGTTGTGGCTCTGGAATCTTCCAAAACCGCCGTGACTGCGGCCTCCATTCCACCGGCAGTGGTCGTTCCGGTTCAACCCGCTCCCAAAACGGTTGTGATTCCGACTGTCATAGCCCCCGGTCATTCCGGTCATTCTCATCCCGAGTTTACTACAATGGACCGCCCGGTTGCCCCGATTCCAACGCGAGTGATGCCACCATCTCAACCGGTGGTAACTGTGAATTCATTCACTTCCAGCGGGGCCACGCCGATGCGGCTGGTCAACGCGGGAAGCCCGGTGATCACCCAATCCGTCACCGAGACAATCAAAACCCAACCAGTCGTGACTGTATCAACGGGCTTTCAAAAATCTTCTCAGGAAGTGGTCTACGAGTCCCGCATTGCCGAGTTGGAGAGTCAATTGGCGGCGGCACGTCACCCGGGCGAACCTCAGGAGTTCACCAGCGTCGTCACCACGGAGGAAACTCGGGTTGCTCGCGAGTATGTCAAAGGACCTACGAAAGACGGGGTCTTCGTCAGTATGTGGAAACGGATGCGGAACCCGGGCAATGTCCATGAGGAGACAGTTGATTCCAGCGCGGGGAGCGTGACCGAAACCACGATTGAGAGTTCAGTCGAGGAAGCAGCGGCGACTTCGAGTTCAGAAACCTTTATTAAAGTGAGCAGCAGTCGTTCGGTCTCCGCTGAAATTGACCTTTCGGATAATCTCGCCGTGCCCTCGGTAACCACCGTGCCGATCGAGGCTGAGGAGATCACGGAGTCGGCTACGACCGTGATGGTCGATCCCAATTTGCCCGTGGTCGATATCGCCAAGCTCCTTTCGGAAGCCGACAGCGTCAGGCCCAGTCCGTCGGATGAGATCATCGCCCGGGTCGCGCCGAAGACCGAATTTGACTCAAAACTCGATTCGGTGGAGGAACGCATGCGTCGGATGCGTGATGGGTTGGCCAAGACTCGAAAGGAGCACGCCGATCTTAAGAACAACGTCGAGGCGGCCGCAGTGGGCGATTACGAGCGCGTTGGCACTACCCTCGCTGATTCAACGCCGGCACCTGCCGTAGGACCGACTGCGGCGGCGGCATCGGGTGGCGTGAGCGATGCCGAATTGGAGAAGAGATTGGAAAAACTTTACGGCCGTAAACTTTCAAGTCTGCAATCCAACCTGATGTCCTTGAACGAGGAACTGGCGAGTGCACGCGTTGAACGTGCGCGGATGCAGCAGAAGCTGGCGGATTCGGTGAAAGGTGGCGGCGGTGGTTCCGTGGCGATCAATCAGGGTGTCACGACTTCGACAGCCTCGGCGATGGGCTCTTCTGCGAAGTTGGCCCTGTCCGCGAATGGCTTCGAGCCCCAAGAGCCCCGGGCTGGTGAGCAGCCGTTGATCGGACAACCCGAGTGGTTGACCCAGGATCTTCGCGAATTGAATTCCCTCAATCCGGATCCGAGCCTTCAGATTCCGCCCCCGGCGCCGGTAATTTCGGAATCCGCCCAGCCGGCCTCCGTTCCGAAGGCAATCGCCGAGGAACAGGTCACTGCATCCGCCCCCGCGGTTGCCCGGAAAACGCGCTCTGGTTTCCTTGCCCGCACCTTTGGTCGCGTGTTTGGCCGGCGATCCGGCGCAGACGAAGCGGAGGTTGTCAGCGTTCCTTCGGCAAATGTTCTTTCCGTTCCGAGTGCGGTTCCATCTTTGCCCGATGCGGTGGTCACCGCGCCTCCGGCGATTGCGAGCAACCGCGTGAATCTGGACGGCAGTGTTTCCACCAATTTTCCCCGGGTCGCTTTTAATGGGGCCGGTTCATTCTTCGCTCCGGGCAATGTTCCAGCGGTGGTTCCCGGGGTGACTCCCGATTCTCGCCTTCCCGGATTTCCGCAACCGCCCATCGCCATCGCGCCGCTACCGACCCGCGGAATGAAACCGACCCGGCTCGTGCCGGAAGGATTGCAACGGATTGGCGTGCAGCAGTCGGTGGAGAAGGTTTCCCCCGCCGGGCGGCGACCGACACCCGCACCCACGGCCGGCGGGAGCGCATCCTATGCGGGATTGCGGCTGAACGTTTCGACCGAAGGCGCTGGTCGCGTGACGCCCGATCTCACCGATCGCCCGATCGAACCCGGATCTCCAATTATTCTGATGGCGGAGCCCGCGCCCGGACATGAGTTTGCGGGTTGGCGTGGGGACAGTTCGACCGCACCTGAAATCCGCTTTGTGATGTCGGAGAGCCGGAACCTCACAGCCGTATTTCGTCCGCATACGAGTCCGTTCGTTGCCGGGCGGTACAATGGTCTGATCCACGGTGAGTCGGCGCTTGCCTCCGGTCAGTCCGGTTACTTTGAAATCGACGTAATGGCTGACGCGTCGTTTCGAGGCAGCCTTCGAATTGGAGCAGTGAAAGCTTCGTTGAATGGTCGGTTCGACGCGCAGGGCGAAGGCCGGCAGGTATTCGAGCGTAACAATATGACACCGATCGTCCTGGCGTTTCGAATTGATCCCAGTGGTAAGAGTGATCGCCTCGTCGGCAGCATGACCGGGGATGGCACTACGATACATCTCGGCGGATTTCGCAGCGATCTCAGTGGTCTGACCGCGTCGGTCAGCCCGGGCAAATACACGATGATCATCCCAAGTCCGAAGGACGCCCGGAACAGTCCGGTAGGGGATGGTTTCGGTAAAATTGAAATCCTGCCTTCCGGCGCGGTGCTGTTCACCGGCGAACTTCCCGACGGCACTGCAATTCGTCAGCAGTCATTCGTTTCACGCTCCGGTGTCTGGCCACTCAGCATTCCGCTTTACGGCGGACGCGGTGTCCTGACCGGTTGGATCGTGGCTGCCAAAGATGAAAAGCTCGATCTCTACGGCGATCTGCGCTGGATCAAGCCGGCGGATCCGGCGGACAAGTATTTCCCGAAGGGGTTCGCCTCGCGTCGATTTGCGTTTGGTTCAACCTACGATCCCACGGCGGCTTCAACCCGGCCCCATGTGTCCGCCAAATTCCACGGTGGTGGATTAAGTGAACCGCTGGCGATGAATCTTCCCGTTCAGACCGACTACAACTCCGGTGTGATGACTGGAACGTTCCAGCATCCGCTCACCGGTCAGACCCTTCAGTTCCGTGGCATCACGGTTCAGAAATCCAACTGGCGTTCCGGTTACTTCCTCGGCACGAATCAAAGCGGCGTGGTGCACCTCACCGCGGCGCACTGAGGAAGCTGATTGCGGTCGATTGGAGTTCGCGCCTTGGCGCGAGTTGGGAAACGACTTGGCGGGACTATTTGGGAGTGTTCGAAAAAGAGGCTATGCCGAAACGGGGCGCGGAATTCATTCCGCTTCAACTGGGCAAATCAGAGCGTTCTGAAAAACACCACGGCATGATGGCAATAGGCAGCCGAAATGGAATAAATTCAGCGCTCCGCGGCCTACGTTAACTTCCCCCTGGTTGATTTTTGCCCCGTCCCCATTTCGCGATCTTGGGCAGGCAGCGGTAAAGAAAGCTGTGATAAATGCGGCGGGGAAGAACGCGACGCAGCAGGGAGAACAAGCGTGCGTCGATGGTGGCCGGGACGCGCAACGGCGGTTTGTCCGCGCGAATCGTATCGAAGATCTTGTTGGCGACAGATTCCGACGTGGCGTTTGTCCGGCGCATGTATTTGCTCACAAAGTCCCCATGTGTTCGTAGTGCGCATGGTAGTCCGCATCGTTTCGCTCACTGGCGATCCGGCCGCGCGGGGTGAGTCGTACATGTTCGAAGCCATCCGAATTGATGAAGCCGGGTTGCACCAGGCTGACGTGAATGTTCCAGGGCCGGAGTTCATACCACAATCCTTCGGAAGCACCTTCGAGCGCGAATTTCGAGGCGCTGTAAACTGACATCGTTGGCAGGGCCAGCATGCCGCCCACCTAGGACACCTTGATGATCCGACCCCAGCGTTGCGCCCGTATGTGGGGAAGGGCTCGCCGAATGAGTTTTATCGGGCCGAAGTAGTTCACGGCGAACTGCTCGATTTTATCCTTCTCCTCAATATGTTCCTGCACGGCGCGATATGAAACGCCGGCGTTGTTCACCAGAATATCAACGCCGCCCCAACGTTCCTCGATTTCATCGAAGAGATTCGACTGACCCGGGCAGGTGACATCGAGTGGGCGGATGAGGAATGTATCGCTTTCGGTGAGTCCGGCTTCCGCAAAACGGGGAAGTGAACTCGGACGAGCCGTGGCAATAGTGATGTAGATGTCGCTCTCGGCAAGCTGCCGGGACAATGCAAGGCCGATGCCGGTGGAAGCACCGGTGACGAGGATGACTTTCTTTCTCTCGTCTGCATTCATTTCGAGTGGGTGTGGTCGAAGCGCCAAATGCGGTAATTCCGCAAGCGATCGGGTGAACGGTTTGTTTGACGAACCTGAGCCGTGGAACGTTTTAAAAAGTTCAGGATTCTGAACGGCTCCGTAGCAGAATGTGGACTAACAAGACACCACAGGAAGAAGTCGCAGTGCAGAGGGATGGACGTCTCGCGGATGAACTAAGGCGGAAGAGTAGTGTTGTTCGCTAATCAGAGTCCGGTCGGATGGTCCAAGAATCCCCACGGTACTCCGAACTTTTTTGACAGGTGTGCGGACAGTGCCTTCACCCCGAATGTCTCTGTCGCGTAGTGACCGGCGTAGAAGACGTTGATGCCCAGATCCTCGGCCAGTGCAAACGTCCAGTGCGGTCCTTCACCAGTAATGAATGTATCGACTCCTGCCGCTGCCACCTTGGCAATCTCCGCCCCCGCGCCACCGGTGACGATCCCGATACGTGAACACGTTTTTCCGCCTCCGGGCAGCGATGTGACCCGTCCCCCGACAGCGTGTTCAAGACGTTGCTGGAGATCATCGCGTCTCAGCGATGCGGTGAAACTCAAACCGATGTCACGTCCCTTTTCGTGGAAAAACGGAACGGCCTTCTTCAGCCCCAGGGCTTTTGCGAGTTGAGCGTTGTTGCCTAGTCGCGGGTGGCAGTCCAGTGGCAGATGCGAGCTGTAGAGGGAAAGGTTGTTGTCAAGCAGAAGGCGAAGCAGTTCGTAACGCTTGCCCGTCCAAGGGGTGGTTTTGGACCAGAACAATCCGTGGTGAACGATCAGCAGATCGGCCCCCGCGTCCACAGCCATGTTGACGGTGGCAAGACTGGCATCCACTGCGGCGGCAATGTGCGAGACCGTACCATCGTTTTGAACCTGCAAGCCATTGACCGCGCCGGCCCAGTCTTCGATCTCGGCGGTTTCCAATTGCGCGTCGCAATGTCGGACAAGTTTCTCCAGTGAGATGGCAGCCATGGATCGATGCAATCAAATGACGGGCAAAGGTGCAATGGGTAGCTTCCGGAATTCACCGGGCAGAACTCGTGAACGCAGCACTGAGCGCGAGTCGGTGAGATTCCCAAAAAGCCTCAAGCATCAAAACTCAAACTGCAAATAAGCTTCAGACTTCAAGCATCAATCGGAGACCCTGCAGAGAAGAAGCGCGTCAGATTGGAGATTCTTTGGAGCTTGAGGTTTGGACCTTGGAGTTTTCTATCGCCGGTATCGCAGCGTTGATCCCTTGTCCGCCACTATTCCGAGGGGCAGTTGCGACCCCTCCCGATTTACCGCGAGTTCCTGCTTGAGCTTTTCATCACCGCGGCATTTACTGCGCTCAGAAAAAAAAGCAATGGCGCAACAAGGTCTATATCTTTCACAGAAGCAGGTGCAGACCATGGTGCTGGCCCCCCAGCTCCAGCAATCTCTGGCGATGCTCCAAGCGCCAAATCTGGAACTCAAGGCGCTCGTTGAGCAGGAACTTGAACAGAATCCGGTATTGGAAGAACTGTCTGTTGAGGAGACGCGGCAGGAAGACAAGGATACCGGGGCCGACCGCGATGCGGTTGATGCGTTGGACCCCACCGAGCCCCCCGCAGATCTCACTTTTGACCCGGCGACCGAGAAGGAAAGCAGCGAGCCGGTAGATGATTTTCAGGCCGAGTTCGAGAAGCTCGTTCAGGTGGACCAGGACTGGCGGGACCATTTATCTCAGTCGAACGCTCCTACCCGATCCTCTCCCGAGGATGAGGAAAGGCGTCAGTTCATGTTCGATTCTCTGGTGGCGGAAACTTCGCTGCAGGAGTTTCTCCTGGAACAGGTTCGTGAAGCGGATTTGGAAGATCAGGCGCGTTCCATCGCCGACCTGATCGTGGGGAACATCGACGAGCGCGGCTACCTGGCCACCACGGTGAAGGAGCTTTCCTACTCCACCGCAATTGAGCCCGAACGCATTCAGACCGTTGTGGATCTGATCCAGTCGTTTCAGCCCCCCGGAGTTGCCTGCGCCGATCTTCAGGAATGTCTCAAACTCCAGTTGGAGCGCGCGGAACGAACGAACAAGTTGGAGTATTCGATCATTTGCAATCATTTTGACAGTTTGTCGCGGCGCAAGTTTCCCGAGATTGTTTCAGGTCTGGGCCGGGACGATGTCGATGTCATCGACGTCCAGAAGGCGGCGGAACGAATCAGTCACCTGGAGCCGCATCCGGGTCGGGCATTTCTTTCGGAGAATCAGCAGTACATCGTTCCCGAGGTTTTTGTTCAGAAGATGGATGGTGAATGGCTGGTGACGATGAACAACGACCAGATCCCGCACCTCCGCATCAGCAACACCTACAAGGACATCATGTCCAGCGGTGACAGCACGAGCGATGATCGGGAGTACATCCGTGAGAAGATTCGGGCGGGCAAGTTTCTGATCAAGAGCCTGCACCAACGTCAAAGCACGATTTGCAACATCGCGACGGAAATCCTAAAAAGGCAGAACGAGTTTTTTGAGCACGGTACCAGTAAGCTGAAGCCACTCACGATGGTGCAGGTGGCCGAAGTCGTCGGGGTTCACGAAACCACCGTGAGTCGGGCCGTCTCCGGCAAATACATGGAAACGCCGCACGGTGTTTTCGAAATGAAGTATTTCTTCACCTCCGGATTCAAGAACGCCGAAGGCACCGATGTCGCCAACACGAGTATCAAGGACATGATCGCCGAACTGATCAAGGAAGAGAATACGCACAGCCCGTTGTCCGACGATTCGATCGTGAAGCTGCTGGTTGGAAAGGGGCTCAAGATCGCCCGGCGCACGGTTGCCAAGTACCGCAGCGAGCTGAACATTCTCCCCTCGAATCTCCGCCGGGTTTACTGAGTTCGTTCCCTGGTTGGGGTTCACGCTGGCTGGCGCATGAAACCCGATTCCGCCCCGGCTTGGCCGATCAGCCGCCGTTCCCGTATTTCTTTTCGAAGATCTTCACCGGATCCCAATTCTTATCCCCGTAAAGATCCTGCTGCCTTTCGATCTGACAGTTCGGATAGGCATCGAAGATGTCTCCGTTGCCCAGAACCCGCGGGTCGCCCTGGGCCTTGAGCCGTTGTTCCAACTGTCGCCACATCCGGTTCTTCGTTTTGGCGAACGCGGGATCGGCCGCCAGATTGTTCACGCAATCCGAATCCTTGCGCATGTCGTAGAGTTCTTCGCCGGCCCGTTTTCCAAATGCCAGTTCGTAGAATCGGTAGTCTTTGTCTCCGGCGGACAATCCGGTGAGGAAGGATTTGGTGGGAGACCCGTCACAGTTCTTCAGACCGTAATCCGGATCGCCCCCCGGCCAACGGTTCGGCTTAAAGTTGCGCACGTAAAGGAAACGATCCGTCCGCAGTGCCCGAGCCGGGTACCCTACGGACAGCAGATCGCCGTCTGTTCGTCCGATGTCATGGCGTTCCTTGCCGAGCAGAGTGTAACTCCGCTGCGCATCGATTCGTCCGGAAGTTTCCGCCATCAATTGTTTCACGAAACTCTGCCCCGTCATTTGTGGATGCTTCGGCAGTCCGGCGATTTCCAACAAAGTGGGTGCCAGATCCGGGAAGGTGATGAAATCGGTCACCACGCGCCCCGGCTTGATCTGGTCGCCCCAGCGGACGGCAAATGGAATGTGGAATCCGTCGTCGTAGATCTGGCCCTTGACCCGGGGAAAGGGCATGCCGTGATCCGAGGTCGCGATGATGACGGTGTTGTCCAGCTCGCCCGCATCGTTGAGATGTTTGAGGGCCAACCCGATGTGCTTGTCATACCACTCCACTTCGATTGCATAGTCCGCGAGATCTCCCCGGACTATTTCATTGTCTGGGTAGTAGGCGGGGACCGTCACGTCCGCCAGGTTGCGACCGTCCTTCTTCCAATTGTCTTTGCCGTAGCCGCGATGAGGTTCATGGGTGCCCAGCCAGAATGTGAACGGCTTGTCCTGGGGGCGAACCTTGAGGAACTGCGCGAAGTTCGCCGCGTAGTCGCGTGAACTGATACCTTTGTAGGTTGGCTTTGCTTTGGCGTCTTGGAACGGATGTCCAGCGGGATTGTCCTGCTCGAACTTACCCTTCTGCCCGTCATGTCCCGCCCACTTGCCCGGCCCCCAACCCTTACCGGTGAATCCCATGAAGTAGCCGCTCTGCTCCAAGAGGTAGGGGAAGAACTTCCACTTCTCCGGGAGGAACGGGTTATGATTGCCGGCCGCTTCCAGTTGCCATGAATACCGACCCGTAAGTAGGCACGCCCGCGCTGGCGCGCACTTCGGGTTGCAGTTGTAGGCCTGGGTGAACATGACGCCTTCATTGGCAATACGGTCAAAGTTGGGTGTCTTCACGTAGCTGCTACCATACGCGCCAAAGCTGTCGCGCGACGCGTCATCGGCGATGATGAAGAGAATGTTCGGGCGTTTCGCTGCACCTGCGCTGGCGGTCAGCAAGCTGGCGATGATCAGAAGGAGAATTCGTTTCATGAGCTGCCGGACATCGTTCCCTGAAGTGTTTCGTCCTCCAAGCCGTTTCTTTGGCTCGCGAGAATCTCAGTCCACGCCTTACCACAAATGAGCCTCGTTACCTCGGCTGCCTCCGAGGGATAGAACTCAATCCTCAGCCAAAGCTGGGATGAGGTTTCTAAGATCCGCCAGTGTGCTGGCTTCGTTGGCCGGAGTGTCCTTCTTCCAACTGCCGATGCGTGGGTTGCGGAGCGAGAGGCGTGATTTGTGACGCGACGATTCGTGGACGCCATCGAATTCCAGTCCGAACACCAGATCGGCTGCGACCAAACGAACCGGTCCATGGCGTTCAATTGTATGCTCTCTTACGAACTTTCGCAGGTCGGCTGATTCTTCCTTTACGAATCCGGTGGTGGCTTTCGTCACGGTAACCAGGGCCTCCTTGTCCCAAACTGCGAAGACGTATTCTGTCGGCGATCCGTCATCAAATTGCCGCGCCGCGGTCAGCACTACTAAGACCGTCAAGGGGGGGGCGGCCCAGAGCAGGCAGTTGTCCGTTCCGGGATCGTCGCGGGATGTCACCGAACGTTGCTTCAGTAAAAGCCCTTCAGCACCCCCGCCGCGGGCGTCTGCCACTTCGTTTCGCAGCTCGTCCCAGTCTTTCAGCTGCAGTGTATCTGCAAGTTGGACGGGTAGATTGACTTCCGCTGCCGGCGCAGCAAACAGATCGCCTTGCACGAATGTTCCCCGCGTATGTTTGCGCGCGCGCTCCTCCCAGTCTGCGTGCAGGTCGCAAAGGATCTCCCGGCGTTTGGTCACGGTGAAGTCGCGAAGATCCTTGCCGTCCTGTTCCAACATATCGGACACGAGAAACACGATCGTCGCTGGCGTTGGATCTTTTTTCGTTCCACTTTCTCCGGCCCGGGCAATCGGTTGCGGGCGGTTGTTGATCAACGCGACGAGGGTGCCTTCGAGAACCGTTCCATTGGGTAGGAAGTGGGCGGCTTCACTGAGCTCGGGATAAGACTCCGTGATCAGCTCCGTGTTCTGATTCCAGATCAGGGTATGGTCACCGCGGCGGATGATCTGGGCGCGTAGCCCATCCCATACGTATTCGATCTGCCATTCTTCGATCGATCCCGGTGGATCCATTTCAGCGGTGATCGCCTCCGTGGTTCCAAATGGATAGGGCTGACACGTCCCTTCGTCAGCGCTTGCTTTGGTAAGGAGCGACTTGAAGCAATCCGGCTCATGCTGCATGCCGTTCTTAAGCCGCAACGCAATGACTGCGTCCGGGACGCGCGCTCTTTTCGACAGAGCTTGCACGACCAATCGTTGGGGCACGGAAATGCGGAATGTCCCGGTGACCAATCGGTGAAAGAAATGGCATTCGGGCAGTGAGAGGTTCCGCCAGATTTGTCCAAATTCCTTTCGCTTTGCCGTGGCATCATCGCCCGACATTCGGGGAATAGTTTTCCTGAGAAATACGTCGAGTGACCACGGGCATCCCTCCGCGGAGCTGATGCCAGCGGTGTCCAGGAGCAGTGCGAATGTTTCGCATGGATCATCAACGGCTTTACAGCTTTCGTCCACCAACCAGGCTGGCAGCTTCGTTTCGGCGATCACGCCTTCTCGCAGCTGGGCGTTCGTGATCAAACGTTCGGGGCGGTTGCCCAGGAAAAGCCAGACTGCCCACGCCCCGGCACCGTCGGGCAGATCACGGAAGTAGTCGGTTAGAGCGCGCAGCTTTGCCGCGTCGTCGGCTCCATCCAGTTCGGGCAGCAATGTGATGAATCGTCGCATGGGTCAGGTCGAGGTCACGTGCTCGAAATGTTCATCCAGACCATCGGCTTCCCAGCCCTGCTCCCGGAGATAGCGCACGGTTTGCGCCTCGTAGCCGTGGGTGACCAGGATGCGCTCCGCTTCACTCTGCCGAATTGCCGACAACATGCCCGGCCAGTCAACGTGATCTGAAACCACGAATCCTGATTGTGACTTGCCTCCTCGTTGCCCGCCGCGCACCCGCATCCAACCGGATGCGAAGGCCCGTGATGCTGCTCCGAATCCCTGGAGCCACACGCCTTCGTCGTGGGCGGAAGGCGTGATGATCAGCGCCCGTTTGGCGAGCTCAGGGGCAGGTGCTTTCTTCTCGGAATTGACTTCCGGAAACCGGACCCCGGCGGCCTCATATGCCGCGTTGATTTTGGCGACGGCCTTATGCACATAAATCGGCCCAATCGAGGTATCCACCGCATGGAGAATTCTTTGCGCTTTGCCCAGCGAGTAGGCGCACATCACCGATGCCCGGCCGATGGCCTGGTTGCGCCGCCACCAGTCATTGATTTGATTGATTACCACAGTCGGCTCTGGCCAACGATAGATGGGGAGACCAAAGGTCGATTCCGTGATGAAGGTGTGGCACTTCACCGATTCGAATTCTCCGGAGACGCCGTCGTTCTCGGTCTTGTAATCTCCGCTCACCACCCAGATCTCCCCCTTGTGTTCGACCCGGATCTGCGCCGATCCCAGAACATGTCCGGCGGGGTGAAATGAGACGCTGACGCCGTTGATCACCCGAACCTCGCCGTAAGGTTGCCCCGTCACCGCAATTTTGGTTCCGAGTCGCGAAAGTAAAATCGGTACGCTTTGTTCGGTGCAAAGATAGGAATCGTGACCCGCTCGCGCATGATCTGCATGCCCATGTGTGATCACGGCCCGATCTACCTTCTTGGTCGGATCGATGTAAAACCCTCCTGCCGGACAGAACAGTCCGTAAGTGGTCATGGTCAACAGATCCGACATGCCGCGAGCGTAGCGGCGTTCGGTGCGCATTCGAAGAAATGGTTCTCAGAACTTTTCTCTATGGTGGCGAACGTGAGCGAGTGAATCATGGCGCATCAAACCAAAACCACTCGCTCACGCTCGCCGCCACATTGTGTCGATTCAGCGGGTTTGCAGATCAGGAACTCGTTCGATCACTTCACTGAAAAGCCGGGCGATGGCATCCCCGATCTGCCAGAGCGCATGGCGGAAGTTTGCCTTGTTCGCCAGTTCGACCATCTCGGGGTAATGCAGACCGAGGGAGCGACGGCTGAGTTCGGGTTGGCAGTCCCAGCCGTGCTTAAATTTGGCGAGTGCGAGTTGCTTGAGAATACGCGGGTTTCGGATCGTCTGGTAGCGGCGGTTCTCGTGCAGCACGACGCGAAGCAGACTGGCATGTTCCGGTTGCCAGGCGTTGGTGAATTGAGAGCTGAGTTCGCCTTGGGCTTTGGCGATGCGCATGTAGTGGAGCTGGATCTCCTCAATCGGGGTTTTGGCCGCGTCGCCCAGAATGGTCTGCCAATTGAGTTTCAGTTCCTTGCGGCCGATTTCGTGGAATGTGACGAGATCCTGAATCGGACGATTGGTCGGAGTGTATTTGCCACCGTGCAAATGAAGGTCGACGCCGGGATGCACGGATTTGATGAGACTATCTCCAACGATATGCGCCATCCAACCGAACAGATACGCCATACTGCGGTCGTTGACGTGGTAAATCTCCTGCGCGTCCTTGACCACCGCCGCGCAGTAATCGGCCAGGTGATCCCACGGCAAGGTGTGTTCACGATCTTCGCTTCGCCAACCAAACACCAAATGGGCGCGGCCATAGAAAAGCTGGTGGATTTCCCTCGGCCGGTAGAATTTGTTGCCGTGCTTGAGTGACCAAGGTTTCACTTCCCCGCCCGTAATGGGGCTGACCTTGAGCGGCGCTGTGCCGTAGCCGACCTCTTGGCCGCTGTCCGAGCAGATGGCTTCGGGCATCGTCTGGACATCGCATCCGAGATAGGCACCACAATGATAGCTGGCCGCGTGTCGATCGAGAATGGGAACGATTGGGAGTTTGCGTTCCCGGGCGGATTTGGCGCCGAGAATCGCATACATGGTGTGGCCAATAATTCCGCTCATGGATTCGGTGAATCTCCCATGGGGATCCGCGATTGGCGAGAGTCGACGGCGGAGTTCACCCCAGGAAGAGCCGTTTGGCCGGAAACGTTCATGTTGGCTGATGGACGGGGAAAGCCGGTCGAACGTTACCGGCACAAATCTTTTGCATCACGACTCTGGCTTCTGGAAGTTCAGTTTCATGAATTCAGCATTCCGTCTGCTTCTCTTGCTGCTGGTCTCCCTTCACACCTCGGCAACAAAATCGCCGAACATTGTTTTCATTCTGGCGGATGACATGAGTTACGACTCGGTGTCGGCGTTGAACTCCGAAATGGGTCCATTGAAGACGCCCCCCATCGACCGGCTGGTGGGGCAGGGGATGCGGTTTACCGACGCGCACTCCGGTTCCGCAGTCTGCACGCCCACGCGCTATGGGATTCTCACTGGTCGCTATTGCTGGCGCACGGATCTGAAGAGCCAGGTTCTCTGGGAGTGGGGCAAGCCGTTGATCAAGCGCGAACGTGTTACAGTGACGGAACTTCTCCAACAACAGGGACACCGCACCGGTATGGTCGGCAAGTGGCACCTCGGCATGACCTGGCTGGATGCGCAGGGGCAGGCGGTCAACCACGATATCCAGCGGCATGACTCCTTTTTCAAAAAAGGTCCGGCGGCGGAACGCTGTCTGGCAGTGGCGGCGCGAATTGATCTGACGAAGCCGATCGCGGACGGACCGGTAAACCACGGCTTCGATTACTACTTCGGCGTGGATGTTCCCAATTTTCCGCCTTACATCTGGATCGAAAACGATCGATTGCTCGGCAATCCGTCAGTGGCCAAGCCGGATGAAATGTTCGGGCACCCCGGTCCGATGCTTCCCGGATGGAAGCTGGAGGGAATTCTTCCCGGCCTGGCCAGCAAGGCTTCGGAATGGATCCGGACCGAAAGCCGAGGGGACAAACCGTTCTTTCTCTATCTCCCACTGACTTCACTTCACACGCCGATTTCTCCCAGTGCGGAGTTCAAGGGGAAGAGTGGTATCAGTGACTACGCGGATTTTGTGATCGAGACTGATGGGGTTGTGGGTCACGTGATGAAGGCTCTCGCTGACGCCGGAGTCGCGAAGGATACCCGGCTGATTTTTACCACGGACAATGGTACTTCCGGCAAGGCGAATTTCAAGGAACTGGAGTCCCATGGAGTGAATCTTCGATACCACTTCAAGGGCAGCAAGACCCAGATCCATGAAGGCGGTCATCGCCTGCCGTTCATCGCCCGCTGGCCGGCGAAGATCCCGGCCGGCTCGGTCTGTGATCAAACCATTTGTCTGAACGACTTCATGGCTACCGCTGCCGCGATCACCGGCGCGACGCTTCCTGCCAACTCGGCTGAAGACAGCAACGACATTCTTCCGTTGCTCTTGGGCGGGAAGGAACTGCCCGCGCATGCGGGCGTTGTGAATAACGACTATGCCGGCCGCTTCGCGATTCGAAATGGCAAGTGGAAGCTGGTCCCAGGTAAAACGGATCGGCTCTTTGATCTTTCGATCGATCCAAAGGAGGCGAGCGATGTGGCCTCCGCTTATCCCAAACTGGTCTCGGAAATGAACGAGACCTTGAATCGCTACCGCGAGAGCGGCCGATCGGTAATTCGTTGATTTGCTGAACGGCCGGATGGGGCTGAGTCGCCGGGACAAGTTTCCGGTTTGCGGACTCCCGGAATAAACTCTCTCCGTTTGCCACATACAAGCGTGACCCGTTCGCCTACCATCACCGGATGTTCTTCCAGGGAATTAGCACTGCTGTTCCGCCGCACTGCTTCACGCAGCTTGAGGTGTGGGAGGCAATGTCGGCCAGTGGCGACTTCGCCCGCTTGTCTCGGCGAAGTCAGGCGCTATTGAGGAAGGTGCTGAATTCAGACAATGGAATTGATTCCCGCCATCTGGCGTTGGATTCCCTGTCGGATGCCTTTGGCTCGAGCGCCGATGATCTGCATGAACGTTTTGAATCCTGCGCGGTTGAACTCGCGTCTGAGGCTGCGATGGGTGCCTTGGCCGATGCGCGGATTTCTGCCGAGGAGATTGACGCGCTGATCGTCAGCACGTGCACCGGCTATCTGTGTCCCGGCCTCACCAGCTATGTGAGTGAACGGCTGGCCCTGCGCGCCGATTGCAAACTGCTTGATCTGGTCGGCCAAGGCTGCGGTGCGGCGCTGCCCAATCTCGGGACGGCGGAGGACATCCTGCGTGCCGGGGGCGCTAAGCGGGTTCTTTCCGTCTGCGTCGAAATTTGCAGTGCGGCCTACTACCTCGATGACGATCCGGGGGTGCTGATCAGCGCCTGTCTGTTCGGTGATGGGGCTGCTGCCGCCGTGCTCGGAAGTGGGCCACCGGAGAGCCTGCCGCCGGTTCAGTGGGTGGCTGACGGAACCCTTTTGAATCCGGCCAACCGCGATCTGCTTCGGTTCGAACAGAAGGATGGGCGGTTGCGAAACATTCTGATGCCGGATGTTCCGCCGATCGCCGCCGCCGATGCCAAACGGGTTTGTCTTGGGGTGTTGGAAAAGCACGGGCAGACGATTGGATCCATTGATCGTTGGCTGTTCCATCCGGGCGGTCGCGATGTGTTGAACGAACTCGAGCGTAAGTTTGACTTTCAGGATGGCGAGACACGACTCAGTCGTGAGTTGTTGCGCGGCCATGGAAACATGAGCAGCCCCTCGGTCCTTTTCGTTCTCGATCAAGCCTTACGATCAGATCCAAATCCCCAAAGTGGCTATTGGTGGCTCGCGTCCTTTGGTGCCGGGTTCAGCAGTCACGGAGCGTTGTTGAAAGTGGGACGAACCTGACGATGGTAAGAAAACTGACAACCGAAATACTGGACGAACTTCCTTCCGACGCGCCCGAGGCGATCCGTTCCCGGAAGGATCTGAGGTTGTTGAACGGAATCATGGGGCACAGTCGGATTCTGGCAGAAGCAGCACGGCAGGGGGCGCCGCCGGTCTGCGTGGTCGAACTGGGCGCCGGCGACGGCGACCTGATCCTCCGGGTGGTCAAGCGTCTGGGGCTTGGTGCCAGACGTGGCAAGCTGGTCCTCGTGGATCGTAATCCGGTCGTTTCAGCCGACACGGTGGCGACATTGGATAGTATGGGATGGACCGTTCATATCTGCCGGCAGGATGTGTTCGAGTGGGCGCGGACGAACGACCAAACTTTTAATATCTGCTTCTCGAACCTGTTCCTGCATCACTTCCCCGATGAGGCTCTGCGCGAATTACTGGGCCTGATCGAGCCACGCATCGAGCGCTTGTTGGCCTGTGAACCACGACGTAGCAGAGGCGCGCTTCTGGCATCGCGACTGGTCGGTCTGATCGGCTGCAATCGCGTCACGCGACATGACGCGGTGGTGAGTGTGGAGGCCGGGTTTTCCAATGACGAATTGACGCAGCTTTGGCCCGAGTCCGCCGAATGGGAGTGTGCGGAGGAAAACGCGGGGCTCTTCAGTCACCTGTTTGCCGCCCGCCGCATATGAGCGAACAGACCGATGAGTCGCGACGCGAAACAGATCACAATTCACGGAGGCGGGCTTGCCGGACTGGCGCTGGGAATCGCCCTGCGCAACCGCGACGTTCCGGTGAGCCTCCTCGAGGCCGGCAGTTATCCACGGCATCGCGTCTGTGGTGAATTCATCAGTGGGGCTGGGGTGGACGTCCTCAAACGCCTGGAGGCTTGGCCTCCCATTGAAGAACGCGGTGTGCTCGAAGCCACCACGGTGACATTCAACGGCTCGCAGCATGCGGGCAAACCCGCTCGCCTTCCCAAATCCGCCTGGTGCGTATCCCGCCATGTGCTCGACGAAACGCTCGCCGAACTGTTCCAGAATCGTGGTGGTAATTTGATAACCCACCACCGCGCAGTGTGGAAACCAGCCGAGGGATTTGTTCGCGCAACCGGTCGAGTCCCCCAGAAAGAATCGACTGGTTACCGCCAAATTGGCTTCAAGGCGCATGCCAGTGACGTGGATTTGCGTGCCGATCTGGAGATGCATCATTCCCCGCAGAGCTACGTGGGTCTATGCCGACTTCCTGGCGGCGAGGTGAATGTATGTGGACTGTTGCGCACGCAACGTCCTTTGACGGAACTGAAAAACGGCTGGCAGGACTGGATTCGAGGTTGCGCCGGTCGCGAGCTGGAACAACGACTTCAATCAGCCACCTTCGATCCCGATTCATTCTGTGTGGTGGCCGGTCTCAGTTATGCGCCCCCCGAGACCCGATCTGGTGAACTGCCATCGATCGGAGACGCCGCCCACATGATCCCACCGATCACGGGCAATGGGATGTCGATGGCCTTCGAATCCGCGGAACTGGCAGCCGGTCCGATCGGGGACTATGCCGACGGTCTCATCGATTGGCCGACCGCGCAGGAGACACTTCGTATTGCCATCGAGAAACGCTTCTCCCGCCGATTGAGATGGGCCAACCGGCTCCAACGTTTTCTGCTGTCAGGCAGCTCGATTACTTCGACCGCGCTGCTGGTTAAGTATTCCCGAGTTGCGCTGCCGTTCCTCTTTCGCCTGACCCGATGAACCGGGTGTCATGCTACGGCAGAGATCCGATTAGCTTCCTCGCTGGAGGAATGTGCGGTTCCTACGCGGCAGCCGATTCATATGATGGCCACTGCTCGCTCTGATTTATCGCCTTCGCCCGAGAGCGGACGGTTACGATTCGGCTACCCAAGGTCGGGGATGAGGCATAGCCTGTGATCTGTGAACTCTGGACATTCCCGTCGTGATTTTGTGAAGCAGGCTGCGGTCGGGACGGTCGCCGCTGGTGCCACCATGAACGTCAACGCTGCCAAAGATACCTCTTCTGACCGCCCTGCCAAGCCGGACGCACTTCGGGGCAAGCTGGTCGAATGCCTTGGCGGTGATTGGCCAGAACCTTGTCCGTTGAAGATCGAACTGCGGGAGACGATGCCAAAGGACGGTTATCGGATTGAATCACTGACGTATGAAGTCGAGCCGGGCGATCGCGTGCCGGCGTTGCTACTGATTCCGGATGGGGTTTCTGATTCCAAACCGGCGCCGGCAGTGGCGGTTTGGCATCAACATGGGGGACAATATGATTTGGGGAAGAACGAACCTGCAGGGCTGGCCGGCGATCCGATGCATCACACCGGGGTAGCGCTGGCTCGCGAGGGATATGTTGTGCTGTGTCCCGATGCGTTGGCGTTCGAGGAGCGACAGGATCCGAGCGGTAAACTGAAGGGTTCACGTTTTGAGCGCTTCGAGTTTCTCCGCTATGTGGTGAACGGAAAATCGATGGCTTGGAAGAATGTGCTCGATATGCGCCGGGCGATCGATGTGTTGTGCGGGCGTGCGGAAGTGAAGGCGGATCGGATCGGGTGCTATGGGCATTCCATGGGTTCAACCCACACCTGGTTGGTCGGGCCGCATGAACCGCGCATTAAGGCTGCGGTCGGGAATTGTTGTCTGCCGACCTACTCGGCAATTCATGATCACCATCTCTTGCATTGCTTTCCAAATTTCGTTCCCGGCTGGTTGGAATACGGGGATACACCAGAGATGGCGGCTCTGATTGCGCCCCGGGCATTGCATCTCAATCTGGGAGAAACCGATGGCGGTTCTCCGATCGAACATGCGCGCGAAGGCGTTCGACGAATCGAAGAGGAATACGCGCGGCAAGGTGCGGCCGATCAGTTCAGTTCATTCATTGAGCCGGATACCGGCCACGTGCTTTCTCCGGAGATGTGGAAACGAACGCGGGAGTTCTTCGCCCGGCACCTGGGCTAAGTTGTAGGGATGCAGGTGAACCACGAATGAACACCAATAAACGCGAATCACGTCAGTGACACGTGAACGATTCTGGGGACAATCGGTACACGCAAGGGGAGCCGGCGGGCGCTACTTCTTCACGCCATGGTTGATGCTCATGGTGCCGCCCATGAAGTTCAGTATCCGGTTGTCTTCGTAGCCGGTTGCTTCCATCAAGGCATGGATGCCGCGTTGGGCGGGGTAGTGTTTCAGGGATTCGAGAATGTAGGCGTAGGCTTTGGAATCGCCGCAGAAGAGTTTGCCGAACATGGGGACGGCGATGTGCAGGTAGGTGTAGTAGGCGGCGAGGAGGAAGGGGTTGTCGGGTTTTCCAAACTCCAGAATGAGAAGATGGCCACCGGGTTTGAGCACGCGGGTCATCTCTTGGAGACCGGCTTCGAAGTCGGCAAGATTCCGCAGGCCGTAGCCGATGGTGAGAGCATCGAAAGTTTCGTCGGGATAAGGCAGGTGTAGGGCGTCTCCCTGGGTGAATTCGGGCCGCTGGTTTTTCGGGGTGACTTCGTGCGCGGTGCGCTGGCGGGCGACGGTCAGCATCTCCCGGCTGAAATCGACGGCGGCGACTTCGCAGCCTTGGTTGGCGAAAAGAAATGCGATGTCGCCGGTGCCGCAGCAGAGATCGAGAATCTTTGCGCCGGGTTTGGGTCGGGAGAGGAGCCATAGCCATTTCTTCCAGATGCGATGCATGCCCAGGCTCTGGATGTCGTTGATACGGTCGTAGCTGGGCGCGATGCGATCGAACAGGGCCTGGACGCTGCTCGCGCGCTGCTCGTTGGCTTGGTAGTAGGATGTGACCTCGTCGGACATGAATGAAAAGGGGTGATCTCAATCTGCCGCTGGTTTGGTCGGCACGGGTGGTTGGGGTTGCTCGGTGCGGGCGTCGAGGAAGACCTTCAGCTGCTTGCCGGCGATGCCTCCGAATCCGGAAACTTTCTGAATCTCTTCCAAGGTGGCGTATCGAAGCCGCTGGACGGAGCCAAACTTTTTGAGCAAGGCGGCTTTCCGCTGTTTCCCGATTCCGGGAAATTCGTCGAGGATGCTCTCGCTGATTCGCTTCAGTCGGAGCTGCGCGTTGTAGCTGTTGGCGACGCGGTGGGATTCATCGCGGACGCGTTGCAGAAGTTTGACGGCGGGATGATCAAGCCCCAAGCGAAGCGGTTGCTTTTCGCCGGGGCGATGGATCTCCTCATACTCCTTCGCCAGACCGATGACCGGGATGGATTCGAGGCCGAGCTTCTTCAATTCGTTGAACGCCATGCCGAGTTGTCCTTTGCCGCCATCAATCACGATCAGGTCCGGGAAGTTTCCGCGTTCCACGAAGTCGCTGGCGCGCACGATGCCTTTCTTCGACTGGGTACTGATTTCGTCCACCAGCAATTGCAGTTCCTCGGGAATCGCCTTGTCCACTTCATCGGGTTCCGAATCGTCGGCAACGCGTTTCTTGGCTTCGCGCAGGAGTCGGGAATAGCGGCGTTTGACGGCTTCCTGCATGCAGGCGAAGTCGTCCTGTCCCTCGACTGTCTTGATCTTGAGCCGTCGATAATTGCTGCGGTCGGGTTTGCCGTTTCGGAAGCGAACCACTGAAGCGACTTTGAACGTGCCGCTGATGTTGGAGATGTCAAAGCCTTCGATGCGTTCCGGTGGGGATTCCAGTCCGAGTTCGTCGGCGAGGGACTGAAGTTCGGCAACCGGATCCATGGCGACGGGAAGTTTGTAGGGCAGGCGCTGGAACTTGCCCGTCTTCTTGGTGGTGCGTTTCAGGTCGGTGATCAGATCGCGCAGCTCGGCGGCTTTTTCGAAGTTCAGTTCCCCCGCAGCCTTCTTCATGTGCTTCTCAAGGTCCTGCAGCATTTCACCGCATTGGCCGTCGAGGAAATCGCAGGCGGCATTAACCTGCATGGCGTATAGCTCAAAGGTGACGTTCTGGATACACGGTGCGGTGCACACTTTCATGTGTGCGTACAGGCAATGTTTGTAGTCGGCCTGGGTGGGATTCAGGGGGCGACAACCCCGCAGATTGAAGCGGTGACGGACGAGGCTCAGCGTTCGACGCAGCGAACCCGAACTCGGAAACGGTCCGAAGTAGCGCGCACCGTCATCGGTGCGGAGACGGGTGAGCGTGAAGCGTGGAATGGGATCGTTGAGGTTGACCTTGAGCAGGAGAAACCGTTTGTCATCCCGAAAGCTGACGTTGTAGCGCGGGTGGAATTCCTTGATGAGCTTTCCTTCGAGGAGGAGAGACTCCGGTTCGCTTCTGACGACGTGTATGTCGAAATCGTGAATCGCCGCCACCAAGGCGTTGAACTTGAGATCCCAACCCAACCGGCGTGAGGGTTGGAAGTATTGGGAGACGCGTTTCTTGAGATCCCGGGCTTTACCGACGTAGATGACGGTGCCGAATCGGTCTTTGTGCAGATAGACGCCCGGTTTGTGAGGAACGGTGGCGAGCTTCTTGCGGATTTGATCCGTGACCGGCACAGGGCGTTGGGGTTTGGAGGTTCAGATCTACGGATGACGCCTGCGCGGAAGCCGAGCGGGTTGCGCTTCAACCGGCGACTTCGGGCTTTTCAATGAAGGCGTAACAGATGACGTGGCAAATTCCCATTTGGGCGTCTTCGACCCGGCCGTAGTGCGTGTCATCAACCGTGATCACGTGTTCGGCAATTTCGGCCATCCGACCCTGCTTGGAACCGACGAGTGCAATCGTCTGCAATCCGTGGTCTTTCGCCCACTGGAGGGCCTTCACGCAATTCGGGGAATTGCCGCTCACGCTGAGACTCATGGCCAGATCACCGGGTTTGGCGTAGTTCTGCAGCTGCATCGAAAAGATGTCTTCATAGGAATAATCATTCCCCAGGGCGGTCATCCAGCTGACGTTATCGTTCAGGGAGAGAATGCGAAAACGGGTCTTGAGCGCGTCGGATGCACCCTTGCCGAGATCAGTCGCGAAGTGGGAGCAATTGGAGGCGCTGCCCCCGTTTCCAAAGACAAAAATCTGGCGATCTTCATGCCGCGCTTTGGCGAAGAGCTCAATCAGCGCATTCACCTGCTCTTGGGGGATGGAGTCGTGGGCCTGCTGCTGACGCTGGTAATATTCGGCGATCCAATCGTTCATTTGTCGGGAACAAATTAACGGAGTCGGGCCGAATCGGCGAGGCAATTGACTTGGATTCGCTCGCGCCTATACTGATGCCCGTGGCAGTTGCCGACAAAGATTCCGCCAAGGCGAAGTTCCTCAAATTCATTGAGGGCAAGAATCTCCGTATGACTTCCCAGCGACAGGCGATCATCGACACGGTCTTTTCGACCGTGGAGCATTTCACGGCTGAACAGCTCTTGGATTGGTCGCGTGAGCGTGACAAGTCTGTTTCACGCGCGACCGTTTATCGGACCCTGCCGCTGCTCATGGAGAGTGGGTTGGTGCAGGAAATGGATTTTGGGAAGGACTACAAGTACTACGATCCGAACTACGTCGACCACCCGCATCACAACCACATCATCTGCCAGGACTGCGACAAGATCGTGGAATTTGAGGATGAAAAACTGGGTGAGCTGGAGGAGGAAATCAGCCAGAAACTTGGTTTCTCTCTGAAGACGCAAAAGCTTCAGATCAAGGCCACCTGCGACGAGTTGAAGAAACTCGGGGCCTGCAAGAACAAGGGTTAGTTCCGCTCAGGGCAACTCCCGCGGCTCCGTCTTCACCCACAGAGGGCTCGAGCATTGGAATAAGAGGAAGGTCTTTATTTCTGTTTTCACGCGCTTGCCACTTCAGGTGGTGGAGGGTTCAATGCGACGTCACCTATGCGTTTTTGGAAAAAGAATTTTGGGCACTTGGTTGCCTTCGGAGCCCTTTTGAATCTGGCCGATTTTGCGGTGGCAGAGGATTGGCCTCAATTCCTTGGTCCGCGCGGCGACGCGACTTCGGCTGAGACCGGCCTGATCGCGAGCTTTCCGGCGACGGGTCCCAAGCGAGTATTCACGAAACGGATTGGAACGGGCTATGCGGCCCCGTCCATTCGCGGTGAGGTGCTGGTCCTGCATCATCGCGTGGCTGACGAGGAGATTGTGGATGCGGTACAGCGGGATACGGCCAAGCCGATCTGGCGGCACAAATACCCGACTTCCTACGTGGATCCGTTTGGCTACAACAACGGACCGCGTTGCACCCCGCTGCTGACGAAGACCCGCTGCTATACCTATGGCGCGGAAGGCCAGTTGCGCTGCCTGGATCTCAAGACCGGGCAGGTGATCTGGAAGCGGAATACGTCACGTGAATGGCAGGTGCCGCAGGCGTTCTTTGGAGTCGGCAGCACGCCGATCTTGGAGAGCAACCTGTTGATCGTCATGGTCGGCGGTCAACCCAATTCAGGGGTTGTGGCCCTGAATCCCGCCACGGGGAAAACCGTGTGGGAGAATGTCGGGAGCAAAACCTGGGAGGGGGAGCCGATGCTCGGTTGGCGCGGTGAGCGGACGGTCGGCTGGCGGGAGCATTGGAAGCAGGCGAGTTATGCCTCCCCGGTGGCGGCTGACGTAAACGGACAGCGGGTTGTTTTTTGTCTGATGCGGCAGGGTTTGGTGGCGTTGGACGTGAAGACGGGCAAGGAATTGTTCAGCCGCTGGTTTAGGGCGATGGTGAATGACTCGGTGAACGCGGCAAACCCCGTGGTGGTTGGAAATCAGGTGCACTGTTCTGCGGCCTACCACGGAGTTGGTGGATTTCTGCTGGATATCAAGGAAGGCAATCGCAAGTTCGAGCACGTCTGGCAAAATCAGAACCTGGAAATTCACTGGATGACGCCGGTCTATCACGAAGGTTTCCTCTACGCCTTCAGCGGCCGAAACGAGCCGGATGCCGTCTTCCGCTGCGTGGAGTTCAAGACGGGCGATCTCAAATGGAGCCGGGACGAACGTTGGCGCAAATATTCCACCAAGCAGCCGAAGGTGTTTGGTCGCGGGTCGCTGATCAAGGCGGATGGGAAACTCATCGGCTTGGGCGAAGGCGGTCTGCTGGGAATCTTTGAATTGAATCCCAAAAAGGTGGTGGAATTGGCTCGCTGGCAGGTGCCGGAATTTCATCATCCCTGCTGGGCTGCCCCGATTCTGTCGGAGAAGAAGTTGTATCTGCGCAGCGAGGATCACCTGATTTGTGTGGATTTGGCTGTCCAGGAAACGAAGCCCAAGAAGTAGTGGGATTATCAAGGTCTCCAGACATGCACTTATCGGTGATGCAGGATTTACTGTTTGAGGAATTAGGCCGGGCCTCCTAATGTCTTAGTAAAATGTGGTTTTCGATAATTGGATGTTTGCTGCTGTTGGTCGTGTATGCCTGCACGACCCACATCGGTCGCGTGCTCAAGCGACGTTGGGGGGTAAAGCTCGGAGGAGAATTCCACATGCTCTGCGTCGCGATTTCGTTTCGCGTCGGATTCATCTTCTTCCCCCACGACACGAACGAGCAGGGCATGCTCAAGCTTATTACGATCAGTCAGGACATACTGAACTTCCTTTCGGCCGCGATGGTCATCCTCGGCACCCTGTTCATCGTCAAGATGGTCAACCGTTTCTACTGGGAGGGATACTTCCAGAAGAAGCGGCAGATGGTGGTGCCACGGTTCCTGACGCATTCGACCATGCTGTTGGGCCTGCTGGCTTCGGTCCTGGCGGTGATGCAGTTCATCTATGGAGTCAAACTGCAGGGTCTCTTTGTCGGTGGTGCGATCGGTACCGCGGGTATCGCGCTCGCACTGCAGAGCATTCTGAAGAACCTGTTCGCCGGCTTCACGCTGCAGTTCGACAAACCTTACAAACCGGGCGATTGGCTGTTGGTGGAGGGCGACATGGGACAGGTGATGGAGATTAACTGGCGATCCACCCGCATGCGTACCATTGATCACATCTACCTCGATCTGCCAAATGCAGACATGATCTCGAACAAGATCATCAATCTGAACTACCCGGTTCGGCTGCATGCGTTCCGCGTACAGATTCCGGCAGACTACAGCAGCCCGCCCAACCAGGTGAGGGAGATTCTGATGGATTCGGTGGGGCATGTGGACGGCATCCGCAAGGACCCGCCGCCGGAGGTTTTTGTGAAGGATTTCGACGATCGCGCGGCGATTTACGAGATCAAGTATTGGCTGGATGAAGATGAAAAAATGGATCGCGTGGCCGATGCGATCCGCACGGGCGCCTGGTACGCGTTGCACCGCGCCGGCATGTCGATTCCGTGGCCGAAACAAGTGGTCCAGTTCGAGCGCAAGAAACGTCGGGAAGACCAGACTCCCAAGATGATGGAAAGTCTTTCGCGCCATCCCATGTTCTCGGTGCTCAACGAACGGCAGCTTCACCAATTGGTGGAAGGAGCCAAAAGTCAGCTCTTTGGACGTGGTCAGAAACTGGTCCGGCAGGGGCAGGAGGGCGATTTCATGCTGATGATCGTCGACGGCGAGGCGGATGTGATGGTCGAAATGGATGGCAAACCCACCCGGGTCGGGCTTCTGCGGGAGGAAGATTGCGTCGGTGAGATGGCGATGCTGACGGGTGAGGCCTACAGCGCAAATGTGGTGGCAAACCGGGATACGGAGGTCGTTCAAATTCCGCGTGAGAAGATGGGGATCGTGCTGCGCGAATCACCTGAGCTGTTGGAACGACTCAGCGAAATCCTGGCTCTACGCAAGTTGGAGACCGAAGTCATTCTGGCCGAGACCGCTTCGCAACGGGCGCAGGAAACAGACAAGGATCTGCACAACGAGTATGCCAACGACTTTCTCGGTCAGCTCCGCTCGTTCTTCTCAATCTGAGCGCGGCACCGTTTCGGTAACTCCGATCGCTCCTGCCCGCGCTCGTTTTATTGGCATTTTCGGCCGAATCGGCTGTTCTCCTGTCGGCTTGCTCCGAACTTCGCCCTCCCTATAATGCGCCGCCGTGATCGATATCAAACAGATCAAAGAGAATCCGGAAGCGCTGGCTGAGCGCCTCAACACCCGTTGTGACAATGACGGTGACAAATTGCCGGAGTTGCTCGAATTGGACGGAAAACGTCGCAGTGCACTCACTGAGACCGAACGGCTCAAGGCTCAGCGCAACAAGGAATCCAAGCTCATCGGCGCCTTGATGGCGCAAGGGAAGAAGGAGGAAGCCGAAGCTAAAAAGGCGGAAGTCCGTCAGATGGGCGAGCGGATTTCGGAACTGGACAAGCTGGTGACCGAAGCGACGGAAGCCCTCGATGAAATTCTGTTGGCGCTTCCAAATCCTCCGCACGAATCAGTTCCGACCGGCGCATCCGAGGCGGACAATCCGGAACTTCGCAAAGTCGGCGAGAAGAAGGATTACAGTTTCGAGCCGAAGAACCACATCGAACTTTGCGAACAGCTTTCACTGATTGATTTCAAACGGGGCACCAAACTCTCCGGCAGCGGATTCCTGCTCTACACCGGCTGGGGCGCGCGGTTGGAGCGGGCGTTGGTTCAATTTCTTCTCGATCTGCACACCACGGAACATGGGTATACCGAAGTCTCACCACCGTATCTGGTCAGTCGGGATTGCATGGTCGGCGTCGGGCAATTGCCGAAGTTTGCGGATCAGGCCTACGCCGTCCAGGAGGGGCTGGACGGTTCCACACTCGGTTCGCTGTATCTCATTCCGACGGCCGAGGCGCCGGTGGCAAACATTCACCGGGATGAAATTCTGGCGGAGGATGAACTGCCAAAATTCTATTGCGCGTTCAGTCCGTGTTTCCGCGCCGAAGCGGGTGCCGCCGGAGTGGGCACGCGCGGCATGATTCGGGTGCATCAATTTGAAAAGGTGGAACTCATCAAGATCGTTCGGCCGGAGGAAAGCTACGAAGAGCTGGAGAAAATGACCGCCAATGCGGAGAAGGTGCTGCAGCTGCTCGATCTGCATTATCGGGTGATCCTGCTGTGCACGGGCGACATGGGATTCGCCTCCGCCAAGACCTATGACATCGAAGTGTGGGCTCCGGGACAGGGCAGCTACCTCGAAGTCTCCAGCTGTTCCAACTGCGAGGACTACCAACCGCGTCGTATGAATCTGCGTTACAAGACTGACGAGGGGAACCGCTTCCCCCATCTGCTCAACGGCAGCGGCACCGCGCTCGCGCGGCTCTTTGTCGCGTTGATTGAAACTCACCAACAGGCAGACGGAAGCATTTCCATCCCCTTACCGCTCCAGCCGTATCTGAAGGCGGATCGCATTCCGGCCTGCTGAACGTTCATGAAGATCCTGCTCGCAACCGCGGAGGTGCATCCATTTTCGAAGACGGGCGGCTTGGCTGACATGGTTTCTGCGCTCGGAAAATCACTGGCAGCGGAGGGACACGAGGTCGGGGTCATAACGCCTCTTTACCGAGGTATTCGCGAGCGATTTCCCGAGTTGAAGCAACTGGACTACTCAGTCGCCACGCCGATGAACGGCGGGTGGGACCACGCCGGCATCGCCACCCTGAAGTTCCGAGAGAATCTGGATGTCTACTTTGTGGATCATCCTGGCTACTACGATCGGCCGGCGCTGTACGGTGAGAACAACGAGGAGTATCAGGACAATCCCGAGCGGTTCATTTTCTTTTCGAAGGCGGTGGCACATTTCGCGCGCTACCACCATTGGCGTCCGGATGTGGTGCACGTCCACGATTGGCAAGCCGGCCTTGTCCCCGTGCTGATGAAGCATCCGGCGTTCTCCGAAGCCTGGCACGCTCCCAAGTCGGTGTTGACCATTCACAACCTCGCCTACCAGGGACACTACGAACGGGCGCGCTCGTTTCATCTGACGAACCTGCCGGAGGACGTCTATAATCCTCGCGGCATCGAGTTTCATGGCGGGGTCAATTGTTTGAAGGCAGGTATCGTTTACAGCGATGCCATCACCACGGTAAGCCCACGTTATGCCCGCGAGATCTGCACCGAGACCTATGGCTGCGGTCTCGACGACGTCTTGCGTGAGCGTCAGAACCTGCTCACCGGTATTCTGAACGGGGTTGATTACGAGGATTGGAATACCACGGACAACGAGCATCTGAACCATCCTTATTCAGCGCGAGCCCGTGCGGGGAAGGTGGCGAACAAACGCGACCTGCAAGAGGAGATGGGTTTGCCGGTGAAAGCGGATGTGCCCCTGTTCGGTGTCGTCTCGCGCCTGGCAGATCAAAAGGGTGCGGATATTGTTCTCGGCGCGCTGATGGAAATGGTGGCCAGCGGGCTTCAGTTCGTCTTGCTCGGCAGCGGCGATCCCGAATTGGAACGGGCCTTTGTCGGCCTGCAGAAGAAGTATCCGGACAACGTTGCCGTCAACATAGGTTTCGATCTCGGCTTGTCCCACCGCATCGAGGCTGGCTGTGACTTTTTTCTCATGCCTTCCCGGTTTGAGCCCTGTGGTTTGAATCAGATGTACAGCCTGCGCTATGGCACGCTCCCCATCGTTCGGCGCACCGGTGGATTGGATGATTCGGTGATCGATCCTGCAGATGACATCGCGGAGGCCAATGGCATCAAATTCAATCAGTTTTCCGTTCGAGCCTTGGCCAAGGCGATCAGGAAGGCCCTGATTCTTTACTCACACGAGGAGCTCTTCGATTCGATGCGTGTGAATGGAATGAACGCAGACTTTTCGTGGTCACGGACCTGTCAGGAGTATGTGCGGGTCTACGAGTCCGTGCTCGAGCGAGGAGCGTGATCCCCATTCTCGCGCCGGCCGATATGGACAGCGGTCCAGGGCCAGACGTTGGCGCGGTTGAAACGGGGACGGAGTTCGCGCCGGAGTTGATTCTCCCGCCGCAGCGGGGCATGGGAGTTGCAGACCGAGTCACCTAATTCTGTTCGGGATTCTTCGGCGGGCAGGTTGGGTCGAAAACGGCATCGTGCTCGAAGAGCGAAGCCCATTCCAAAGCTTCGAGCCGATCATCACGCGAGCCGCCACGCAGTTCAAACCTTCCATCGGCGAGCCGAAACAAGGCCGCGGCGCCGCAGTTCCAGATGTGTTTTGCACCAGTGCATTTCCAATCAGTAGCGAGGAGTTTCATGGGCGCATCCTGGACTGGAGGGGTGGACATAGAGTGTCTGATCCTGGAAATATCTTTCACGAGATGTCGGGCGGACGGCGAGGGGCGGCTGAGCCGGAGTTGCAGCCCAGGCAGAGATTACTTTCTTACGATCGGATTGGCGAAATCCGCTTGGGGAATGCCCGATCGGCTCCTAGGCTCTGCGCCATGCAGATTTCCATTCGACGAGGAATTGTTTCATCGGTTTTTGGCTTCATCGTGGTTGCGGTGGCGCTGGCGGGCGTGCTCGACCTCGGCGCGGCTGAAAAAGGAAAGCAGAGGAAGAACCGCAAAAAGCCGGCGGCACCCAAGGTGGGGCCGGCGATTCCGATCCGGGCGCTCGTGGTGACGGGCGGTTGCTGCCATAACTATTTCTTTCAGAGCAAGATGTTGACGGAGGGGATCTCCAAGCGGGTGAACATGAAGTGGACAGTGCTTCACGATGGTGGTCGGGGCACCCAGGGGGAGATCAAGCTCTACGACGATCCTGACTGGGCCAAAAATTACGACGTCGTGATTCACAATGAGTGTTTTGCCAACACCACTGATCCGAAATACGTCCGCAAGGTGACCGACGCGCATCGGTCCGGCACTCCCGCATTGGTGATCCACTGCGCGATGCACACCTATCGCGGGGCCGTTATTGACGACTGGCGCGAGTTGCTGGGTGTCTCGAGTTTCCGACACGATCACAAAAGCGAATATCCGGTGAAGGTGACGGTTCCCGATCATCCAATCATGAAGGGTTTTCCTAAAAACTGGGTGACTCCAAGCGATGAACTCTACGTCATTGAAAAAGTCTGGCCAAACACCACGCCATTGGCGACCTCGGTGAGCGAGCGGACGAAGAAGGAACATCCGGTGTTCTGGGTGAACCAGTTCGGCAAAGCACGAGTTTTTGGAACGTCTTACGGACACAGCGATGCGACCTTTGAAGAAGAGCCGTTCATCAATGTGCTGGCGAACGGAGTACTCTGGACCACCGGTCACCTGAAGTGATCAAAGCAGTTCAGAAAGACGATGCTTTCCTCGCGGATGTACGCGTCAAACGTGGGCTGGGCGAACTTTCCATCTGGTGGTTGGGGCAGAGCGGGTTCCTTCTCCAGAGCGGCGGCAAGCATGTGCTGATCGATCCCTATCTGTCCGATTCGCTCACGGCGAAATATGCTGATACGGACAAGCCGCATGTCCGGATGACCGAACGGGTCATCGCACCCGAGCGACTTGACTTCGTCAATCTCATCACCTCCAGCCACAACCACACGGATCATTTCGATCCAGATACGTTGGAGCCGCTACTGCGCGTCAATCCGCGAACGCAGGTGATCCTGCCGGAAGCCAATCGCGGCATTGGCCCGGCCCGGTTGAATTCGCATAACGGCCCCGAACGTTTCGTCGGCGCTGATGCGAACAAAACCCAGCGGGCGGGTGGCGTCACGCTGCATGGCATCGCCGCCGCCCACAACGATATTGAGCGGGACGATCGCGGTCATCACCGTTTTCTCGGTTACATTTATGACGTGGGCAAATGGCGCGTCTACCACTCGGGTGATTGCCGATGGTATGCCGGGTTGGCGGAGGCGGCGCGGCTGTTCCGCCCCGATGTCGCGATTCTACCGATCAATGGTGACGTGCCAGCGCGACGGGTTGCCGGCAACTTCGACGGACTTGAAGCCGCAGGTCTGGCGAAAGACCTCGGAGTGAAAATGGTGATCCCCTGCCACTTCGAAATGTTCGAGTTCAACACGGTCACTCCCGAGCTTTTCGTCAACTCCTGCAAGGAGATTGATCAGGCTCACAAGGTGTTGCGCAGTGGTGAACGGTGGAGCACCGAAGAGCTGGGCTGACTTGAGGCAGTCCGCGCCGCGCCGTTCAACCCCGCGTGGGCGATGAGCGAACGCTCGGTGCCAGGGAATCAGGGCTTGGCCAGTTCAGCGAGGATGGACCTGGTGACCTGTTGGGCCAGGAGTTGACTCCCTGCAGACTTGAAGTGGACGTCGCCGGGTTTGGTTCCGTATTGGTCCATCTTGCCGGCCATGACTTTGTTCAGATCGTTGATGGTGATGTGGTGCTTCTTCATCACTTTCAGAGCGGCCTTGTTATAGGCGAGGTCGTCGCCAAGTTTGCGGCCGAATTCACCTTCGGGCACCGGGGTGGTGGTCGCGAAGATGAGTTTGGCTTTGGTCTGCTTGAGCAGCGCGACGAGTTTTTCGAGATTGGCGGTGTATTGCTCGATGGTGTGCGTGAGCTCGCCGTTGACCTTGTCACGGCGACCCTGGTTCTTCGATTGCGGGTTGCGGTAGCAGAGATCCCAAAGACCCCAGTTGAAGTGGATCACGTCCCATTCGCCACCCAGCTTTTCAAGCCACTTGGGGAGTCCCTTGATGCCCATGCCCGTGTGCCCGGCGTTGGTGGGAATGCGATGGAGGTTGGCTTTGCCTTCCAGCAATTCACGCGTGGGAACCGTGTAGGCAATGGAGATGGAATCACCTGCCAGCAGGACGCGTGGGAGTTTGGGATCGTCGGTGACCTTGGCGAATACGGGATTGGCTGCGGAGGCTGAACCGCAGATGAGGCACAGGGCGGCAAGGAGGGGAGTAACTTTGTATTTCATGGGTGTAATTGAAAGCGGGTTTGGAGACCGGGAAGTCATCGTCGAACGGTCGGAAATACAAAAACTCCACGCCTCAAATAATCGGTTCCAATTGGAGTGGAGTTTGGGATTTGTGGCTTGGAGCTTTCCAGAAAACCTATTTCTTTTGGTAGATGATCACATGCTGCCAGGGCAGGGTGTGAATCGTCTGCTGCCATTCCAGATCGGGTTGCAGGCTCATTTCCTTGGCCACCTGTAACTGGGTCATCTTGTGGAGATACTTGATCGGCACTTCGGGATCTTCCTGGCGATATTCGACCAGCACCACGCGGCCGCCTTTCTTCAGCGACTTCGCAATCTTGAGCATCATTTCGTGAGGGAATTCGAACTCGTGGTAGACGTCGACAAACAGGGCGAGATCGATCTTGCCGGCGGGAAGCTTCGGGTCGGCGACATCGCTCAGCACGGCGACGAAATTGGTCGCGTTGTTCGCCTGCATGTTCTTGCGCAGGATGACGAGCATCTCCTTCTGGATATCGACGCCGTAAACCAGACCGGTGTTGCCCACTTCCTTGGCCATCTTGCGAGCATAGAAACCGCTGCCGCAGCCGATGTCCGCGACGTGCATTCCGGGCTTGAGTGCCAAAGCCTTCATCAACAGATCCGGACGTTCCTCTTTGTCGCGTTCGCCTCGTTCCAGCCACGGTGCGCCCATATGTGACATGAAGTGCGCGATCTCCCTGCCTTTGAAATACTTGCCGATGCCGCTCCGGGATTTCGTCCCGGACTCATAGAGCTTTTTCTCGGCGGCGGGGATCGTTTGAATTGCAAAGAGGGCAACCAACAGAAAGCAGATGGAACGGGGACGCATGGGATGAGATTGGAGTCCGATCATGGGGTTGGCAAGCTGGGAGGGACTACGATTTTGGCTGCCCCATGACTTGAAGAAGGAGGTCTGGTTCCGCCATGCTTCGCGCCTATGAAGCCGCGCCAACTTATCTCTGCGATCCTGATCGGATTGTTCGTGGTGGTGTTGGGGGTCTTTTGGCAGACCTTGGCGGCGGACTTTCTTCAGTGGGACGATGATATCAACGTCTTCGAAAATCCCCATGTTTACGGCGTCACCGGGGAAAATCTGGCCTGGATGTTTACGGACTTTGAGCAGGCGATTCGATACAAGGCGTTCTCCTGGCTGGCTTGGGCGGTCGTCTACGATTTGTTCGGGCTGAACCCGTTTGGCTACCACCTCGCGAATGTGTTTCTCCATACGATGAATGCCTGGCTGGTGTTTTTCGTACTGGTTCGGATGGGTGGTTTGTTGCCCGGTGCGGCTGATCGATCGACGAATCCCGTATTGGTTGCCGCCGGCTTGGGCGCGTTGTTGTGGGCGGTTCACCCACTGCGGGTGGAGCCGGTCGCGTGGGTGACAGGACTTCCTTACCACCTCTCGTTGTTGTTCATGCTCGGGTCGCTGTTGTTCTACCTGAAGGTGGATCACAGCCGATCCGGTTTTCGTCAGCCGGTTTATTGGGCGGCGGCATTCACTTATCTGCTGGCGGTGATGACTTATCCGATTGTGCTGGGGTTTGGGGCTGTCCTGGTCGCAATGGATCTCCATCCGCTCCGGCGCTTTGAGCGCGACGGGCAACTGCGATTCTTCGATGCCGCCGCGCGGCGTGTCTGGATTGAGAAAATCCCGTTTCTGATCATCGCGTGTCTGCTGGTTGCCGGGACGTTGTATGGCCGGTTCTTCAACGCCGGGACCTGGTTCAAACCTGCGGACGTCGAATCATTCACGCTGGGGCAACGTGCGTTGCAGGCGTTTTACGTGTGGGGTTACTACGTCTGGAAACCGTTGTTACCGCTGAACCTGTCTCCGATCTACGAGATTTTTCTCGAAATCAAGATGACGGATATCCGCTTCATCGCGAGCGCGGTGGGGGTGGTTGGGACGAGCGTTTTCCTGTTGCTCAACGTTCGACGTTGGCCGGGATTGCTCGCGCTCTGGATTGCGCACCTTGGATTGCTGGTGCCAATGCTTGGGCTGACAGAACGGCCACATTACCCGCATGACCGCTACGGAATCGTGAATGGAGTTTTGTGGTCCTTTGTCGCCTTCGCAGTGCTTTTCAAATCAGCAGCGGGTGGGAGATTCAAAACCACCGTTGTTGTCTGTGTGTTGTTGGCCGGAGTTTTGGGAACCTTGAGTTTTCGTCAGACCGAGATCTGGCGGAACGACGTGGTTTTTTTCGAAAACCTTGCTGAGAAAACCCGGGATCCGAGACTCAAAGCGGCGGCCTTGATGAAGCTGGGAAATGCGTATGCCGCGAACAACGAGTTTCTCTTTGCGGAGGTCAACTACGTGAAGGCGCGCGAAACGGATCCCCAGTTTCCATTGGTTCAATTGCCTTACAACTACGGAAACGTGCTGTTGCAGGTGGGTAAGATTCAGCAGGCGATCGGGCAGTATCAGCTGGCGCTCAAGATCGAACCGGAGCATCTGGGCATCCTGAACAATCTCGGGATTGCGCATCTTCAGTTGCAGCAACCGGAACAAGCCCTCCCTTATCTCAGGCAGGCGGTTACGTTGGATCCTCAGAATATCGATTCCATCTTCAATATTGCGACGGCGCTGTTGCGCGTGGACCGATTGGGGGAAGCGGAACAGATGTTCGGGGTTGCGCTCCGCATGCGGCCAGATATTCCGGACCTGCATCGCGGGCTGGCAGATCTCTATCTGAAACAGCAGAAACCAGAGCTGGCCCAACGCCACCTGAACGTTGCCATTCAGATAGAAGCACAGCTGCAGGTGATGCAGTAATTGTAGGAGTTTGGAGATTCAACCTGTGTGAGGTGAATTTTGGGTAATTTACAGAACTGATGTTACACCCCCCTCTGAGCGTCGTTGGTTTGGTTGGTTTGGTGTTTTGCGCGGCTACTAATTTCACTGAGGGTGAATTCTCTTAGGTCGAGAATTGAAGCAGTTATTCGTGATTGCAGCGATGAATAGGTCAAACGGCTTTATCCCTCAGACTGAACAATCAATTGCGGCGGATGACTCCAGCTCTCGAAGCCTCCGTTTTCAAATTGTTTACCGCGGCTTCGTTCGGTAAACCCTTGCCATGCATCCCCTCGCTCTCGCAGCTCTCGCGTTTTTGCCGATCGCGGTCGTGGCTCTCTTTCTCGTGGTGCTGCGTTGGCCGGCAAGTCGGGCAATGCCGCTTTCGTACCTCACGGCGGCGGGCTTGGCGCTGTTGGTTTGGCAGGTTGCGTTCGTGGACGTGGCCGCGGCGACGTTCAAAGGACTGGTGATCGCCACCTCGCTGCTCTACATCATTTTCGGTGCGATATTGCTGCTGAACACCTTGCGAGAGAGCGGGGCACTACAGGTGATCCGTCGGGGTTTTATGGATGTGTCTCCGGATCGTCGGGTGCAGGTGATCATCATCGCCTGGCTGTTCGGCAGTTTCATCGAAGGGGCAGCGGGCTTTGGTACACCGGCGGCGGTCGCGGTTCCGCTGATGGTTGGGTTGGGGTTTCCGGCGATGGCGGCGGTGGTGGCGGGAATGGTGATCCAGAGTTCACCGGTGTCTTTCGGTGCGCTGGGCACGCCGATCTTGGTGGGTGTGAACAAAGGGCTGGAGGGAGACGCGGCTGTGCAGGCCTTCGCCCGGGCCAAGGGATTTGTTGCCGAGAACGGCGATCTGGCGTGGCTCGACTTTCTGGGGGCGATCGGAGCCAAGGTCGCGCTTTTGCATACGATCGCCGGAGCGCTGATCCCGTTGTTTGTGGTGGCGTTGATGACACGTTTCTTCGGTGCGAACCGGTCGTTTGGTGAAGGTCTGAAAATCTGGCGATTTGCATTGTTTGCCGCCTTTTCCATGACGGTGCCGTATCTGATTGTGGCCAATGTTCTGGGACCCGAATTTCCGTCGATCCTCGGCGGATTGATCGGTCTGGCGATTGTCGTTCCAGCGGCGAAGGTGGGATTTCTCGTGCCGAAATCGGCTGACACCTGGGATTTTCCGCCGCGCTCTGATTGGGAGGACGAATGGACCGGTTCGATTGAGATCAAGGATGAGGACGAAGGATGCGCGATGGGTATGGTGAAAGCGTGGAGCCCTTACCTGATGGTGGCAGTCCTGTTAATCGTCACCCGGATTCCAGAACTGGGCGTCAAACAGCTGATCACGAGCATGGTGATCAGCTTTGACTGGAAGCTGTCGGATGGGACGATCCGGGAACTGGCGTCGGTGACGCCGCTCTATCTGCCCGGGACGATATTTATCATCGTTTCGTTGATCACTTACTTCACACACGGAATGAAGGGCCCGGGCTACCGAACCGCTTGGTCGGACTCGGCGGGAACGATCGTCAAGGCCTCGGTGGCGCTGATTTTTACGGTGCCGATGGTGCAGGTCTTCATCAATTCGCAAGCGGGGGCGGCCGGGTTTGAGAAAATGCCGATCGCGCTGGCCGAAGGGGTTGCCTCGGTGGCGGGCTCGGCGTGGCCGATAATCGCGCCGCTCATCGGCGGTTTTGGCGCGTTTGTCGCCGGGAGCAATACGGTAAGTAACATGATGTTTTCGCTGTTCCAATTCGGGGTGGGGGAACGAATCAATGTGGATCCGACCTGGGTCGTCGCGCTTCAGGCCGTTGGCGGGGCCGCGGGTAATATCATCTGCGTTCACAATGTGGTGGCCGCCTCAGCGGTGGTTGGGTTGGTGGGCAAGGAGGGCATGATCATTCGAAAAACTCTCCCGGCGTTCATCTATTACGCCTTGGTGCCCGGGTGCATCGGCTATGCGATTCTGAGCGGTGCCTGGCTCAATGCCGGCTCGATTGCGCTGGCGTTGATCTATTTGGGGCTCCTCATCTTCGCTCGGAAACAGCTTCGAGAAACTTCCCCTTAGGGGGAAGAAGGGGCTTGACTCGTTCGATTTGAATTCCTTTTTGGTATATGTGGACAATTTGTAAGCTGTTGATTGCCAATAGTTTAAGGATTTATCATTTGGCACATTGCCGTTTTACCCCTTGATCAATAGCCGAATACGCGCGAAAACTACTGCCCTTTTTCGGTAAGAGTTAAAAGGGCAAGCGCAACGGAATCATGACTAACTGGAATATCGTTCATCAGCAGGCACCCGACTATCGGGTGCATTCCGCCAGCGATTTGTTGAACCTCCCGCAACTTCAGCGGCTCGGTCAGGACCGCATCTTTGAGATGCAGGTCATTTCACAGGTCCTCCCCTTCAAATCGAACAACTACGTCACCGAAAACCTGATCGACTGGGATGATCCCAACGATCCGCTATTCGTTCTGACCTTTCCCCAGCGAGGTATGCTGGAGGATCGACACTTCAACCAGATGGCGGATGCCGTTCGTGGTGGTGATCGCGATCGGATCCGGGAATCTGCCCACGACATCCGGCTCCAGCTCAATCCTCATCCGGCTGGTCAGAAAAAAATGAACGTGCCGCATCTGGCGGATGGCACGCCGCTCGAAGGGATGCAGCACAAGTATCAGCAGACCGTGCTGTTCTTCGCCAGCCAAGGGCAGACCTGTCACGCCTACTGCACCTTCTGTTTCCGCTGGCCGCAATTCGTGGCCTTGGACGGGATGAAGTTCGCGATGAAAGAATCGGATCAGCTGATCCAGTACCTGCGCGAACACGAGGAAGTGACGGATGTGCTATTCACCGGAGGCGACCCGATGGTGATGCGGACGAAGTTCTTCAAGACCTACGTTGATGCGATTCTCAACGCGGATCTGCCCCACATCAAAACGATCCGCATCGGTACCAAGGCCATCAGCTATTGGCCCTATCGCTTCATAAACGATGCGGATGCAACCGAACTGCTCGATCTTTTCAGAGATATTACGGATGCCGGTCTGCACCTTTCGGTGATGGCGCATGTGAACCATCCGAACGAATTACAGACGGAAGCGGCCGAAATCGCGATTGCCCGGATCCGCGAAACCGGTGCGGTGATACGCACGCAATCCCCGTTGATGCGGAACATCAACGACGATCCGGATACCTGGGCGGACATGTGGCGCCGGCAGATCAGTCTGGGAATGATCCCCTATTACATGTTCCTCGCTCGTGATACCGGCGCGCAGAATTACTTCGCGATGCCCTTGGCCCGCGCTCATGAGATCTACTCGACCGCTGTTCGTCAGGTCAGCGGACTCGGTCGCACCGTCCGTGGTCCGAGCATGTCCTGCACCCCCGGGAAGGTTGAAATCGACGGCGTCACCCACATTCAGGGCGAGAAGGTATTCGTCCTCCGCATGTTGCAAGGCCGGAACCCGGATTGGGCCTACCGACCGTTCTTTGCGAAATACGATCCCAACGCAATCTGGTTGGATGATCTCCGCCCAGCGTTCGGCGAAGACAAGTTCTTTTTTGACCGCGACAGTGAATGGGACAGCGACGGTCAGGACCGAATGCTCGATTCCGAGCTCGACGAAATCGAGGTGTGACGCCGGTTGGATCGAAATCATACACTTCAAACCCGGTCAATTGGCCGGGTTTTTTGTTGCCCGCAGAATAAGCCGTGTCACGAGCCCATATCCAAGCATTGATCGCGATCTCCCTGATGGGAACAGTGCCGATGTCGGTGAAAGGGATTGCGGCGAATCCGTGGACGATCGGGATTGTGCGATTGTTGATCGCGAGTCTGTGCGCAGCGCTCTTCCTCCGTGGGAGCCGGGATCTGTTCCGCTATCGCAAAGACTTCGGGCCACTTGCCCTGATTGGAGGGGCATTCGCGCTCCATTGGATCACCTACTTCATCAGCCTCAAGACGACCGACGCATCAGTCGCTGCGATAGGCACGGCAACTTACGGGGTGCACGTGGCGTTTCTGGGGCGGATTATGCTCGGGCAGATTCCCAATCGTGTGCAGGTGATATCAATCATGATCGCGATTGTTGGAGCGGTGCTGGTGGTCGGGGAATACGCGCTGGACAGCGACCTGACCACGGGCTTTCTGATCGGGATTCTGAGTGCCGTTCTTTACGCGGTAGTCCCGATCCTGCATCAGAAGAACCTGCACGTTCCCGTCAACGTCCGCACGCTCGCGCAGTACCTCTTTGCGCTCCCGCTGTTCCTCTGCTTTCTGCCTTGGGCGAATTGGGATCTGAAACCCCTCGACTGGGCCGGCATCCTGCATCTGAGTATCGTGACGACGTTTATCGCGCACACCCTGTGGATTCGAGCCACTTCAGAGCTTCCGACCTACATGTCAGGGATTCTGTTCTACCTCTACGTGCCGATCGCGATGGTGCTTTGTCACTTTGTGTTGGGGGAACAGATCACACCGCTTCGCATTTCGGGTGCTGTCCTGATCGTCCTGGCCAGCGTGCTCGGCATGTGGTCACAGGATAAAAAAAAGGCGTCCGGGAGTAATGATAACTCCACGGACGCCGGGTAATTTGGGGCGAGCGATCAGCCCTTGATTTCGGCGATCAGCTGCTCAAGACGACGGCCATATTCGATGAAGTTCTTGCTGGTGTCTTCCTCAGTGGCGGTTGAACCCGTGTCGTGGAAAACGACCACCATGTGGGGTTCAATGGACACACCGGCGGAGTACCCACTGTCCGCAGCATCCTTGAGGATATCGCGAACCCGGCCTTCGCCTTCGCCGGGGAAGTTGTAGTCCGCGTCATTCTTCGCGGCGTTCCAGGTGCAGTCTTTGATATGAATGTGCGCGGTGTGCGCCTTCATGTGCTGCCAGAATTCCCAAGGATCCTGACGCGGCCAGGGTTTTGGCTGCGAGCGATCCGAGTTGAAGATCGGATTGGCTGTGTCGAAAACCCACTTCAGGCCGGGGACTTTTTCGAGCAGTTGCTCCGCGTGCTGCCAACTCATGCCACCGTAGTTCATGCAGTTTTCATGCACCGGCTGGAGACCTTCATCCAAAAACATCTGTGTCACTTCACGCACCCGGTCTGTTACTGCGGTGGGAATCGTGTCGGCATCATCTTCCGGCTTGAAACTCATCACGCGGACGAACTTGGTGCCGAGCCGTTTCATGCGGGGAATACAGCGTTTGACTTCGGCGAGCGTGACATCAAAGGGCGTGTCGATCGTCTTGCCCCAATTCATGATCGTGGAGCCGAAGGCGTAGATGCTCAGATCGTTCTCCTTCAACTGGCGTTCGACCTCGTCGAATGCCGCGTCGGGAATATCGTGCAGGTTGCCTTTGTCAAATCCCTCGACCTCAACGCCGCGCATCTCGATGTTCTTCCAACCGAGTTCCTTGGTGGCATTGATCTGTGTTTCCAGTTTGCTGCCGCCCTCATCACCAATTCCCATCAATATCATAATAAAGTCCTGTTCGTGTTTTCTGTGATCGGCAAACAAAGCGAATTTTGGCACAGACCGCAAGACCGGAAGGGAAAGCAGCGCTTTCTGCTCGGGGGGCACTCGCCGGGATTGACATCCTTTCCGCTATGGCTCAACCCGGTTCCGCAAAATGATTTCCAGGTTACTTCTCTTCCTCCTGGTCGGCATCGTTTCAGCCGCGGCCGCTGAAACATCGAAGTTGAGCGAAGCGTAGAATCTGGAGTGGCTGCGCGAATTGAAGCCACTCCAGAAAGTCCATTACTCCTGGCCATTGCCCTACGATAAGATTACGGATGAGGTGCTCTGCGAATATGCCAGGCTGACCCACGCGCTTTCGTTGAGCGGTGAATGGTGCCAGCCGGAACAGATCGATCGCGCGGTGCAGATCTGCCAGCGTGTGAATCAGACCAAACCCGGGGTGCAAGGTTCTCTCGGGCTCAACTTCTCGGTGTGGCATCGACGCTTCGACAAGAAACTTCCGCCCACGGATGTAGGTCCGACCCATGTGACTGAACTGGAGTATTTGAAGACGCGGATGGAATGGGTCCGTGATCAGCTCGCGGCTGCCAACAAGACTCATGGTGCCCGGGTTGAGGTGAGCGCCGCATTGGTTGATTCAGAACATTTTCACACCAAGCCCGATGACGCGGTGTGGAA
The DNA here is from genome assembly GCA_047608975.1 of Limisphaerales bacterium. Lineage (GTDB taxonomy): Bacteria > Verrucomicrobiota > Verrucomicrobiia > Limisphaerales > JAYPXF01. Next base: position 37,482 of record JBLFYM010000003.1, on the reverse strand, counting down.
CCAGGCTATCACCGACAAATACAATGCTGCCTACGATACGATTCGGGGCGTCTTCCCAGTCATTCGCAGCGAATGGTATGCGCGCGGCGCAGTTCATTTGGGGGCATCGCCGACCGGTTGGAGCCAGTCAACCTACTTCGTGTTGGATGAGAAGGGGGATTCGTTTGGTTGCTCGCTCTATCAGGTTCCTGAGATCGGGAACACGCGGGAAATCTACCGCCGTACGGCTCGCAACGCGCAGGCTCACGGGGTTGAGGAAGTGACTCCTTGGATCTCGCTCGCATCGGGTTACCGGCGGCAGGCAGAGAAATACCACGATTTCGAAATGGAGTGGAATTACGACCTGATCTATTCATGGAAGCTGGGCGCTGAAATCAATATCTCCTGGTATGGAGTGCCTGAGCGCGCTGAGCGGTTTGCTCCCTGGCACAGGGCGAAGGGTGCCATCTTTTATCCGGAACCGTTTGGTCGTTAGACCGATTGGGCTGATCATTTTATCGCCTACGTTCGTGGTGCCAATGGGATCAAGAAACTTCCGACCCGCGTCGGGATCACGGAATAGGTAATCCCCCGGCCGCTTTTTTTGCGGGCAGTTCTGCGAGCGGTAGTTCCAGTTGTCTCAGAAAAGGATCACCCAACGATGAGACTCCGAGCCCCAACAGGCGGAGAGGGCGGCTGACCAGGCGATCTTTGCGGAGGAGATAGGCAGCGAACCGGTAGAGCGCTTCTGCGTCCGTGACGGGTTCTTCCACCGTCAATTGTCGGGTCAGGGTGGTGAAGTCCGAGTAGCGCACTTTCACCTGCACGGTGTAGGCACCCAGTCGCTTGTGTTCGAGGCGGCGGGCGATGTCATCCGCCTGCTCACGCAGGCAGGTTCGCAATGTGGGACGATCATCCGTGTCTTCGTGAAACGTATTTTCGCTGCTGATGCTCTTCACGCCTTCGCGTCCACCGACGGCGCGGCTGTCTTCGCCGAAGGCGGAGCGTTTGAGGGACGGGCCAAACGAGCCGAGCAGATGCTTGAGGTCGCCGGGGTAGTCCTGAATGTCCCCGATGGTGTTCAGGCCGGAGCCGATGAGGGTCTGTTCAGTGACCTTGCCGACTCCGTGGATTCGACGGACGGGCAGGGGCCGGAGAAACTCCACCTTGTCACGCTCAGGAATGAGGGTCATTCCGTTCGGTTTGTTGAAATCGCTGCCGAGCTTCGCCAACAGTTTGTTCGCCGCAATACCGATGCTGGTCGTGAGATTCCGATCCTCCCGGATTCGTTGCTTTAGTTTGCGCGCAATCGGCACGGCGGCAAAAAGCGCTTCATCCGGATCATGCGTGTCGGTGAATCGGCCGGACATATCCAGATACGCCTCATCGATGGAGACCTGTTCGATCAGCGCGCCGGTGTCTTCAACCAAAGCCATGATCTTGCGCGATTCCTCGCTGTAGCGCTTGAATTCCGGTCGCACAAAAACTCCTTCCGGACACAGACGACCCGCCGTCACGCTCGGCATGGCTGAATGCACGCCAAAACGCCGGGCTTCATAGCTGGCGGCACACACGACTCCGCGCCGCGTCGGGGGCGAGCCAACGATCACCGGGCGACCCCGGAGTTCCGGGTTGTCCCGCTGCTCGACCGACGCGTAGAAGGCGTCCATGTCCAGATGGAAAATAACCCGCGGCACGTCAGGGATTGTTCATGGGCGGCGGGTTGAAGGCAATCAACTGTGTCAGGCGCCGCCGTGCCGGGGGCTAGTCGGCCGTTTGCGTCTCGAGGACGACTGACTTCGGTGCGTCGGTAAACAGCGCTCGCTCGGGAGCACTCATTTCGCCGCCGAACACTCGGATCTTGGCGCTCGATGAAGCGGACAAGGTTGCATTGCTGAATTTGTTTCCGCTGAACTTGCACCGATCGAACTGTACGTCATAGGTGTCCACGAATCGGGCGCCCCAACGGCCACTGTTGCCGACAAATTGGGTCCGGCGGAACAGCAGGTTTGCCGAGCGGTCGACTGACATGATGTCGTCGGTGCAGCCGTTGAACTGGGAATTCCGCGTCACGAAGCGGGCAACCCGGTCCAGTTTGAGCGCCCGGGATCCGGCCCCGCTCAACTGACAACTGCGCAGCAGAATGTTCGTGCAGTTGTTCAGACTCAGGAGATTTCCCCCATTGAACGCCGAAGCGGATCCGATTTGAAGATCCCGCAGCTCGATGTTCTGGGAATATTCAATTCCGAGTATGAAAGAATGCCCGGAGGTCGCTCGCAGTTCGCTTGCGTCATTGGAACCAATGATGCGCAGGTTGCGAACGCCGCGAATGATCGGGGAGTGCGCCTTCCCGCGCGGACTCCAGCGCACATGCGCGTGCTGATAGGGAGCCACTTCGGATAGGACAAAGGGATGGGGGGCGAGGCGGATCGTGCGATCGGAACCGACAGCCTTGATGAACTCGGCCGCGGTCGAAACTTCAAAAGTCTGTTTCCCGTAGAACTGGGCCCAAGTAGGGACAGACAAGAAATCCATGGCCACCGTAGCGATCAATGCCAGCAGGAGTCTTAGCGTATGTGGTTTGCCCAAGGTCGCCATCAGAAGAGGCCAAGGGTGAACCAGACGAGCCCAGGAATACACGGAAAATATTGCGTATTCCGTTCGGGGCCTTATCCGCCGGAAAGTGCCTGCCCGACGTGGACTTTCGAGTCCGCGTTCACCGGCTCGGTCAGCAGGGTCCGATCGCTGATCAATTCGCCGTCCACAAAGACACCCATGTGCTTCCGCACCGCGCCCTGATCATCGACGATCCAGGTATCGGCTTTCACATGACGGGCAAGATTTCGGGTGAAGGAAACCTCGGCCCCGGTCATTGCTGCTCGTCCATGCCCCGGTAATTGGGGTCGTCCCGGTGGCTCACAAAATCTTCCACGGCGGCAGCGAGGTTGAACTTTTCGCCGTGCTTGATGCGGCGGAGCACCCAGTCACAGGGAAAAACTTCACCGCGAACACCATAGGTGAAGGGCATCGCGCGGTGTTCGGTTCCCTTGGATTTTTCCCGCCAAACGCCTGGTCGGATTCGACGCAGAACTTCACCGAGGTAAGCACCCCAAAGCTGGGATTCGGAGGCGAGCTGTTCCACGGAGAGGGTTTCGATCAGATGATTGTTGTGCAGATCATTGAGGATCTTCCGCTCCAGATCCGCCACGCAGGAACGATCGTAGGTGAGCTGGATCCGATACTCCTCCTTGGCCCGCGTGACCGCGTCCATGGCGAGCACCTTCATCTCCGCATCGAGCGTGTAGGAGAACAGCTGCTGCGTGAACGTGGGCAGCAGGGGCAGGATGTATTTTTTGAAAATCCGCACGACAACGACGATCAGAATGACGTATGCCAGTATTTTTCCCATGTCCGTTCCCCTGCGGCAGCTCGTTTTCGGTGGGTGTCAGCTCGTGAGCTATTTGCCGATACAGAACAGTTCGTTGCCCGTTCGAATGAACAGGTTCCCTTGGGAAACAACGATTGCGGAACGCACGTTGTTGTCATCCTTGCGGCCCATCGCGGCGACATGCACCTGCTTGAATTCGGAGCCTCCGGCCTTGAGCACAAAGGCCTCGCCTTTGTGGTTGATCAGGTAGACATGCCCATCGGCGACGGTGGGAGAAGCCTCGAATTTGGAAGTGATCCGGCCGAGCCCCTTCATCTTGCCTTTCCAGATGACGCGACCGTTCTTCGGGTTGACGCTGAGCAGCAGACCTTTCGAGTCGTTGACGATGTAGAAGCGCCCATCGGAGAAGGCCGGGGTGGCAACGTCGGCGGAGATTTCGCGATCGGGACTGAACCAGGCGACGCTGGCGTCGCTGAGGCGACCTTCTCCGCCAGCTTTGACGGCATAGATTGGAGCTTTTTTCGGCGCGCAGGCCAGCAAAACACCGCCACCCGAGACGGGGGAGGGAACCAGTCGCCAGTGGCTGATTCGGTTGGGATTCCAGGTGCCCCAGCGCCACAGCTCTTTGCCGTTCTTCGGGTCGTGCCCGGTGATGTCATCGCCGCCGACGAGGACGATTTCCTGGCGGCCTTTGTGCACAAACGGATACGGGCTGCTGAATGCTTCGCGCGATTCCATCACCGCTTCGCTGGAGCGATAGACCTTCCAAAGATCCTTGCCGGTCTTGGGATCCACGGCGAGCAGGTAGGATTTGTTGTCCTTGGCTTGGCCGAACTTCTGGCCCCGAAACTCAACCTGCACGTCGCGCTGCAGCACCTGGATATAGAGCCGACCGTCGTGGAGCAGCGGAGTTGAAGACGGTGTCCATTGGATCGAAAACTGTCCATGAATGTCCTGCAAGTTGCGGTGCCACACGGATTTGCCCTTGAAGTCATAGGCGGCGAGTTCGCCATTGCCGTAAAAGAAGTAAACCAGTTTGCCATCCGTGACCGGCGATGGAGCGGCAAAGGTGCTGCGACTGTCGCGCCGATAGGTGGAGGCGATCTTGTGGTTCCAAAGAATCTTGCCGGTCGTGCGATTCAACGCGATGGCATGGAGCGTGTCATTGGCCGCATCCGCGGAGCTGAGGAAGACATGATCTCCATGGACGATCGGGGTGGCGGCGGAAACACCGGGCAGGTCCGCTTTCCATTTTACGTTCTTGGTGCGGCTGAATTCCACCGGGAGATCCTTCTCCGGACTGGTGCCGTTGTAGTTCGGGCCGCGCCAGTTGCTCCAGTTGGCGGCGGAGGCAGAAAGGGCGGAGGTTGCAATGGCAAGCGCGAGAGGGAATCCGATGAAACTCTTCATAGTCTGGGTAAAGTGTGCGCGATGGTTAACAGCGTGTGGGTTGGCTGACAAGTTGGAAGCGGAGTTGCGCGGAGAAATTCACCCATCAGCGGATTCGTGTGCGGTTGGAACGGGCGCAATGTTGTGACGAGGGGATCGGTGCTCAGGTTCAGGTCATCAAGTTTGCGAGAGGAAGCTCCAAGATTCAAAATCCAATCAAACACGCCCGCTTACACCCGCAGCCGCAGCCGCAGATTGAAGCTTGGAAATTGAAAATTATTTGTAGCTTGAGTTTTGAGGCTTGGAGATTTTGCAGCGGCTCTCCAAAAATGAATATCCGCCGGCCGGGCAGAATCGGAATTATCAGACGGGTTTACATCTATCAACCGGATGCCTACTGTCGCTGCTCGCAACATGGTAAGACACACAACACTGTTTGTAATCCTCATCGGCCTCGTCGGGATGTGCCCGGCAATCGCCGCCGTGGATTTTGCGCACGAAATCGTGCCGGTGCTCCGAAAGCACTGTGGGAAGTGTCACCTCGGCGACAAACGTAAGGGCGGGCTGTCGCTGAACACGCGGGAGGCGTTGCTGGAGGGCGGAGAAAACGGTCCGGTCGTGATTCCCGGAAACAGTCGCAGGAGCCATCTCTACGAATTGCTGATCACCGACGATGAAGATGATCGCATGCCACCGGAAGGCGATGGCCTGGCGAAGAAGGAACTTGAGCTGATCCGCAACTGGATCGAAGGCGGAGTCGCCTGGGAAAGCGGGTTTGCGTTCGATGAGCCTGGTTATGAACCGCCGTTGCAGCCGCGCCGACCGAAATTACCGGCCGCCAGGGACGGGAGAAACAATCCCGTGGACCGGATCCTGGACGGTTATCTCGCGGCGGGCAAAGCATCGCGCGCGGAGAGCGTGAACGATGGGACTTTCGCCCGTCGGCTTCATCTCGATCTGTTGGGAATCCTTCCGTCGCCGGAGCGTCTGGCCAAATTTATCGCGGACAAATCTCCCGACAAGCGGGATGCCTTGATCAAAGAAGTTCTCTCCCTGGACATTCAATATGCGGAACATTGGCTGACCTTCTGGAATGATCTCTTGCGGAACGATTACTCGGGAACGGGGTTCATCACAGGCGGCCGCAAACAGATCACCGACTGGCTGTACCGTTCGCTCATCGATAACAAACCCTTCGATCAGTTTGTGCGTGAGCTGATTTCTCCGAACGCCGATTCCGAGGGGTTTACCAAAGGAATCAAGTGGCGGGGAAATGTGAACTCGAGTCAGACCTTGGAGATTCAGTTCGCGCAGAATGTTTCCCAGGTCTTTCTCGGCATCAATCTGAAGTGCGCATCCTGTCACGACAGTTTCATTGATCGCTGGAAGCTTTCAGAATCCTATAATTTCGCCGCCATCTACGGGACGGAGAAACTGGAGATTCATCGCTGCGACAAACCGACTGGCAAGTTCGCGGAGGCCAAATGGCTGTTCCCGGAAATTGGCGATATTGATCCTGCCGCTCCCCAGCCTGAACGGCTCAAACAGCTGGCCAAGCTGATGACCCACACCGATAACGGACGTTTCACCCGCACGATTGTGAACCGCATCTGGCAGCGCTTGATGGGCCGCGGCATCGTTCATCCCGTCGATGCCATGCAGGTGGAGCCATGGAACGCGGATCTGCTTGATCACCTTGCCGTTCATCTTGCGGACAACGGTTTTGATTTGAAGCAGACCATGGAGCTGATCGTTTCATCGCAGGCCTATCAGGCTCGGACGGTGGTCCGGAAGTCTGAAGATGCCAGCTTCGTCTATCGCGGCCCGATCGCACGACGGATGACTGCCGAACAGTTTCTTGATTCGATCTGGCAGGTCACCAGTGCCGGACCGGTCGTGCCCGACGCACAGGTGTTGCGCGTGAGCACCAAGACGGATTCCACCGACGCGTCGCAAATGACGCCGGTCGGCAAGTGGATCTGGTCCTATGCCAAGGCGTCCCAAAGCGTCCCCAAAGCTGGCGAGCGAATCACCGTGCGAAAACAGTTCCTGCTCAAAGCCAGCCCAAAGTCTGCCGCCGCCATTATTACCTGTGACAACGAATACACGCTTTTTGTGAATGGCAAGAAAGTGAAAGAGGATAAGTTTTGGCCCACGGTGGAAGCCGTTCCATTGGAAAGCCAGTTGCGCGCCGGTAAGAATGAGATCCTCATTGTCGCCCGCAATGCCGGCGACACACCGAACGCCGCCGCCGTGTATTTCGAGACCCGGATCAAGACGGCGGAAGGAAAGGAACTCGCCATCGGCACGGATGAAACCTGGGAATGGACGAAAGCGGCACCGGATGCGCGCGGGCGGTGGAAGAAACCGGCCACGGATTGGCAACCCGCGGTGCCGGTCGCCAACCAGTCGTTTCTGCCTGGAACTGTTCGGCGATCCATCCGTGCCAAGCTGGCCCAGATCAATTCCGCGACCGACGTATTCGTCAGGGCATCGCTGGTGAAGCTTGATTTTCTGATGCGCTCACTCGGACGTCCTATGCGTGAACAGGTCGTCACCACCCGGCCGAGCGAACTCACCACCTTGCAGGCAATCGATCTGCAGAACGGTCAGATCCTGGCTGATACGATGCAGCGGGGAGCGAAGAACGTCGCGGGTCGAAAAATGAAACCGCAGCGGCTGATTTCCTGGCTCTACGATTCCGCGCTGTCTCGTCAGCCAACGCCGGGAGAACGAAAGGTTGCCACTGAAATCGTGACGGAAGCCGAGGGAACTCAAGGCATTGAAGATCTGCTCTGGGCGGTCTTCATGCTACCTGAGTTTCAACTGATCCGTTGAGTTTTGAGGTCGGCATGATTGAATTTGTTGAACCGGTTCACCCCACCCCATGAACATGAGCGATTCCCTAACTGAACAGATTGCCCGCCGCGATTTCCTGAAGAAAGTTTCCGCTGCCTCCGCTGCCACGATGATGATGGGCGAGCCTGGGTTGAGCGCATCTGAGGGCGGCAAGATCGCCCATCCGGAAGCCACGGCTGACACCTGTATCCTGATCTGGATGGCAGGCGGCATGGCCGCGCCGGACACGCTTGATCCGAAGCGCTACTATCCTTTCGAGAAGGGGCTGGACGTGAAGAAGATCCTCAGCACCTTTCCCGCGATCGACACCGCGGTCGACAACATCAAGCTGACGGAAGGATTCGAAAATGTTGCCCAGGTGATGGATCGCGCGACGCTCATCCGTTCGCATGTGCAGGCGGATTTGGGGCACATTCTTCACTCACGGCATCAATATCATTGGCACACGGGCTACGTGCCGCCTTTGACCGTCGCAGCGCCTCACATTGGAGCGTGGATGGCCAAGGTCAAAGGACCGAAGAATCCGGTCATTCCGCCCTTCATCAACATTGGTCAACGTCTGGAAGGCACTGGCGAGAAGGAGGAAATCAAAGCCTTCACCACCGCCGGTTTCTTTGGCTCGGAATACGGGCCTTTCAATCTTCCTTATCCGCAGGACGCTGCCGAATCCGTCCGGCCGCCGAAGGGAATGGAACCCGGCCGGTTCGCGAACCGCTATCGCCACTACCGCAAACTCGTCGATCAGAGCCCGCATCGCGATTACCTCAGCGACTTCCAGCAGCAATCCATGATCCGCTCGATGGATGACGCGCACCGCCTGCTTACCTCGAAGCACAAACAGGCTTTCGATATCTCGCTCGAACCAAAGGAAAGCCATGACGCTTACAATACCAGCCGCTTCGGCCAAGGCTGTCTTTTGGCCCGGCGTCTCACCGAAGCTGGAGCCCGTTTCATCGAGGTGTCCTCCGAATACATTCCGTTCGTTCACTGGGATACCCACGAGAGTGGGCACACGACGGTGAAGCGGATGAAAAGTGAAATTGATCGGCCGATCGCCCAACTGATTCGGGACTTGGAGGATCGCGGACTTCTCGATCGCACGCTCGTCGTGCTCGCCAGTGAGTTCAGTCGCGACATGATTATTGAAGGAGTGCCGGGCTCAAACGCCAAGGACCAGAGCCGCGCTCGGACTGAACGCTTGGGCGAGATGAAGCACTATGGATTACATCGCCATTTCACGGGTGGCACTTCCGTGATGATGTTCGGCGGCGGAATGAAACGCGGATACCTCTACGGCCGCACGGCGGATGAGCGTCCGCTCGTAGCCGTTGAAAATCCTGTCTCCATTCCTGACATGCACGCCACGATGTTCACCGCCATGGGCATCAGTCCGAAGACCGCGTTTGATGTAGAGCGACGTCCTTTTTACGCCACGATCGATGGCACCGGCAGAGCTGTGACAGATCTGTTTGCCTGAGTTGTTACCCGGTCATCAGGTAGGATGGACACGTGGTCTGTCCGACTGTGCTTTCCTGTCCTGCCGGCTACTTGTTGATGATCTCGCTCATCTTGAAGATGGGCAGGAACATACAGATCACGATGCCGCCGATGGTCACGCCCAGGAAGACGATGAGCAGCGGTTCGATCAGCGAGGTCAGGCCGGAGAGGATCGTGTCGATTTCCTCGTCGAGCGTGTCGGCGACTTTTTCCAGCATCGAATCGATCCGGCCGGTCTGTTCACCGGCTGACAACATGCGGATGATCATCAGAGGGAAGATCGGGTGTTTGCCCAACGCGGACGCGATGCCGTCGCCTTTCTCGATGTCTTCGGAAGAGGTCCGGATTGATTTTTCCATGCCGGTGTGACCGCAGGTATTGGCGACGATGTTCAGAACCTCGAGTACCGGCACACCGCTCCGGAGCAGTGATGAAAGCGTCCGGGCAAAGCGTGCGAGACAGATCTTATGCGCGATGCCGCCAAAGACCGGGAGCTGGATTCGGATGCCATCCCAGAATTCGCGACCGGGTTTGGTGTCGATCCATTTCAGCCAGGCAAAGCCGCTGCCGATCAACCCCACAATAATCATAAACCACCAGGCCTTCATCCAATCGCTGACCGCTAGCAGGAGCTGCGTGGGTCCCGGGAGTTCCGCGTCAAACCCGTCGTAGATTTCCGTGAACACCGGGACGACCTTGACGATCAGGAAGATGGTAATTGTGACCGCGACCAAGGTGACGACCGAAGGATACATCATTGCTGACTTCACCTTCTTGTGCAGCCGGGCGGTGTTCTCCTGATAAGTGGCCAGCCGGGAGAGAATCTCCTGCAGCAGACCGCCTTTTTCACCGGCATCCACCATGCTGACATACATGCGGCTGAACACCTTTGGGTGCCGCGCCAAGGCCTGGGAAAAATTTTCGCCGCTCTCCACACGAGAAGTGACGTCGCGGATCAGATCCCGCATGATCTTGTTCGTCGTCTGTTCGGCGAGCGTCTGCAACGACTGCACAATCGAGATGCCGGCGTCGATCAGGGTGGCGAGCTGGCGGGTGAATATGACCAGATCAGCCAGCGGTACAGTTCCCGATCGTGCTTTGCCCTTCTTGGCTGCTGCTGCGGTGATCGCGGTGACCAGCAGATTCCGATCAAGCAGCGCCTTGACCGCGTCCTGCTCGGTGGGGGCATCGATCGTGTTGCGAAGTTCCCGGCCGCTGCCGGCTTCCCGGGCTGTAAATGCAAAACTAGGCATGATGGTCTCTTCTGAGTCTAGGTAAGGGCGGAATCAGGCGCAATGAAGTTCGCCGGCGTAGTTTGTTCGAGGGTGCACTTTGGTCTTGGCAATGTGAATCGAACCAAAAGCGCTGAAGCGCGCCCTCGCCGCATCCGCCCGATGCAAATCCCATTGAGCGCATCTACCGGGAGCGCTAGGTTCGGCCTTCAAACACATGAAACATCTCATTGCCCTCATTGCCGTGGCCACCTCGACTTTTGCCGCGGATAAACCCGTGATCGATCTCTGGCCCGCCGGACTCCCGGATGGCTCCGTTCAACTCACCCCAGAAAAGATCGACGCCGCCAAAAAGAAGACGACCGAGGAGCGGATCGCGTTCGTTGACCAACCTAGCCTGACGCTGTTTCGTGCCCCCAAAGGCAAAGCAAATGGCGTGGGGCTGATCATCTGTCCTGGCGGTGGCTACAATATCCTCGCGTGGCCGAAGGAGGGATTGGAAGTCGCGGAGTATTTCAACTCCGTCGGTGTCACCTGTGCAGTACTCCAATATCGCGTGCCGCGCCGCCACCCGGCCACACCACATCTTGAACCATTGCAGGATGCCCAGCGCGCGATCCGCGTCATGCGGCACAATGCCAAGGCCTGGGGTGTTGATCCCGGGCGGGTCGGCATTCTCGGTTTCTCCGCCGGTGGCCATCTCACGACCATGGCGGGGCTGCATTTTAAGAAATTAGGGTATTCAGCCCAAGACGAAGCAGACCAGCTCAGCGCCCGCCCGGATTTCATCTGCCCGATCTATCCCGCGTACTACGCCGACGAGCGGAATCCCGCGCCGCTGGATGCGTTGATGAAGGTGACGAAAGACACGCCACCCACTTTCATTGCCGTCACCAGCGATGACAAACTGCGTGGCTACAACGCCGCCCAGTTCTATCTGGAACTGAAGCAGGCCGGAGTTCCCGCTGAACTCCATATCTACACCAAAGGTGGCCACGGCTACGGGCTCCGTCCCTCTGATCATCCCGTCAGTCACTGGCATCAACGTTGCAGCGAGTGGATGAAGGCGATGGGGCTGCTTACCCGAAAATGAAACGCATCTGCGTCTATTGCGGTTCGAACTTAGGCGGCGACCCGGTCTATGCCGAAGCCGCAAAGGCGGTCGGCGCATTGCTGGCTGCGGAAGGTTTGGAACTTGTCTATGGGGGAGGGAACGTCGGGCTCATGGGCTCGGTGGCAGATGCCGTTCTCGAAGCGGGTGGATCTGTTCGCGGCGTCATTCCCCAGAGCCTTGAAGAAAAGGAACTCGGTCACAGCGGGGTCACCGAACTGCTCGTCGTTGATTCGATGCACGCCCGCAAGCAACGGATGGCCGAAATGTCGGATGGCTTCATCGCCTTGCCCGGCGGCATCGGGACCTTGGAGGAACTCGCCGAGATTTTCACCTGGCTGCAGTTGCAGTTTCACGACAAGCCCGTCGGTATTTTGAACACCGGTGGTTACTACGATCATCTCCTGGCCTTTCTGGGACACATGCAGGGCGAGCAATTCATCAAGGGCGAGCAGTTGGACATGTTGCTGGTGGCTGATTCCCCGGACGCGCTGCTGAAGCAGATGCGTGAATTTACTCCTTGTTCCGGCGGCAAGTGGTTCGGCAATGCGCCCTCATGAGCGAGCGCTTTGCCCGGACTCCCGCGACGACGAAGGGTTTGGGATCACCGTTTCCTGCTGGGAATTCGAGGACGCGACCACCCGCTGGCGGGAAGATTTTGAGCATCTGAAAGCACAGTATCTCGGACGGGAAGTCGGGTATGCCCAGATGTGGCTCCGCATTGCGAAGGTGGAACGAGCCCGGAAAATCGGCGGCGATCCAAACGACTGATCGCCCGGTTAAATTCCCCCGCCTACTGGCTTGGCAGTGACCGGGCCCGCGGCTAGATTTCTCGACATGAAAGTACCCGGACTCATTGTTGCCGCCTCGCTGCTGCTCTCGTTGTCAGCTTCCGCCGCTGACCTGAAAATCGGCCTGAAGAAGATCGTGGGCGGTCTCACCGCCCCCTCTGTTCTCATCGCCTACAACAAGAATCAGATGTTGCTGGGCGAACAGACCGGCAAGCTGCACCTGTTGAACCAGGCCGGCAAGCTGACCGTATTTGGCGACATTTCGAGCATCCTTGGCCCCCAGAAGGCCAGCTTTGATGAACGGGGTCTGTTGGGTGTCGCCCTGCATCCCCAGTTTGGGAAGAACCGGAAACTTTATATCTCCTACAGCGGCCCGCTGCGTGCGGGTGCCAAGGAGCACTGGGATCACACCAGCCATGTTTCAGAATTCAAGGTGTCGGGCAACAAACTTGACCTGAAGTCCGAGCGCGTGCTTCTGCAGATCGATCAACCCTACTTCAATCACGATGGTGGCCGCATCGCCTTCGGCCCGGACGGGATGCTGTACATCGGTTCCGGCGACGGCGGAAACAAGAACGACGTGAACGCCGCCGAGCGCGTGCGCAAAGGAAAAGTGATTCAGCACGCCATCGTGGCTCGCGGTCCGCGCGGCAACGGCCAGGACAAGAACGTTCTCCTCGGCAAGATCATCCGCATCGACGTCAACAAGAAGAGTGCTGGCAGACAGTATGGCATCCCGGCTGACAATCCCTTCGTCGGCAAGAAGGGCACCCGTCCCGAAATCTGGGCGCTCGGTATTCGCAATCCTTGGGGACTCTCCTTCGATCGCGGCGGCAAACAGGAACTCTTCATCGCTGACGTCGGTCAGTCGCGGTGGGAAGAAATCAATCGCATCGTCAAGGGCGGGAACTACGGCTGGAACCTCCGCGAAGGCAACGAGTGGTTCAATCCGAAGAACGATAAGACGCCCTTGGACAAACCTTATGTCGGTGACCAGACCAGCGGCTTCGAAGCCCCGGTCGGCAAATACAAGAACATGGGTTCCTGGGGGCCGGACGAAGGCAAGGGACGCAGCGTGACCGGCGGTTACGTTTACCGTGGCAAAGCGATTCCCGCGTTGTCGGGCAAGTATGTCTTCGGTGACTGGTCGCGCAACATCGGTCCGAAACTCGGCATCCTCTATGCACTGACTCCGCAGGCTGCCGGCAAGGAATGGAAGCTGGATGGCATTGGCATCGGCGCGGAGGGTGACACGAATCTGAAGGCCTTCCTCTGGGCATTTGGCCAGGACGCCGATGGCGAACTCTATGTGCTCACGAACCCACGCAACACCGTGGCTTCGCAGGGCAAGGGCATGGTCCAAAAACTTGTTCCACTGAAATAGGTGGACCTGCTCCTCCTACCGTCTCACCACCCAAACCATGAACACCGTCGCCGAGCCTGCCCCCCCTGGAGCTCCGGCTGCGGCCAGCTTAGAGTGGCTACGAACCGGCGATCAGGCATACTCCACGATGCTGGAGGCCATTGATGGCGCGCAGCACACGGTTCGGTTCGAGACCTATATCTTCAAGCGAGGTGAACCCGGCGATCGGATTCGGGCGGCCCTGATCAGCGCCGCTCAACGCGGCGTGCGCGTTTATGCGCTGCTCGACGCCTGGGGTTCCACGGAACTGCCCGCGGACTACTGGAACGGGCTCATTCATAACGGCGGCGAATTCCGCTGGTTCAACCGTCCACGATTCCTGAAGGGCACATTCCGCAACCACCGGAAACTTCTCGTGGTCGATGACCGCTCCGCGTATGTAGGCGGCTACAACATTGCCCCCGAGCACTGTGGCGATGGCGTGACCGGTGGATGGAAGGACATCGGGATCTTTCTCCATGGCTCACTTGCCGCCCATCTGGGTGAAACCTTTGACAAGATGTTCACCCGCGCCGAACTCAAGCATCGCGCCTTCATTCGCGTGATGAAAACCGGTAACCACGCCTGGCTTCCACACGAAGCCGGGACCATCATCATCAGCGGCCCCGGGCGGGGATTCTCCCAATTGAAACGCTCTCTGAAAGCCGACCTTCGAAAGGCGACGGACGTGCGAATCATGGCCGCGTATTTCCTGCCCACCTATCGCCTGCGGCGCACCCTGCTGAAAGTCGCGCGGCGCGGACACAAGGTGCAGCTCATCGTTCCCGGCAAAAGCGATGTGCTGCTTTCCCAGCTCGCGACCCGGAAGCTCTACCAGTCCCTGATGCGGGCGGGCGTCGAGATCTACGAGTACGAACCACAGGTCCTGCACGCGAAGATGATCATCATCGACGATTCCGTGTATGTGGGATCTGCCAACCTCGATACGCGGAGCCTGTATATCAATTACGAACTGAGCGTGCGTCTCAACAGTCACGACACTGCCGAAGAGGCGCGTGAACTGTTCGATGACACCCTGACCCGCTGCCGCCGCGTGAACCTCTCCCAGTGGCGCAAGTCCCGCGGTTTCATTGCCCGTTGGAAGGAGAAGTTCGCTTACTGGCTCCTCACCCGCTTCGACCTGTATCTGGCTCGAAAACAACTCAACGACCTACGTTGAAACATTGCGCGGCAACGCCCAGCCGCCTACGCTCTCCGCTTACCTCCATGAGCACCGAAGCGAATACCTCAGCCTCCTCGGACACCTCTCCTCCGATCCTGGTCGAACCCCCAGCGGCGGCTGGTAACACCGTTTTGGGCGAATACTGGCGCTGGTGCCCGCGCTGCGGAAAAGAACTCGAGAACCGTGGCTGCAAACTCCGGTGCGCCCGCTGCCACTATTTCATGAGCTGCTCAGATTTTGACTGAACTTGGAGTCCTGCCCGAAGTCGTGTTGCCACACCCCTGGAGGACAAACTGAATCATGGTCAAGCCGAAGCGGAAGCTTACAGCAGAGCAGAGGCGAGCACGCAAGAAGCACCGGGCAGCATTCATGACGGTTTTCATCAACGGCAAGCAGTAGAGTGTCAGCCGCCGCCGCGAAACAAATGGATTCCCGCAAGCACTGGTCCTACCAGCCCGTGCGGCGACCGGATGTCCCTCGTCTGCCGGGATCGGCGTTCAGGTCGTAGAGGGCGCTTTCCGGAATTTTCAGATACTCATCGGTGCCGAGGCCGAGGAATTTGGTGGGCTTCGGGTTATACTTCCAGCGGCCTTCCCGTACGGCGTGCAGCATTACCTGATTCGTCTCGCGATAGGTTGGGAGGTGGCCCTTCGGGTGTTTGAACAGGTTATGATCAGTGGCCCTCAATCGCGCAACAACATGTTGGTCGATTGAGGGGAACTGACATGTTTTACGGACCGACGCCGCGATAAAGATCCTTGAAATAGCAAATTCCAATCAGTTAACTCGGGTTGCTCGATCATGCCCGATGGTCTTGAGGCTGTTCTCCCTTTTCAGGCGATGGCCGACCTGCTCGCCTTTCTCCGGGAGAATCCATGAACTCTGTTAACCGTTGCCTTTATGAAAAACTTCTTCCTTCAAACCTTACCGACCTGCCTCTTTCTGGCGAGTTCGTGGACTGTCCTGAATGCACAGGAAAGCGATCCCGAAGGGCATTGGAAATTACAGGGGGATCTGCTGGACAGTTCCGGTAACAATAACACGGCGAGAAATCACGGGGCGAATCTCAGCGCCGTTGGAATCAAGGGGAGAAAGGGCGGCGCGGCGCAATTTGACGGGCGCAGGAGCTACATCGAAGTTACGCATAGCCAATCTCTGGCCTTGGGAAGCGGAGATTTTTCAATTTCGCTTTGGGTGCATACCACGGAGAAAATGGATGACAACCCAGGTGATCTGATCACCAAATACGATCCGGAAACCCGCCGGGGATTTAATCTCAGCCTCGTCAACCATGCGGGAGTGGTCGGCAGCCAGGCGAACTATCGCAACCTCCAGTTTGGCATCGACAATGGCAAACAATCAGATCAGTGGCGCGACGAGGGACGCCCGGGAAAATCGATTTTCATCCACAGCATGGCGGTTCACGACGGGGACCTGTTTGTGGGAACGGTCGAGGGGCGCACCAACGGTGACAAGGGTCATGTTTATCGTTACAGAAAGACTGGGGAATGGGAGGATCTTGGAGCCCCGTGGAAAAGCAACGGGGTCACTTCGATGGCGAGTTTTCAGGGGAAACTGCATGTCGGTGTGTCACGGGTTTTGTTGCATTACTCCGGTCTGGAGCCAACGCTCTCGCATCATATTGGCGGCAAGGTCTTCCGGCTCGAGGATGACGGCCGGTGGACGGACCTTGGCCAGTTGTTGGGTCTGGACGGGGTCAATGGACTAGTCAATTTCAAGGGTAAACTCTATGCGACGGGATTCTATCAGCCGGGATTCTTTCGCTTCGAGGGAGGGACCGAATGGCGCGCAATGGGAACGCCCGACGATCTGCGAACGGAGGCCCTGACCGTCCACAATGGGGCCATCTTTGCCACTTCCTACGACGAAGGTTCCGTCTTTCGTTTTGATGGAAAGGACTGGCATCGCACCGGGTCGCTCGGCACAGCGAGCCGGACGCAGGCGTACTGGGACGGCAGTAAATGGGTTCCGACCGGCCTGAAGGGAGATAAGACTGGAACCCAGGTGTACAGCCTGGGGCTTCACCAGGGAAAACTCGTGGCGGGAACCTGGCCGGAGGGCAAAGTCTACCGATACGAGGGCGGTACGACGTGGGAGTCCACTGGACGTCTCGGGGAAGAACAGGAAATCATGGGATCCAATCACTACAACGGCAAACTGTACGCCGGGTCATTGCCGATGGCGGAAATTTTCCGCTATGACGGCGATGAACAATGGAGATCGGTGGGGCGAGTCGATCTCACCAAGGATGTGATTTATCGCCGCGCTTTTTCGTTGGCTGTCTTCAGGGGCAGGTTGTTCTCGGGCACGTTTCCCTCAGGCCATGTGCGTTCTTTTGAGGCAGGCAAGGTCGTGAGCTTCGACGAAGAACTCGCGAGCGGCTGGCGCCATATTGCGGCCGTGAAAGAGGGCGGCAGACTGAAACTTTTCATCGATGGCAAACGGGTGGCGGAGTCAGACGAGTTTGACGCAAAGGATTTCGATTTGACGAACGAGGCTCCTCTGCAGATCGGGTTCGGTCAGTATGATTTTTTCAACGGCGGGATCAGGGATGTGCGCATCTACCGGCGGGCGCTGACGGAGACAGAGGTAACCCGCCACGGAAAAGGATCGGTCCGATAAAGACAGAATCCGAAAACGTGTCAGTTCACTTCTAATTTTACCGGGTTTGACTCCCTCGCATTCCCGCCTCTATACAACCGCATGCCCAGCCACCAAACCGTGTTGTTCTTTGTCGTGCTTGGCTGGGCGGTGGCGGTGGATGCCCAGACCCCTCTGCCGGGTACGTCGAGACTGATACTCCAGCGGCCGGTGCACGAGGTGATGGTGGCGGGGATCAACCAATACTGCCAGCGGCTCATCGCGGAATTGCCGGCACGACGCCAGGCGAGGTGGCGCGGAAACTATTCGGACCTTGAAACGCTGCGCGATCGCTTCCGCAATTTCATCGGCGCGCAGGACCAACGCCAGACGATCGATTCCGATTTTGAACTGCTGGCCGCACTGCCGCGCTCATCGGTCGTTGCGCGTTCCCCGTCGGTGACCGTTCATACCGTTCGTTGGGCAGTGTTGCCAGGCATCACCGTTGAAGCGCTGGTGCTGAAGCCGAATCAGATTCGAGCGGCCGTGGTGGCGCTGCCGGATGCCAATTGGACTCCGGAACTGTTTTGCGGCCTCGGTGAAGCAGCGGCGGGTCGCCAACGGTTTGTGCAAAGACTTGCTGCGGCTGGATGCCTGGTCGTCATTCCCACCTTGCTGAGTCGCAGTAACGAATTCTCGGGGCATCCGAATATGCTCACGGATCAGCCGCATCGGGAGTTTCTCTACCGACAGGCCTTTGAGGTGGGACGGCATCCCATCGGATTCGAAGTTCAGAAAGTGTTGTCAGTGATTGATCGATTCGACCCGGAACTGCCCGTGGGCGTGATCGGTGTCGGGGAAGGCGGATTGCTGGCGCTGTATGCCACGGCTCTCGATGAGCGGATTGATTCGACCCTCGTGTCTGGCTACTTCGATGAACGCGAAGGACTCTGGCGCGAACCGATCTCCCGCAACGTCTCGCGTTTGTTGACCGAATTTGGCGACGCCGAACTCGCCGGAATGGTGGCGCCCCGACGGCTGGTCATCGAGGCCTGCGGGGTCGATGGGTTCAATGGGCCGACCGACCGCGAAGGGCGAAGAAAATCGGCGGCTCCGGGTCGTATCGAAACGTGCACGCTTCCAACCGTGAAGGCGGAACATCAGCGCGCGGCCACCCACTACCAGCGGCTTGGCAAGGCGTCGGAGATCAGACTGGTCGTCAGCGGGCCGGAAGGGAAGGGACCGGCGGGAAGCTCCCAAGCGGTTGCCGCATTTGCGCAAGCGCTCGGGATGGAAGTGGATTCGGAGGCGGTGTTGGCGGAATGGGAAACGCTGCGGACGCCCGCGTCTGCGGAACGCGAGCAGCGGCAGTTCGACGAAATGCAAGAATTCGTTCAGCGACTCTTGCGGGAGTGTCACCATACCCGGGCAGCCAGGTGGAAGGCGGATCGGTCTTCGCTCGAGCGTTGGTTGCCGACGCGCGATCGATTGCAGGACGTCGTGCACGAGGAACTGATTGGTCGACTGCGCCTGAAACCCATTCCACCCAGGCCGCGAACGCGACAGGTGATCGAGAACGAATCCTATCGCGCCTACGAGGTCGTGTTGGAGGTCGCGCCGGATCTCATCGCGGCCGGGATCCTCCTGCTTCCACGCGATCTGATGGCGGGTGAAAAACGACCGGTCGTCGTCTGCCAGCACGGATTGGAAAGAACGTCCAGGGACACGATCTCACGCGAGCCGCGGGCCTACCGTTCCTACAAGTCCTTCGCCGATGTTTTGTGTCGCCGCGGTTTCATTGTCTACGCGCCGCAGAATCCGCACATCGGAGGAGACAAGTTTCGTTCGATCCAGCGTAAGGCCAATCCGCTCGGACTCTCACTGTTCAGCTTCATCATCGAACAGCATCGTCAGACGCTCGACTGGCTCGCCACTCTGCCTCACGTTGATGAGGACCGCATCGCATTCTACGGCCTGTCCTACGGCGGCAAGACGGCGATGCGGGCGCCGCCATTCCTTGATCGCTATTGTCTGTCCATCTGCTCCGGCGACTTCACCGACTGGCCGCATACCATCGCGAACAATTCCAAACCTTACAGCTACGTGTTCACCGGCGAATACGAGATCCCAGAGTGGAATCTCGGCCACATCGCCAGTTACGCCGAACTGGCCATGCTGATGTCACCACGACCGTTCATGGTCGAGGCCGGCCTTCGTGACCGCGGTCAGCCACCCGAACTGGTCGCCAGCGAATTTGCCAAAGTCCGGCGCCACTACGATCAACTGGGAATCAGCGATCGCGCCGAACTCGAATTCTTCGACGGCCCGCACACCATCAACGGCAAAGGCGCCTTCCGCTTCCTGCACCGTCACTTGAATTGGCCCGAGCCACCAGGGAGATAGCGAAACGGGTCCCCGGTTCATACCCGCAATGCCGCCGGCCTTGGACTGGATGATACCATGATGGAACGGCGGTTGTAGCGCCCCGACGGGGCCACAAGATCCAAGCCTCCTAATTCCAAGAACCAGGCTGCTGGCCACGCCTGTTTCCACAAAGATCTCTGGCAAACGCTCTAAAAGAAATTTCCCCGCAACTACTTTTGGCAATCGGTCTAACCTGGTTTGCGCGACCAGCAAAGAGTTGAAGTAGTGGCAATAGAAGAACCGACCCCGTCTCGACAACCTTTCAACGCAGCGGAGGTTCGAAGACGTCGAAGAACCTGATCGCCACCTTTTGGTTTCCGACAGATATCAACTCAAGCACGTGCGTTTGATTCGGCAGGGCCTGAAAGAGGTTGATGCGAAACTCACCGCCTTCTCCTTCGAAATCGACCCTCGATTCGCTGGCGCGTTGGACGACAAAGGTGTAGTTGTCGCCGATGAGGAAGCAATCGGGATCCCAGTGCTTGATGTTCGCCTGCTTTCCATCCGGTGTTTTCGGCTCAACCGGAAAGAACTTTTCCCAATCAGAGAGCTGGCGGTCCTTGGCGATCGCGATCTGATTTCGTCTTGAGCCCGCGCCGTGATAGATGGCCGCGGGCTTCCCTTCTTTCGTCAGGAAGCCGGTACCGCTGTAGATCCCGTGCCCCGTGAAGGACGGTTGGAGTTTCGTCCGTTGCCAAGTCCAGTGGAGCATGTCCGGACTGGTGACGTGGACGAAGGAGAAGCCCTTCCTCGGCTTCCCTTTGACTGTCCATGGATACGACATGATGTAATGCAGGTGATAGGTGCCATCGAGGTGAAAGGCGGCATTCGGATCACCGGGCCTGCTGTCGCCGCCGGGATGCATCAGGTGAAAGTTGAGAGCCAACGGATCGGCCGCGTTCAACGACGTCACCAGACACAAAATGCTGAGTCCTGGAATCATGGGCAAAGAGGCGCTGGCACCGGGTCGGGAAATTTTCCACAAACACGCGAAGTTGTCGGATCAACTCGTTACGCCAAAATCTTCCGAATCACGTTCATCGACTCGACGCCGGTGAGGCGTTGGTCGAGGCCTTGGTTGCGGACGGTGAAGCGTTCGTGGTCGATGCCGAGGCAGTGGAGGATGGTGGCGTTGATCTCGTTGACGTGCACGCGGTCGGCGACGCCGTTGTAGGAATATTCGTCGGTCTCGCCAAGCTGGACGCCGCCCTTGATGCCGCCGCCGGCCAGCCACACACAGAAGTTGCGCGGGTGATGATCGCGCCCGTAATTCTCCCGTGTGAGTTTTCCCTGACAGTAGACGGTGCGACCGAATTCGCCGCCCCAGACGACGAGAGTTTCGTCGAGCATGCCGCGTTGCTTGAGATCGTTCACCAACGCGGCGCAAGCCTGGTCGGTGTCCATGCATTGGTTGCCGAGTTGCTTGGGGAGGGTGTTATGGGAATCCCAACCTCGGTGCATGATCTGGACCATGCGGACCCCGCGTTCGACCAGACGGCGGGCGTGCAGGGCGCTTTGGGTGAAGGAACCGGGGGTGTCGATTTCGGGTCCATACATTTCCTTGGTCGCCTTGGATTCCTTGCTGAGGTCGGTGAGTTCCGGAACGCTGCTCTGCATGCGATACGCCATCTCGTATTGCGAGATGCGCGTCTGGATGTCGGGGTCGCCGAACTTTTGAAAGCCGCGCCGGTTGAGTTTGCCGAGGGCGTCGAGCATCGCGCGGCGATCCTGGTCGCTCACGCCGGGTGGATTGTCGATGTAGAGGACGGGGTCCTCACCCGAGCGCAACACGACGCCGCTGTGTTTGCCGGGCAGGAATCCCGGTCCCCACATGCGGCTGAAGAGCGCCTGCGCGGCTGAGCCTTTGGGAAAGCTTGGCACCATCGCGACGAAAGCCGGAAGATCATTGGTCGTCGCGCCGAGGCCGTAGGAGACCCACGAACCCATGCTGGGCTTGCCCGGAACTTCGCTGCCGCTCATCACGAAGGTGCAGGCCGGATCGTGATTGATCGCGTTGGTGTAGACGGTCTTCACGACGGCGAGGTCATCGACGATTTTGGCCGTGTGCGGCAGGAGTTCACTGACCCAACGACCGCAGTCACCGTGCTGTCTAAATTCGTATTTGGACGGCGCGACCGGGAACTTGGATTGCCGGCTGGTCATCGTGGTGATGCGTTTGCCGAGGAATTCCTTGGGCAGGTCCTTGTCGAACTGCTTGTGCAGATCCGGCTTGTAGTCCCAGGTGTCGAGCTGCGAGGGGCCACCGTTCATGTGCAGGTAGATGACGGCTTTTGCCTTGCCGGCGAAATGCGGCAGTTCCGGCAGTCCGGGATGAACTTCGGAGCCGGCGGCAGCGAAACTGCGTCCCGGTGAGGCGAGCAGTGACGCCATCGCGATACCACCGAGGCGGAGTCCGGTGTCGCCGAAAAATTGGCGGCGGGTCTGGAGAAGTTGATTGTCGAAAATCGGATTCATTCGTCATTGCGAAGCCATCAGTTGCGCATGATGGCTTCGTCCAGGTTCAGGATAAGGTTGGCGACCAGGGCCCAGGCGGCAAGTTCGGCCGGATCGGCGTCGGCGGGTGGTTTGCTTTCGCCAAAGTTGATCGCCTTCTTCGCTTCCTCGGGTGCGGCCTGATAGCGGGCGAGTTGGGCGTTGGCAAAGATGGCGACCGTGGCGATCTCATCGGGTTCGGCGTGACGGGCGAGCGCTCGTCGATAGGCGAAATCGATCCGCTCACCCGTGCCCGGCGCCACGGCGATGATCTTTTTGGCAAACGTGCGTGCGGCCTCGTAGTGCTGCACGTCGTTCATCAATTGCAACGCCTGCAGCGGAGTGTTGGTGCGATCGCGGCGGATGCAGGATGATTCGCGATTAGGCATGTCGAAGTTGTCCATCAGCGGGTGCGGGGCGGTGCGCTTGATGAACGTGTAGATGGTGCGGCGATAGAGGTCGTCGCCATTGCTGCGTTTGTAGTAGCGGGTGGTCGAGCCACCGAACGCGAGCGGCTCCCAGATGTTCGGCGGCTGATAGGGATTCACGCCCTTGCCGCCTTTCTTCAACTTGATCAGTCCGCTGACGAACAGCGCCTGGTCGCGCACCTGTTCGGCATCGAGCCGGAAGCGCGGACCGCGTGAGAGCCAGTTGTTGTCAGGGTCGGTCTGCCAACTTTTTGCCGGGGCAGCGCTCTGTTGGCGGAAGGTCGTGCTCGTCAGCATGAGCCGCAGCAGCCGCTTGACGTCCCAGCCGTCATCCATGAACGAAACGGCTAGCCAGTCGAGCAGTTCGGGATGAGTCGGCATGGTGCCCTGGGTGCCAAAGTCGTGACTGCTCTCGACCAGCCCGACTCCGAACATCTGCTGCCAGAAGCGATTGACCGCCACGCGTGCGGTCAGCGGATTCTCACGAGCAACAAGCCAGCGCGCGAGATCTAGCCGGTTACCCCGCTCGCCGGCCTTCTTGAGAGTGGGCAAGACCGCAAAGGTCGCGGGTTCGACCTTGTCGCCCGGCACGTCGTATTGGCCGCGGATCATCACGAAACTCTCCCGCGGCTTCGGCAGGTCGCGGAAGATGAAGGTCGATGGCGTGACGGCTTCGAGCGCGGTACGGTCCTTCTTGATCTGCTCAAGCTTTCCATTCACCGGGGCAAAGGTCTCGCGCGAAGCGGCGTGTGCTTTGGTCAGATATTTTCGGAGCTGGGCCTGCTCGTCTTTCGGCAAGGCATTGCGCTCCTTCTTAGGTAGCGACTTTTTCCACGCGGTCAAACTTTGCGCGGGATCGGTGGTCGGATCGGTGCGCGCGACCACGCCCAGCTTGTCGAAATACGCCGTTCCCCCGTGAACGGTAAACGCCAAACCCTTCACCTTCGTGCCCGGCTTCAGCGCCACGCTTTTGGCGTCGAATTCCAGCTTCGCCCACTTGCCGACCTCCGGCAGTTCGCCCGCCTGGAAACGCTCGCCGGTTCCCTGCTTGCCCCAGTCGATCTTGTCTTTGCCCCAGATCGCGCGATGGCTCCAATTGCCGACGTTGAACTGAATCATGATTTCTTCCGCCGGATCCTTCGGATCGAGGTAGACGTGCACAAAGAACTTCCCGCCCGCTGGCACGATCTGTTCCGCCGCGCCTTCCTGGTAATAGACCTGAGCCATCTCCTTGCCCGTCACCTTCACGGATTTCTTGCCGCTGTAAACGGGCTCCGTGACGAACTCCGGCTCGCCAACTGAAGATTTGACCTTGGCTCCCTTCGGGAACGTATCGTCATACCAGATGCGCTCCGTTTCGGTGACGGGTGGCTTCGGTTTTTGCAGGGCGGGATCCTCGTAATCAATCTTCGCGGCGAGTGCCTCCACTTCCTGGTTGAGTTTCTTCTCCTGTTCGGCGAACGACTTCATCTTAGGATCGTAGTCGGGACCCTTCAGCTTGAGCACCGGCTGGGTCAGGAGCTTGTTGCCGTCCAAGGCCGGATCCGCATTGGATTGGAAGAAGGCGTAGAGCGAGTAAAAATCCTTCTGCGTGATCGGGTCGTACTTGTGATCATGACACTCGGCGCAACCCGCGGAGAGGCCGAGCCAGGCCTGCGCGGTGGTGCTCGTGCGATCGACCGCATACCGATGAATCCATTCCGCAGGAATGCTGCCGCCTTCGCCGGTGGTGACGTTGCTACGATTGAACCCGGTCGCCACCAACTGCTCCCGCGTCGGTTCCGGCAAAAGATCACCGGCCAGCTGTTCGATTGTGAACTGATCGAACCGCACATTGCGGTTGAAGGCATCCACCACCCAGTCGCGGAACGCCCAGGTCTGTCGCTCGTTGTCGAGATGCATACCGTGGGTATCGCCGTAACGCGCCACATCCAACCAGTGACGCGCCATTTCCTCACCAAAGTGGTCGGACCCCAGGTAGCGATCCACCATGCGTTCGTAAGCCCCGGCTTTCTTGTCTGCGACGAACGCATCGACCTCCGCGATCGTCGGCGGCAAACCGGTCAGCGCCATGCTCACCCGCCGGATGAGCGTTGGCCGATCCGCGTCCGGAGAAGCCTTCAGTCCCTTTAACAAGAGGACTGTACGAACGAATTGGTCAATGCCAGCCCCTTTGGCTTTCGTCGGTGGCTCGAAGGCCCAGTGCTTTTGGTAAGTCGCCCCCTCTTCGATCCACTGCTTAAGAATCGCCTTCTTCTTGTCGTCGAGTTTCTTGTGCGACTCCGGTGGTGGCATGATGTCGTCGGGATCGCTCGTGATGATCCGCTGCCACACCAGACTCTCGGCAGGCTTGCCCGGAACAATTGGTGCCGTCCCGTCCTTGCTCTTCTTGAACGCACTCTCCAAAACATCGAGTCGCAGCTTGGCCTTCCGTTCCTTCTCGTCAAAACCGTGGCAGGCAAAGCAGTTCTCCGAAAGGATCGGCCGGATATCGCGATTGAACTGCAGCGGTTCGGCCTGAACCACAAAGACACAAAGGACACAAAGTATGGTCGATATTCGTTTCATTCTTCCAAGTAGGATCTGAGTTCGATGACTTTGATGGAGCCTATGTTTCCAAAACCATGGGTGAACAGTTGATTGTGACAATCTCAATGACTACCTCGTTTTTATCAAACCCGCCAACAGGTAGCGACCTTCCGACACCATCGTGAACAAACTGTTCCGGTCCATTTCGTGCTGGCAAAGCAGCCCTTTCATTGGAGGAGTTTCAGGCTCAGGCCGGGATAACGTCGGAAACCACGATCGAACGTCACCAATTGAAATTTGGCACGTTTGGAAAACGCAGCCAGATAGGCGTCGTTCCAAATTTTTACCGAGAAGCTTTCTTTGGAGGTCAATGAGCGCCATTCAAGTTCAACTTCCGCAGGTTCGACTTCGAACCGGACGCGCTCGTCTCCGAGCAAGGTGTCATAGGCCTTCCATGCCTTCGGAAGACTCAATGCGTCCGTCTCAAATACCTTCGGATTGCTGGCGAGTCGGAGATAACCCTGCTGAGTCATCCGACCGAACGCACAGGAGTCGGCCGGCATGGAATCAAACCATTTCAGAGCTTTCGCATGGTGCGGATGCGCGGAAAAGCTGAGCGCCAGCCAGATGTTAATGTCCGGCAACGTGTTCACTGTCTTCCTCCTCCAAAATGTCAGCCAATCGTTTTGGGCTCAAGGCATACGACTTTTCCTTGGAACGAACGAGGGGAAGCCGGGCTCTCTTCTTGGCCGGTTTCCGTTCGTTACTCAGCTCGGTTTGGGCGGCGCGCAGAAGAAACGATTTCAGCGTCTCACCGCGGATGGCGACGGTTGACTTGATCTTTCGGAAAAGGGAATCCGGTATGTCAATCGTTGTGCGCATAAAAGCATAAATACAGGAATGTGTAAGACCCGCAAGCTGATTGTGCAGTGTGGGCGCGCCATGGCAGCGAGGTCGCGCGATTCCGGCACGTCGAGATTTGGGCAGCAGACCCGGGATGTCCTAAGGTTCGAAGCGATCGGTGCGGAACGGATAGGCGGGCAATCCTGCTCCGTTGATCAGGTTGACCGCCGGCTTGCCGGTGAAGGCGTAGCGGACGTGTTCCGGTTTGGGGCAGTCAGGCGAGGACAAGATCACTTGATCCGCGTCGATCTTCGCCGTGGCCGACTTCCAATCTCCGTCCCGACCGGCGATCCAGAATTCGGTGGGGGCTTTGCCGTCCGTTGTCTTCAGGCCCTGGCCGTGGGAAAAACGAACGATCAGTCGGTCTTGTTGTTTTGCCAACTGCCGGAAGACCGGACCGCTGGCTTCGACGTCCATGCCCATGGTGTCGCGGGCGGCCAACAAGGCGAGCCGTTCGCCGATCGGCCCCTTGTCGCGGGGATGGATGTTCTTAATGTCCCCGAGATCGATCGTGTTCGCCACGGCGGTGTGGGGTAGATCCAGAACGGCGAGCTGCGATTCCCGCATCCAGGCCCAGGAATGCGCCGTGGGATGATGGAGATCCTTGGCCGGACTGGTATTCAGGACTGACCCAAAACCCGGCAACATCACGATCAGGAACTGCATGTCGTCTCGATTCCATTCCTTCCGATAGCGCTGCACCCAGGCCTTCAGCGTCTCATCGTAGTTCTGGATGCTGGCAACGCGATGATACCAGGGGCTGTCCGGCATCCCGGTCATGTAGCGGGTATTCCGTTCGCCCTGATACCACACCAATCCGCGACAGGCGAAAGGCGCCAGCGGCTTCATCATCGCGTTGTAGACAATGCAGGATTGGCGACGCATGAAGACGTCGTCGCTGCGACTCCATTTCCCCTTCGCAAGGGCCGCCTTGATCTGGGCCTGCGCTTCGGTGTTGGCATCCCACTCCGCCATGATGGTTTTGAAATGCGGCAATTGACCGGTCATGTCCCGCGGCATCCACGCTTCGATCGATGAACTGCCCCAAGCCGAGAGGATGATTCCCACCGGTGCTCCTTCGGCCTTCTTGGCCAAGTGATGGGCAAATCCGAACGCCACGGCGCTGCTCGGTCCGCCCACCTTCCAACTGCCGACAACATTCTCTTGTTCGGTAAAGGCAACCGTCCGCTTGACCTCGAAAGTTCGAATTCCCGCTTCCGACAATCCCTTCAAATCCGGCGTCCGCCCCATCTGCATGTTCGATTGTCCGGAACAGATCCAAACCTCTCCCACCACCACATCCGCCAGCATGATCGTCGAATCGCCGGCGCTGATCGTCATGGTCGATCCCTTTGCTGTGCCATCGAGGGCGCCCAACATCACCTTCCACTTCCCGGATTGGTCGGCGCGAGTCGTCTTTACCTGACCGGCAAACCGGACCGTGACACCAGAGTCCGGATCCGCCTTCCCCCAGACCGGCACGGGCAGATCCTGCTGCAACACCATGTGGTCAGTGAAGGGAGAAGCGACCGTAAGCCCGGCCTGCGCAAGGGCGGGAAGCAACGCGATTGAAAGGAGCAACCAGATTGAGAATTGTCTCATGAGTTCACAACGCTTCGCTGAAAACGATGACAGTGCAATCGCGAAAACGAAAAACTCAAAGTGGTGCTGGTTTTCAACCAGCATGTGCGGATTGGAAATTCGCACCACTTTCCGGAACCCGCTTCAGCGGGTGCTCAGCGGTTCTTCAATGACTGCCTGAACAGCCAGGTCATGAAATCCGATTCCTGATCGCAGCGGTCGCTGCCTAATTCGGTTGAGCCGTTGTCCGCACCGGGAATCATTTTGCCGGAGACGCCGTGATTGTCGCCGGCCCAGGAGGTGAGTTTCATATTGCCGTTCAGCTTCTTCATTTCGGCGAAAACCTTCAGGTCTTTGTCGATGGGACAGACGCCGTCTTTGTCACCATGAAATGCCCAGATGGGCACGTCCTTGATCTTGGCCGGAAAGATGAAATCCTCCGTTCGTTTCAATCCACTGCCGGCAGAAGGAGCAGCCGCGGCGAAGTATTCCGGATCGAGTTGGATGAAGATGTAGGTCCCGTGTCCACCCATCGAATGGCCGAGGGAGTAGATGCGATCCGTATCGACGGAGGGCAAGGTCTTGATGAGTGACTGGATCTTCTTCAGGTGCTCCGCATTCCACAACCCAGGCGCTTGGGGTGCGACCACGTAACAGGGAAAATCCTTCCGTCGCTTTTCCTCCGCCAACTGGCGGTTCCAGTCCTTCAACTGCTTCTTGTTGTCGGTTCCCTTTCCGCCGCCACCATGCAGCGAGAGGATCACCGGATAGCTCCGCTTCGCGTCGAAGTCCAGCGGTTTCATCACCCGGAACGGCATGCCCTCATACACCTGCGGTTCGTAATCCGCGTCCCACCGTTCGGCCGCGCTCGAAACGTGTCCGGCCAGCAGCAGTCCCAATACAAGAATATGCCTCAACATCGTTCTGGGATTGTTCACTTCGAGCCCTCCAGTTCAAACGAATCCGTGCGGAACGAGCTGACGGGGAGTCCGTTCTGGCCGAAAAGATTGACCAATCGGGGGCGCGCAAAAGCGGTTGCCAGTCACGCTGGGGATGCGGGCGGGTGTTCGGGACGATCGGCGATTGTTTCAACAGTTAGGTTTGACCCAAGTCTGACCCCTTTCCGGTTGGATGCCCTCGTCTTCATTTTCGGCCGAACTCCGGATGGGCCACGATCGCCTCAATCGCCGCGCGAAGGGAATAGTCGCGGGCTTCGGAGATTTGGTAAACGGTATCAATATACGGCCGGTCAGCGATGGTTGTATCGCGGCCAAGGGCGTAGCTGATGAGTTTTCCGATGATGCCCTTGAGAAGACGTTCCTTATCGGCCATGAGAGCGTCCTTGAGGGTCGGCAGATCGCGCACCTCGCGGCCGTCAGGGAGGGTCATGGCGGCATCAATCGGGACCTCGGTGAATTTCACTTTCTTGGTGTTGACCACTTCCACGTGGCGGTACTCGGAGCGCTTACGGCCGACCGGATCGTAGTATTCGAGAGCGAAACCCAGGGGGTCGATCTTGGAATGGCATCGCGCACAGCTTTCGAGTTGTTGATGCATAAGCATGGCCTCACGGATGGTGGTGCTGCCGCGGATGTCCGGCTCGTTGATCACTGCATCGGCCGGCGGATCGATCTTTTCATTGTAGAGATTCTTTAGAATCCACGAGCCGCGGTGGATGGGTGAAGTGGCGAAGTCGGTCGAGGTGAGCTTGAGAAACCCCGCCTGGGCAACCAGCCCGCCGCGTTCGCTATCCTCGGGCAGCTTCGCCGGAACAAAGGTATCGCCTACCACCGCGGGCAAGC
Source organism: Limisphaerales bacterium (assembly GCA_047608975.1). Taxonomy (GTDB): domain Bacteria; phylum Verrucomicrobiota; class Verrucomicrobiia; order Limisphaerales; family JAYPXF01. Next base: position 7,890 of record JBLFYM010000003.1, on the reverse strand, counting down.
CGTAGAAGCGCGCCAGGCGGTCGTTCACCATGACGAAATCCGAATCGATGAAGTTTACCATGCTCAAGTCGTTTTCCAGGAGGTGCGCGAAGAGCTCCCGGCCTTCGCGCCCCATGGAATCGACCGTCATGCGCCGAACGTTTTTAAATACGCGCACATCCGGTCCGAAGTCGTCCACTTTATCCCGTTGGAGCCACTGACGGGTGAAATCGTCGATGAACCGGTCGACCTTCGCGTCCTTGAGCATGCGCTCGACGTGTCCAGAAGAATCCCTGCCCAAGGCGCCGGATTTGGCGGCCGCCAACAGTTTGGCGTCCGGAACGGAATTCCACAGGAAATAAGAAAGGCGATGCGCCAGCTCCACGCCGGTCAATTCGGGCGACTCCGACTTGTAGATAAAATGCGGCGAGGTCAACTGCGCGATCAAGACACTGCGAGCGGTGGAGGTCATCGATGCGCCGGACTTCTTCCGGCGCGTGGCGATCTCAACAAAAAGAGCGCGATCTTCCGCCGGCAGCGGTCGCCCGGTAAGCAGTAACGCGACGTGATCGACCAGTTCAGCCGGCTTCATTTTCGGCTTGGGGAAGATGGCCCGCATCGCGGTAGCGGGCCGTTCTTCCGTCAGGGGGCCGGTGACCTTCAGATTGGAGAATCGCATTCTAGGACCTTTGTATTTTCGCGGGTCACCACCCCGCCCCGGGGCGTGGGCGCTATCGAATGTGAACGCCAACTGGTCGCCCGCCTTGAGGGTGAGTTCGGTCGTAAAACCTTTCGAGCCCTGCGGCATGGGGATCCGGCGGATATTGCGAAAGCTGGTGGGATGACGCCCATCCCCGAGATTGATGCCGATGACCTCGCCTTCATCGGATTTGACCGAGTGCGCTTTCACCTCCAACCGATACACCCCGAAGGCGGGAACAATAAATCGCTCATAACCGTCCGGATCGGTGGAGAAATGCACATTGCTGCGGTAGGGACGAAATCCCGTGAGAACATAGCCGTCCCCATCGCGGTAATCCCCGCCCCCGCCGACCGCAAAGTTCTTGCTGCCGTGGAAATGTCGCGCATCAAATTCCCACTTTCTCGTCTCGGGTTTGACATCGGGCAGGAGGCGCTCGGCCACAAAGCGGGCCGTGTTGAGGTATGCCACCACCTGGTGGGGCGACATCAAATGCGATTCGCCAAACTTGTCGAAGCCATGTTCCACCTGGTCGGGCGGCAAGAGATCGTTGAAATCAAAATCCACCCCGAAGAGATCATGGACCGTATTGGCGTACTCCGCGCGCGTGAGCCGTTTGATGGGATTGGCTGGACGACTGGCGAGAATGCGCTTCTCGAGCAACTCCAATGCCTTCGCTCTCGTCTCCGCCTTGGGTTGAGGCGCATCCTCCGGCGGCATCTCGCCTCCCTCGAGAACGGAAACCACCGTCTCCGGCAGTTGCGCTTCGGCGAACAATTCATCGATCGGGCGGTCCAGCCGCACCTTTCCCTTTTGTTGCTCGGGCCCGTGACACTCGACACAGTGTTGGGTGAAGAAGGCTTCCAGTAACGGATCCGCATGGACACCTCCCTGGAGGGCGCAGACCAGCAGTATTGATATCCAACCCCGTCGCATCAGTCGCATCAGGCCAGGAGGTCAAAGGCGCTGTTGCTTTCGCCGAAGCGTTCGCGTTCGACGCCGAATTGCTGGAGCAGGCCGAGGTAGAGATTGCTCATGGGCACATCCTTGCGCCGCCAAAACCCGGGGGACTTCACGCGCTCATCAAACACCAACGCTGGAAGGTCATCAAAGTTGTGGGCGTTGGCGCTGCCCATCGAGGCGGTCAGCAGCGTTGTCGTCTGATCGAAGAGGGAGGTATTCCCCGCCTTGCGTCCCTTCATCGTCGTGAGCGCGGCACTGATGCGCTTGAGGATTCCGTGTTCCAGCATCAGCAATTTTTCGATTTTCTCCGGCTTCTGGCCGTGATGTGAAAAGTCGTGATAATTGCCGCTCCTGTCCGGCTCTTTGAATCCTTCCCAGAAAGGAATCTGCACCGTAACCGCCCGGGTGGAGTCGGTCTCCAAGGCCAGTACCGCCAAATCCAGCAACGTGCCCACGTAATCATCCACCGACTTGCGGTCGAAGTTTTCGATTTCGTAGTCCACCACGGGCTTCGGGCGACCGGACCAATGGGCCTGCTTGCGCACCGTCTTTTCCGCGTCACGCACCGAGGAGAGGTATTCGTCCATCTTCGCCCGATCCGTGGCATTGAGCCGCTTTTCCATGGACTTGGCCTGGGCGAGCACCGCGTCGAGAATACTACGATCTTCGGCGAGGATCTGCTGCTGCGCCTTCTCGTTTTCATTCACTTGAAAGAGCAGATTGAAAATCTTGCGGGGCGAATCGATCTGCTGCACCGGCAGGCCGTGCTGGTCCCAGGAGATCTGGGAGAAATTCAGATTCTCACCGGCTTGAAACACCAGTGACCGGAAGCGCGTTTCGTCGCCCACCTGATCCGCCACCGCCTGATCGATCGAGATCCGATTCTTGCGATGCAGCTTGTTGAAGTAACCGGAGAGGATGCCGACACAGGGCGTGTGCCCGAATCCGTTCTGCACAGCCGGATTATTCAGTCCGCCATACATCTTCATATGCGCGAAGTGATCCGATAAATTTGCCAGTAAGGGCGGCGGCTCTTTAATGAGGCCGTCGGTCTTCGGGATCAGTTCGGGCTGATAAAAACTGAGGTGATTGACGATGGTGAGCAACCGTCGTGGTGATTCTGCCGCCACTTGGCCTAAGCTCTCCAACTGCGGAAGCAACAACGCGACTCCCGCCCCTTTCAGGAAGGTGCGGCGCGGCATTCCTGATACGAAGTTGCTTTTTAACGGCGCCGCCGCGGTGGTGCGGGTTTTGCGTTTGGAATAACTCATAGGGCTTGCCAATACGGCTGTGTTTGTAAATTTGGACCCCCTCCAACCCCGGGCCGATGGAGAGGCGGGCGCGGTTGGGCGGAAAAGATATTTTCTTTCCGTAATTTTCCTGCGGCCACATCGTGCTCATCAGGCTTTCCAGTCATACCTGAGCCCAACTGTATTTCGGAAACTCATCAAGCTTCTTCTTCAGATTGTTGGCAAAGTTGGTTCCCGCATTCCCCTGATTTGGGGAGCGCTGGAGTACACCCCTCCGGCTACTGCTTGAGTTCCACCCGCGTGTAGGGACTGGAAATGTAGGTCCGGTAGCCTTTGTCGCCATGGTGGATGGTCTTGCGATGATTGCTGAAGAAATCGATCCGACGGGCGTTGGAATCGAGTTCGATCTCCGCGACCCACACACCGCGCCTGCGATCGTGATGCATTTCGGCAAAATTGTCGTCGGGAATGGGTTCACTCAGGTATTTCGGACTGCCGTCGGGGGCGCGATCGAACATCCAGAAGAGGCGGCCGCTTTCTTCATCGGCGTCCTTCGGAAAGCGGACGATGACTTCGAGGGCGTCACCATCATCCACGATCTCGTGTTCGACGGACGGAGGTGAGAGGAGTGTGGCGCTCACTTCATCAGGGAAGAAATGGCGGAGGAGAAACGCTACCTTGTTTGCCTGCTCGCGTTCCAACCTGGGATGCCCCTTTTTTCCATGCCCCGTGTTGGCTCCGAGATAGACCGGAATCTCTGGATGATGCGCGCCGCCCCAGGCCAGGTCGAAGGCGACCATGTCGTGAGTTCCCGGATGGAAGAGCATCTCCACGCCTCGCGCCCGCAGCGCTTTCAAATTGCGCGAAATGAAGACGCTGCCGGAGATGTCTAGGGCGAACTCCTGCAGGTCCTGCCAAGTGTGGCCCGCAGCGAGAGCGGCCGGCGCGAAATTGGGGCCGAAGGGTCCTCCCGAAAAACCAGCCTGCCGGCCACCGTTGGCCTCATGCTGCTTCCGGGCGACGGGATCGTAGAGTCGAAGAGGCGAATCCCAGATTGGCGACACGGTGGCGTGGACGGCGGTCATTCGCTGGTCGTGCAGAATCGCCATGGAAGGCGAGGCACCGTTCTTCGATCCGCCGGTCGCGGCGACCTTGCCCTTTTCGAAATGGTCCGTCTCGGCGTGGGCAGCGGTGATCGCCCGCATCAGGGTTGCTGGCCACGCCCAATACTGGATCTTGTGGTGGGGATTGAGCGTCTTGGCGAAGCGCGCCTCGGATTCGCGTCCCAACTCGCGTTCTCCGTAAGAGCCCGGCTCTTGGACGACCGTTTGCACCAGCCCGATCCCTCCCTTGAGCAATGCTTGATCCAGCTGATTTGGCAGGGCGTCCGGCGGCAATCGTTTTGGTGAATTCCCTCCGGTGAGATGAAAGCCTTTCGCCTTCCGATCATCAGGCACGATCATGCGAACGGGCAGGCGGTATTCCTGCCCCGGCCAGATATCTCCGACGTTGATGGTGACCAGTTTCTGGCGCGTGGCGATCGGCCCGCGAACGAGATGCCAATCCTGGAGAATCTCGACTTCAAGTGTGCCCGGATCGCGAATCGCGTCCATGTCGAATATCTCACCGGCGGCTGAGTGACCGATAGCTGCCAGAAGGGAAGCAACAACCAGACCGAGGTGATTGACGGGGTTCACTTGCGTAGTCTATTTGATCGGCGAATTGGATTGGAAGATCTGATTGACGACGATGTGTCCCCAACCGGCAGTCGCTTCATCGACGATTTCGATCTGGGCCTCCGTCAGTGAAACTGTGTGACCTTCCATGATAACCCATTCCAGCACTTTTTTGCCGCGCTCGAATCCGCCGGGGAGGACAATGATTTCCTCAAAGGCGTGACGGCCAGCGCGACGGTAACCTCCTGCCTGTTCGTCCAAGGTGACGCTTCGCTGCCAACCTTGGGTTGGAGGGCTTAGCCCCGTTGGGGCAAGGGGTTTTGCCGGCTACTTGCCCGCCTGTTTCAATGCCACCAGATAGGCGAGGAGGTCGGCTGTTTCCTGCTCGGTCAGGAGAATGAGGAGGCCTTCGGGCATAAGTGAAAGAGCCTGCGGTTTTGTTGATTGGACTTGTTGGACGGGGATGGTTGTTGATTGGCCGGTGGTAAGTTTCAGGGTGATCGATTTGTCGGTGCGATTGATGATAAAGCCGGACTGGGCTTCACCCTCCTTGGTCTGTACGGACCAGATTCGATATTCGGGTGCGATCGTCTTCGATGGATGGATCAGGCTTTCCAGAATTTGTTCACGGTTGAGCCGGGTGGCGACTTCACTGAGTTCGGGGCCGAGATCACGACCGGCTTCGCCGAGTTGGTGGCAGGCAAAACAGGCGGCAAGTTTGCCAGTGGGAGAGAGCAGTGTTGCGCCGGTATCAGAGTTTCCACGGAGCGAGAGGATCCGGTTGGGGTTCAGTTGTGCGGGGACCGGGCGTTCGTTGGGAGGTCGGAAGCGTTCGAATAGCGCACGGACGTTCTGGTTCTGGGAGATGAGACCGTTTGTCCGGGCGGTCTTCGCTTCGGTCTCCGACATTTCACCGGAGGCGATCGCGTGGGTCATGCGCATGGCGGGTGAGGTGTCGGACATCCAGGGCTCGTCCAGAAGTCCGATTGGGATGGGCTGCGCGGGCGTTTGGCTCGGTAGCTTGGCGATCCATTTCCACAGGAGGTTTGCGCCGTGGTCATCCACCTCCCGGGGACCGATGGGGGGCATGTGACTGGAGCCGATGGCGCTGACCCGATAGTTGAGGACGGAGCGGGCGGGATGGCCGGGGACGATCAGGTGGGTATCCGTGAGACCGAATTCTCCTCGCGTCGGCTGCTGCCACAACGTGAAAGATTCCGAGAGCGATCGCTCGTAGTTCACCTCCAGCGGGGCCGTGCCGCCGCCGTGTCGTCGATGGCAATGGGCGCAGTTGGCGTGCAGCCAGGATCGGGCGCGTTTCTCCAAAGAACCACCGCCGCGACTGTTGATCAGGTGGCCGTTGTCGTTCTTATGAAAGAAATCCGCGTTGGCCAGACCAAGATCGGTCGCGACTTCCTGTGGGGACTGCTTTGGAAAACGGATAAACTCCGCCAACTGCATCGGCTCAAACGCGGGCGTAAATTTGTTCCACATGCTGTGACAGCGCAGACACTCTGCCCGCCCTGGGATTCGGTAGCGGGTGCCGCCTTGCCAGTTCTTTGCAGAAACTTCGAACTCATCGCCGTCCCTGCCCACGAGTTCGGCATCCGTGGCCGCCTTGTTCCATCGGTAGCTGTAGCCATTCCACGTATTGCCGTTGAAGTGGAGCACCTGGGTTTCGACTGGCGTTTCACCCAGGCGGATTGTCTTGGCCAGCACGGCATTCTCCGGCCAGGTGGTGGTGATGCGACGACTGCCGTTCTTGTGATAGACGATATCGGTGTTGATCGCGTTGGTGTTTGGCAGGGCGACATAACGGGTTGCTTCGGCTCCGTCCTGCCACATCGGTTCGTGAACTGCGAATTCGTAGACGCCGGTGTTCGGTTGCTGGTGCCGGGTGTTTGCGAACAGACCGGTCCGGCTAAGCTGGCGGGGAAAGTCCGAGTTTTTGCCAGCGCGCGGATTGGGTGTGAGGCGACAGAGGGTGGAAGGATTTCCGTAGTGGATGTAGTAAAGCTCACCGTCGTTGCCGACTCCGAAGGTCGAGATCCGGTGGGGGGTGTCAGCTATTTCGATATGCTCCGTAACGCGCTGACCATCATGGCGGAGAGTCCAGATTTTTCCGGTTTCATAGTCACCGTAGATGTAGGCGCCGCGTAGCTTTGGCAGTCGGGTCCCCCGGTATTCAAAGCCGCCCGTGATCGAGGCCGCCTCGGTGTGAGAATGCGCGGTGACGGGCGGCGAGATCGGAGCGAGAGGGCTGGCAGAGTCCGGCTTGATCGGATTGACGGCCTCCGTTGCGCTCCAGCCGTAGTTGCCGCCTTTCTCGACGCGATGAATCATTTCCCACAATTCCCAACCGACATCGCCGAGCCACAGGCGGCCTTTGCTGTCGAAACTCATCTTCCAGGGATTACGAAATCCGAAGGCCCAGATTTCAGGCCTTACGCCGGTGCGGCCGACGAAGGGGTTGTCCGATGGCACCCGATACTTCAGAGCCTCGTCCTGGTGATTGACATCGATTCGCAGTACGCAGGAGAGGATGTCCGAATTGTCCTGTCCGGTGTGGAATCCATCAGGCGGATTGGGCGGACTCGCATCGCCCGTGGAGACGTAGAGCATCCCGTCCGGACCGAATTGCAGGTTGGCGCCGTTGTGGCCGCCGCTGCGCCACCTGAAGATGACCTCCTCGCTGTCAGGTTCAATCCGCGGTGCCTCGCCCGCAGAGGTGGTGAAACGGAACCGGGAAAGCAGCGTGCCGTTCTCCAGATTGTTGCCGATTGTGTAGGTCAGAAACACCTGCCGGTTTGTTCTCCAGTCGGGATGAAAGGCGAGGCCGTAGGCGCTGGTCGTTTGTGGATTCCTTGCCTTGAGATCCACAAATAACTCTGCCTTCGGATCCGTGGCATGCTCGACAAACGACCAGATCTTGCCCCTGCGTTCCATCACGAAGAGCCGTCCATCGAGGGCAACCATTTCGAGACCTTCGTTGATGGTCAGGTCTTCGAACACCGGCTCGGCGACGTACGGCTTGGGTGGCCCTGGTGAACCTTGGATGCGGGATGCGACCCAGGGCTCACGAATCGGCCCGGCCGCGAAGGCGAGGTGTGTTTGCGTCACAAACAGAAGGAGAAGCAGACGGGACAGGTGAGGTGTTTTCGTGATCTTCATCGGGAGCTGGAAAGCAATTGATCAGGGACTGGCGCGATGCTCAAGGAATTATGGTAGGCCACGTGGCGGAACTCGTGAGAGTTTCGTGGACGCAATTTGTTCTTCGGCAGCTCCGGCTTTTGGCGAATTTCCATCGCTCTGATCTGGCTCC